>CALKLP010000314.1 GCA_937991965.1 uncultured Verrucomicrobiales bacterium
ATCTTATCAATGATATTCATGGTTCTACTGGACTAAAGATTAGCGGGGCGAAAGACGTAATAAAGGATTCTTAACAATGCAACAAAAATCTACGCATTATATAGAATTCTTGAGCACTCAGTGCATTGAACGAGTGCGGAGTCCGAAATCACACGGTGTAAAGTCGCTGGTGGCAGCTTCATATTACACCCTTTGCACTGTCCAGAAGGGGTAATCAAAACGACTGCATCTACTTCCCGGCGTGAGAGAATGCGCTCATAGAGTGAGCGTGCTTCATCATCGATTTTAGCAATTAACGTTTCACGTTCCTTTTGGAGCTCGGTGATTTTTAGTTCAGCGTTTTTCTTCCGTTCTACGAGCTGTTTACTTAGCTGTGTCGCAAATTCCTTCTCATCGAGAACTGCTTGATTCGCGGCTACGCGCTCAAGCTTTCGTTGATCCACCTGCTCCATAAGCTCTAGCTCCTTAGTCTCGAGCTCATCGATCTCCTTACCATATCGAATAACCTCATGTTCCAACATTTGGTATTCCTCATTACGCTTCGTTTCACCTTGGCGCATTTTGAGCTTTGTGATTGTTTCTTTGCGCACTTGGCGATCTAGATCCACTTGCTTGACCGCACTCTCGGCGGACATGTAATTTGCTTTCGCTTGCTCGAGAGTCTTGATTTTATTACCGAGAGCCTCTTTGATTTTAGCAGCTTCTAGAGGAATTTTCTCTAAGTCTTCTTTTGCGTGAAAGATCTTACTGTCTCGTTCTTGGAGGATTAAGAGATCTTGTAAAACTTGATTCATAGCAACAAGTTGTCCCTAGCCTCACTCTCAAGCAACCTTATTTTAAAAAAGAAAGAAGAATTGCGTGTGCAGGTTCGGAAGTTGCAGAATTTGACGTTTCCGTGGCCGTTGGAATCTACCTAAGGACCAATTGTCCCGTCTCCCATCTGACTTTTCAGATCACGCAGTAGCTGACTTTCATCCTCCAAAGGCTCCCAAACCTCACGGTGAATCATGATTTCCACGCCCTGCCGAACAGCGAGCGCAATCGCATCACTAGGTCTGCAGTCGAGTTCAACGATTTTTCGGCCCTGCACTTCGTTTTCCATCTCCCAAACCATGTTCGCGAAATAGATTCCGTCCTCCCCCTCTTGGGCTTGATAGTCAGCGATGATCAGACTTTTCATCTGTGCGCCTAAGGAGCTGAGGAGCGAGGTAATAATATCATAAGTCACAGGACGGTCATAGGACTCACCACTAATGTGATCATTGATCGCTTGGCCAATGCTGTTCTCTATATAAAACTGAATCATCTTATCCCCATCACTGAGAAAAATGGCACAACCTGCCCGAGTCGGGATCAGGGCTATAATGTCAAGCTTGAGTAAACTCATACTGATTTCTCCTGATCACGCTTTAGATACACCCGAGATTCTCTCACGTATTTTAAGGCCCAGTCCTTCACAGACTCACGCTCCTCCTCACTTAACTCTCTCACGACCTTGGCGGGTGATCCAAGGACGAGGGAGCCTGGAGGGATGATCGTACCACCAGTAACCAGCGCATTCGCACCAATGATCGATTGCTCCCCAATGACACAACCATCGAGAACCACTGCCCCCATTCCTACGAGAACCTCATCCTTGATCTCACAGGCATGAATAACGGCGGAATGCCCAATCGTCACCAAATCCCCTAGAATGCAGGCGTAATCATCTGCATTATGAAGTACTGCGTTATCCTGAACATTCGTCTGACTCCCGATTTGGATATCATTAATGTCTCCTCTAAGCGTTGTATTATACCAGACACTGCTTTTCTCCCCGATGGTAACACGCCCGATAATATCAGCGCTGGAAGCGATAAAGGTGCTTTCTGGGATTTCTGGAGTATATTCTAAGTAGGATTCAATAGACATATCATTATTTTATTCTATACTGCATAGTTACACGCCCACAAACAACAGAAACTTTTACGGAATGAGAGACATCATTATCATCATCGCGCTGCTCTCACTCGCGATTGGGCTACGCCTCTCGGCGGGACGCCTCCCCAAAAAACTTGGAGCCTTCGCCTTCATAGGAGCCATGGGGTATGTCGGCTACACCGTCACACATAGTTGGATCGGGATCATGATTGCGGGCATCTTCTGGGCGCTACTTCCTCTCTTCTTTATTTATCTAAAGCGTAGAACAGAGAGTTACCCGTTAACTCCTCGCCCCATGAACAACTTCGCGCAAGTCGATGAAACATTTTTCCCCCATGCTAGTGCATACCGGTCACAGCTCGAAGATCTAGGCTTCGATGACATCGATGAACAATCTTGGCAATGGCTTGACGCTCAACAACATCATCGGTTCCTCTGGCACCCCGAACATCATACCGTCGCATCCATCTGCCTTTGTGAGCAGGAGAAAATCGCCTTCTCCTTCGTCATCTTTCACTCTGAATTGGCTGATGGCACTACCATCAAGACTACAAACTATCCCTTTTCCTGCCCGTTAATTCACCCGTCAAATTCCCGCTGGTCACACGCCCCCTGCGAGGAAAAACATATTCCCGCCATCCTAAAGACGCACGAGAAAGCTATTGCAAGACACAACACCAGTCCATGTTCACTCAGACTCCCCGACCCTGAGGAAATCACAAAAAAATGGTGCGATGAGCTCGAAAAGCAAGCCCTCTACAATCTCTCAAAAAAACTCATCAAAACCGAAAACCAAAAATTTACCTACACCCCTCTCGGTTATCTCTTTCTCTGGTCACAGGCAGTGAAAGACTTCATCAGATTATGTTAAGCCAAGGCATAAAAAAGGCGTTCAATAATGTGAACGCCAGTTATTATTTGTCTGCGTATATCCTGAAGACTATTCAAAAGGGTTCGTTCCCTTTTTCCCACGTGTTGCAACGTATCTCTCTGTCGGAGACAACTTGCCATCACCATCAAAATCAAACTTCTTGAACGTCATTGCCTTTTTTTCGGTCAAATCTAACTCGCCATTCTTATCGGTGTCAAATTGTTCAAGCCTTTGAGCCAAAAGAGTTTTTTTAGCAATTTCTTTTTCTGCATCATCGAGTTTTCCACTTTTATCAGCATCATAGCTCTCAAGAAAAGAAGCTTTCTTGGCAGCCTTGAATGTTTTATATTCGCTTTCTGAAAATTTACCATCTTTGTCAGCGTCATACGCAGCAATATCTTCGATCGTGTAGGGAATAAATGGAGGTGATTTTTTAGGGGCTACATCTTGGGCGTTACTTAAAAGCATGGTGCTTCCTGCAGCTATTATTGTGATAAATGTGTGTTTCATAATTAAATTCGGGACGTAAATCCCATTATTTACTATAGACATATAATTAGAGATTAAATTCAAGTCTTTTGCATTTAAATAATAATCTTGTGGGTAAAGTTCACTTTGGAAAACGCAGTAGATTTACTCAGAAAAAGATGTGAAATGGTCGGAATGACAGGATTGCCTGGCGCTTCGCTCTTATGGCTTTTTTCGCTACGCTCGTAATCGAACTGCGTTCTCATCCTGAGGTCTGCTCACGCAGACAGGGTGATTTCATTAAAATGAAATGGTCGGAATGACAGGATTCGAACCTGCGACCTCACGTCCCCCAGACGCACGCGCTACCAAACTGCGCTACATTCCGATTTTTTAGTGATGTATGAATAAACAAAGCAATTCACCGAAGTCAAACTCCAAGTGAATCACTTTTTTGAAGTGAAAGAACACCTCTCATTTTCGCTACGAAAAAATAACTTTAGCGACCACCGCCTAGGAGGCCACCAACGATAGAACCTAGCATTCCGCCGCCACCGGTTTTAGATCGGAGAATCATTCCTGCGATATCGTCTAACGCGTTTCCATCTCCGTCACGGTCGAGGATAGCAGTGATTCCTGTGGCTTGGTCTGGTGTCGCAGCGTCTTCACGCCCCTTCTTCTGTAAAAATCCCATAATAACAGGAACTAACATCATCATAATCGATCCAGCTTTGCCACCATCCAGACCTAGCTTCTGACCAAGAGCGTTTGTAGCTGCACTCTGGACTGACCCGCCTCCGAGAAGAGCTTCTAGTGGGTTTTGACCACCTCCGCTGCCCCCGAGCATATTGGAAAGTCCTCCAAGATTACTGAGTAATCCTTCCCCCCCTCCGACAGAAGATAAAAGTCCTGATACGGCCTCCATACCACCTTTTTCTTGCTGAGATTTTAAGCCATTGAGAACCATCGGGGTTACGGATTCGATCGCGCCTTGAGCCTGCGCATCATCGATTCCTAGTTGTGATTTCAAAACTCCTGTGAGTTCTCCGCCGTGTTCCGCTAGTAGTTCGTTAAGTAATGACATATGATTAGTTATTAGAATAAAACAAAAATGTTTCTAATTATTTAGACAGAACATCTTTAATTTTCGACACATTAAATTTGAAATTAGTTTGTATCAACCACTTTATTGGAATAATGAATTTGTGCTCTCCTGTTATCAAATGCTCATTTTTGACCGCTATCTCTTTAAGAAAATTGTAATTGCTACATTAATTGGCGTAATTTCGATGAGCTTTCTAGCACTCTCAGGACAAGTATTAAAGGAAACTCAGCATATATTCTCTCGTGACATGCAAGGCTTTGGTCTGCTGTTTGAATTCCTGCTCCATACGTTTCCCTACATGCTCAGTTACATGCTTCCATGGGCCTTTCTGACTGCAGCGCTCCTGGCAGTAAATACACTTTCCGCCAACAATGAGATTGTCTCGATCCGGATGGCTGGCCTCAGTTATGGACGGATTGCCTTCCCAATCATTTTACTCGGGATCTTGTGTTCATCGTTCCTTTATTATTCCTCAGGAACGTTAACTCCTACCTCTCGGCTAAAGATCAATGAAATGCTAGGATCAACTGGAGCTGATTCTGATGGCCTGCAACTGACCCCAAGACTACTCAATGATATGTTAGGTGCGGATGATTTTCTGATTAATACAGAGAGTATCGAAGGTGAAGCCATAAAGAATTTACATTTGTATAAGATCGCAAAGGCGACTGGAGAACCCGAAACGTATATTTTTGCCAAGAAAGCCTTACTCGATTTCAGCACTGCATATAAGGTCTCTATCACACTCAAGAACGTCTATATGGAAACCTACAAGAGTGATGAACCACCCGAAACGATGTATTCTGATGTCATTTCCCCATTAGTCCTCCCCATCAATAAGCGAAAACCTTCTAACAAGGTAAAATACAAAACGAACAACGAAATCATCCAAGCTCTAAGCGGGCCCTTCAAAAACGCTAATAAGAAGGAGAGCAAGTTAGATTATTTTACTGAGCTAGTATCACGTATTTCAATATCCATGTCGTGCCTAAGCTTTAGTATTCTCGCTTTGCCACTGGGCTTACAGAACAACAGGCGAGCAAACAACAATGGCTTTGTATGGGGGATTGTTACAGCTGCGCTTTTCTTCGGAATCCTTCTAGGAGTAGAGGGTGTAGGAGAAACTCAGCTAGTACGCGGTATCGCGCTGTTAAGCCCAAACATTCTTGCTCTCTTAGTCGGATTATATCTCTTCCGCAGAATTCGCTTCACCGCTTAAAAATTTGGTGGAACTTGTGATTCCATCTTAGCTAGGAGGCGTTCGTTAAATTCGGATGCCATGTCATAACCGAGCTTACGCAGCTGCATGTCTAAACAAGATACCGCTACGAGGCGTGCCGTGTCTCGACCTGCCGCAACAGGGATCTCAATCAGAGGAACCTCTTGATCAATCACCTGCACTGTTTTCCGAGACATCCCTAGACGGTCAACATTGTTGAGATCACTCGCTGGTTTCAGCTCTACGACGAGATCCAGTCTCTTTTCTGGACGAATCGCGCCTAGCCCATAAAGGTTCGAAACATTGATGATCCCGATTCCTCGCATCTCGATAAATCCTTGCGCTATGGTCGCGCATTCAGTGTGGAGCTCTCTGCCAAGCTGCTTCACACGGACAAGATCATCCGCTACCAGTGCAGCACCACGCTCTAAGAGACCCAGTGCGGTCTCACTCTTACCAGAACCGCTCTTCCCGACGATGAGAACTCCAATCCCTCGATAATCCAGCATGCACCCATGAAGCGACGTAGATTTCGCAAAGTCTTTCTCGAGCAAATACGTCATGTTATTGAGGCATTTCATGGTCAACATGGGAGTTTTAAACACCGCCACTTTCCGTTTCGCAAGGACGTCTAAGACATCCTGTGGAACACGTCGATTACGAGCAATAACGATGCATGGAATTTTTTGATCGCATAACTCTTCGATCCGTTGCTTTCGGACCTCTGGGTCGAGCTGGATGAGATAGGTCACCTCTGAATTCCCAAACACCTGAACCCTTTTGGGCGCAAAATACGTGATAAACCCGGACAAAGCTAATCCAGGACGGTTAGGTGCAGGCTCGCCGATTTTTCGATTCAAGCCTATTTCACCACCAACCAACACAAGATCTAAAGCATCCTTGTGTAAGGCGAAAAACTCTCCAACTGTAAGTGACGAGACGGTTCTGATCTTCTGTTTTAGCATGCTAGATAAATTAAAGAACGATTTTTATAAAAGGGCAAAGAAAAACGGATCAGATGATCCGTTTGAGCAAAGTGAGAAAGCTGCAACTCTAGGTTAGTCTTCGCTAGGGACAGGGACGAGCGCATACTCTCCATCTTCACGGCGATACACAATCTGTAGTACATCGCGACGCGCATTCTTGAAGAGTAAGAAAGGCCTATCGCTAAGCTCCAACTCCATAAGAGCATCTTCTTTCAGTAGCGTCTTAAGCTTGTAGTTCTCCTTGTGCACAATGACAGGCTCTGGGTCATGGGCAGCTTCTTCTGGGTGATCTAAAGCTAGTTCATTAAAGATTTTTTCATCAAGGTATCTGATGCTACGTAAGTCATTACCTTTTGAACTCTTCTGCTTACGGAGTAGACGCGTCTTTTGCTTGCGCATACGGCGAGAGATCTTTGAAATAGTCTCATTAATCGTGGTATACATATCATCGGTCTTGGAGCTCGCGTCGATGGTAATATGGTTTGCACAGTAGAGAATCACCTCTGCATGATGAATCCCTTTATGAACGCTGAGGACTACTTTTGCTTCGATAATTTTAGGATAATCAAAGTTGAGAGATTCGATCTTCTTCTCAATATAGTCTCGGAGAGTATCAGTTACAGTTTCGTTTCTAAAGGTGAGTGTGATTATTGGTTTATCGTCAGTTACTTGCATAGTTTACTTTATTTGGTATCGGGTAATCTTACCCAGATTTAAGTTCTATATATACGCTACCATAGCTTAGATAAAAATAAACAAGATATTCATAAAAAATCTTAATTACAAAAAGAGCGCACAACCTTGTATAATTTGCAAAAAAGCTTTCTTTAATTCGAATCATGGTGTAAGGAGACCTCTTCAAAATGACTAAAGTAATTCCACTTTCCGCTTCTTTCATCTGTTTGCTTATGGCCTCATGCGCTTTAAGCTCCGAGCTAGTCGTAGAAGAGCAAGACGATACTCCAGTTAGAATTAATCCAGACGCCATCCCTAAGGACTCAGACTTTGCAGAAGAGACCACTCCACAAGCTACTCAGCCCCTTTTATCATCTGAGAACAAACTAGGGTTTCGCACACCTAACTTAGTCGATAAGCTTCCGACTCAAAGTCAAACTACCGGATCCGCCCCACTACCATCTACTGTTGATGAGGCAGTAGATGAAGCAACTACGATTCGTGCTGATGCTCAGTAAAATTGACGCCTCACAGGCAAAAATTATCTGGACTTTTTTTCTCACTCCTTAGGATGCTGTCATAATGGCGCGAAAAACGAAGACCTTTAATAACTATCCTTTTGATTACCACCACGAGCTCGAGGTGGAGATCGAATCCCTATCTAATCTGGGTGATGGAGTAGTCAAAATCCCTGTAGCCCCAAAAGAAGAAGGGGAAGAAAAGCGCAGTTGGGTCATCTTCGTCCCCTTCGCACTTCCACAAGAAAAAGTGCGCATCAAGATCTGGAAGAATGATAAAAACTGCTCCTACGCCGATTTAGAAGAAGTTCTTGAAGCTTCTCCTCACCGCATCGAACCTGAGTGTAAATACTTCGGTGAATGTGGAGGCTGTCAATACCAGCACGTTGCGTATGATCGCCAGCTAGAGTGGAAGCGGCAACAGGTTGCCGAACTTCTCAATCACTTGGCAGACATTAACCACACTGTCAATGCTCCCCTACCCTCTCCCCAGCAGTGGAACTACCGCTCTAAAATCACTCCGCATTTCCAAAAACCTAAGAACGGAAAAATCCGAGACATTGGGTTCCTCAAAAAAGGAACACGCCAAGCTTTAGTAGACATCGAGCAATGTAAAATCGCAATGGACTCGATCAACGTCGCTCTCCCACACATTCGCGAGGGCGCGCATCAACGTGCGAGTTCCTACAAGAAAGGCGCTACCCTCCTCTTACGAGCTAACGAAGAACGTGTCTTTGACAATCCCCGTGAAATCATGTCGGAGCAAGTGGGTGAACTCACCTTTAACTTCCTCGCAGGCGACTTTTTCCAGAACAATCCTTTCATCCTCCCTGACTTCGTCAACTACGCCAGTCAGCAAGCGATGGCTGGCTCAACTTACTTAATCGATGCCTATTGTGGATCCGGACTTTTCGGGCTCTCCCTCGCGAAGCACTTTAAGGAAGTTTCCATGGTTGAAGTATCAGAAACGGGCGCAGACTGGGCGCGCTATAATGCGAAGTCTAACAGCATTGAAAACGCAAAGATCCTCACCGCCTCTGCAGAGCAAATCTTTGAAGAAATCACCTACCCCGCGAGCGAGACAACTGTCCTCATCGACCCACCACGTAAGGGATGTAATGAAGAGTTTCTCAATCAGCTTTTCACCTTTGGTCCCACCAGAGTTGTTTACATCTCATGCAACCCTGCTACCCAAGCGCGAGATCTCAAATTCTTCGACAAAGCGAACTACGAAATCATCGATGTGCAACCCGTCGACCTGTTCCCGCAAACACGCCATTTGGAGTGTATTGTGACATTGGTAAAAAAATCGCAAAAACCTGCGTAAATCTGTTTGATGTATCGCTTAATGTTTGTATTATGACTCACATGTTTCGATTTCGGCATCTTTTCCCGCTCCTGCTCACTTTTCTCGTAGTTACGGAGAGTAAAGCAAAGACGAATTTTAACGATGTTGGCCAGCAGATTGTCTTTGTCTTGCAAAATGGTCACTATGAAAAGCTCGCCTTCGATGATGCTATGTCGGAGCGTATTCTGGAGGACTATATCGACTTCCTTGACCCACAGCATATTTACTTTACCCAACCGCAGATTGACTCGATTAGAGAAAAATACGTTACCGAACTCGATAACCTCCTCGTAAAAGCAGACAGTCTCGAGTCTGCCGTAGATATCTACAATACCTTCTACGAGCAAGTGAAGGCAAGAGTCCATTTCACCACCCAACTCCTAGCAAAAGAGAAATTCACCTTCGACACAGACGAGTCTATCATCATAAATCGTGAGGATGAACCGTGGCCCGCCGACGAAGAAGCAGCTAAAATACTCTGGACTCGTCACGCGAAAGCGGAGGTTCTCGCAGACACCTTACGCCGTGAATCGATCAAGCAACGTGCCGTCGAGTTAGATAAGGATGCCGAAAGCTTCCTCGATGATGAGGGATCCTACGAAAAGGTTAAAAAGCGTTATGACCGCATCCTTAAAACCTATACTGACTTTGATGACGAAGACATTGCCAACTTCTTCTTCAGCACCGTAGCAGCAGCCTATGACCCGCACTCAGATTACTATAGCAAAAGAGAAACGGATGAATTCCGCAGCAACATCGGTAACACTCTCGTCGGGATCGGCGCGCTTCTATCTGCCGAAGATGACGGCTCCACGCTGATCAAGGGAATTGTTCCTAACGGCCCCGCAGATAAGCAAGGAGAACTCCAGCTCAATGATCGCATAATTGGAGTCGATTCCAAATCTAATGGTGACATGGTAGACATCCTCTTCATGCCCTTGAATAAAGTCGTCAGCTTAATCCGTGGAGAAAAGAATTCTACTGTAACGCTCAAGGTCGAACCGGCTGACGGTGCTCCAGGAGACAGCAAACTCATCAAAATCGATCGCGAACTAGTCGAGCAAAAAGAAAGCATGGTGCAGGCG
>CALKLP010000315.1 GCA_937991965.1 uncultured Verrucomicrobiales bacterium
ATGATACGTGGCTCGGACGTTTTGCCAATTAGTCTTTCTAGTTCATCAGCATATTTCGTGACGTTACATACTGTTCCGATAGATCCTAAAGAACGTTGCAATGTCTCGCTAAGTTCTGTCTTTGGAACTACTACATCTAACCACTTAACAGGTCGTTTATGAGGTAATTCATATGATGGGTCATAGAAATATGGTCCGGTCACCTCCCCAAAATGATAATTTCCATGCCCATCAGGTACCATCACAATATCGCCGATTTTTGTTCCTTTACAAATAGTGTGGAGCATTCCACAGGCTAAACCTGCAGCCACTTTTGTCTTGTCTGGATTTGCTTCTAGAAATTTTGGAATCATCTCAGCGTTAAAATCACGCCAATCCTCCATAAACATATTTGTCAGATCGAAAAACAAAAATCCAGCCGCAATCCACCCTCCATTGATTGCATCTTCAGCGTTTGCGTTCTTTCGTCCTTGTACTATGCGTCGATATTCTTTAGTCATATTCTTATTGTTATACAAACATCTGTTGCAAGAGTCCCTTCTTAAAGATTTGAGCTTTTTCTAACTCATCACCTACTAGCTCAATCTTACGGTCGAGGGAAGATAGAAAATCTGCAATTTTTTGTTGTTCCTTGGGATGTGGAATAGGTAGCAGCACTGATGCTAGATCATTTGAATTGATCGCGGGGTAGTTTGTCCCAGTACATTTTTCGAGAACTCGGTTAACGAAACGCTCCTCATGGACAGCTTGATAAAGAAACTGCGGATAGCATTTTGCCCTCAGAACAGCGTATCCGGTCGAGGCAACATGCGTTTCCCCTCCAGGAAAGAAATAGTTGTTTCTTTGGTATGGACGTACAAGCTGAAAAAGTATGTCTTCTGCTTGAAGCAAACGTTGTGCTCGACTTGGAGCCGTGTCTCGGCATTCATGCTTCGGGGCAGAAAGCTTTCCTTGCGAAACACTTTCTAAATCAATGTATAGAAACTCTTCTGGAACCTCGCGTGATTTTGGATTGATCTTGCTCACATCCTCCAATCTTTTCTCCTTCCACTCAGGAAACTCATTCCCCTGATTATCCTTAAAACGAATCTCTTGGCTAAAGAGCTTCTGCATCATGCCTTTCTTGTATTGCTCGAGGAGGGATTTTTTCTTGCTAAGGAATTCGATCTTTGAATCGACTTCGCTGAGGAAGCTGGCTATTTTTTTTTGTTCTGGGAGAGTTGAATAACCAACGACTACTTTTTGTAAATTTTTTCTAGGCAACTGTTTTAGCGCAGTACCTGTAGTAAGCATAATAAACTGCTTTTTACTTGTGCTCTTCGATAAGTAGTAAAATAGAAAGAGTTGATCACATGTTCTACTATTTCTTATTAAACATAATTGTGCATTTATATTTGCACCTTCGAATTTTTTATCGACTAAAGCTACTAATCCAATATTACCTCTAGTCGTTACCAGTACATCATTTGTTTCAAGATGTCCACTTGTGAGAACTTCATGCAAGTCTTCGGATATGTATCTCATATCATTCCATATCACCTGCCCTCTCTTCAAATTATTTGCGCGAATAAAAGGAACACCCTCTGATATAAATTGATTTGATGTAGGATACAACTCGCCGTAATTTCCATCTGAGATTACAAATCCCAGTTCTTTAATACTATCTACATCCCACTCCCCACTAAACTCAGGAAACCTCAACTTCGGAACACGTTGTATTGCTGTTGTCATATCCCCGTCCTTATAAACTAATCGGAGCTGATATCCCAAGCTCTTTACAGAATCCAGCAATCACCTGATCCGTTTCCTTCATATCAGTTTCTAGCTCTTTAAGCTCTTGAGCGACTGCCTCTATATCAACGGGTTTTTCTTCCTCGAAGGTATCCACATAGCGTGGGATATTCAGGTTGTAGTCGTTTTCAACAACTTCTGATAAAGGTGCACGGTAGGCATATTTATCAATCGTTTCACGCTTCTCGTAAGAATCGAGCAATTTCTCAACATGCGCATTCGTCAGTGCATTTTGATTCCCTACTTTCTCAAAGTGCTGCGAAGCATCAATAAAGAAAATATTGTCATCATCCACTCGGCACTTCTTGAGCACCAAAATACAAGCAGGAATACTGGTTCCATAAAACAGATTTGCTGGAAGCCCGATAACTGCATCAAGATAGTTTTGTTTTTTAATAATGTACTTACGTATCGCTTCTTCAGCTGCCCCTCTGAATAGCACCCCATGAGGCAAGACGATTGCCATAGTCCCATTGTCAGCAAGTTGGTAGATCATATGCTGGAGAAACGCAAAGTCTGCCTTTGTTCCTGGTGCAAGTCTTCCGTATTGACTGAAACGATCATCCGTTTCATTGAGGGGATTGTCTTTCCCTTTCCATTTCGCAGAAAAAGGAGGGTTTGCTACGACCGCTTCGAAACGCTCTTCTAAGTGCTGAGGATGTTCAAGCGTGTCATCCTGCTTGATATTGAAGCGACTAAAGTGCACGTCGTGCAGGATCATGTTCATACGCGCAAGGTTGTAGGTGGTACGGTTGAGTTCTTGACCATAGAACTCCCCTACTTCCGTTTCTTTAGCAATACGAAGGAGCAATGAGCCTGATCCACAGGTAGGATCATAGGCATTTTTGATCTTGCTCTTTCCTTGTGTCACGATCTTTGCGAGTATCTTCGACACCTGTTGAGGGGTATAGAATTCCCCTGCTTTCTTCCCAGCCCCTGACGCAAATTGCGCGATCAGATACTCATAGGCATCACCCAACACGTCAGAATCAATCTGTTCTAACTCAAAATCAATTCCATCTAAATGCTTTAGTACCTTCGCTATGAGCGTATTACGAGCCTCTGGACTACGCCCGAGCTTGGTACTCGCCAGATCTAAGTCTTCAAAGAGCTTGTTGAAATCATCCTCACTATCGGTTCCCATCGTGCTTTGCTCAACACTGTTGAGAATCGTTTGCAGGTCTTCGAGTATGAAATTACTCTCCCCTTCTACATCGGCGTTCCCTTTCTTGGTAATAGCGGAAAAAAGCTCATTGGGGCGCAAGAAATACCCGAGCTTCTCCAGTGAATCTTCTCGAATCGCCTCAATATCATCTGAGTCCGTAACCTTCTCATACTCTTTCACCTCTTCGGTTTCCAGGAGATGGTTGGCGTGAATCAGTTGCTTCTCTGACAGATACTTGTAGAAAATGAATCCTAGGATGTAGTCGCGAAATTCATCCGCTCCCATCTTTCCTCTTAGCTCATTGGCAATCTTCCAGAGCTGTTGCTCCAGACGTTGTTTTTGGTCTTCTGTCATCTTATCGGTTTAAGAATTATCTAACGAGATACTACTGGGAAAAGCGCTTTTTTCAATTTTTTGTTGGACGCTGTGACGTCCACCAAAGCTGTGCAGATAGTGTTCACTGAAAAAACATATCGCTCTGTAACAAGGGGCGATTTTTACAGTGTTACATAGGTTAGCAATTATCTATTGAGCGTGGTAATTTTTTCAGTATTTTCAGAATCCTAGAGCAATTTAAACCGTGAAAAAGTACGTCCTTATACTCCTCCTCAGCCTTGCCTTCACCACTACAACTGCTAGTGCTGGATGGCTCTCGAAAGCACTCAAAGGTGGGGCGCTGATTGGGGCTGGTGTCATGATCGGAGGCGCTGCGGCACCCAGCTCAGCTGAGGCAAGTCGACTCAAGAAGATGAACAACTATGTCTGGGAGGCGCTTGAAGAAGGCGATCTCTCAAAACCCAGTCTTAAGGAGTTCATCGCTGATCTAGAAGTGAGCAATATCATTCACATGACCGATACTGCGGCATTCGGATACGCGCTTTTGGGACAAAAAAACAAAGCGATTAGCGTCTATAAAGACAAAATCGTTCCGTATATCCCGCTCGTTGAAAGTGCAAAAGCACAAGCTGACTACAGATATGCCTATGAAGTCATACAAGTTTGTAAACCAGAAACGTGCATGAAGATGCGCTCCGGGGAGTATTCTTTGGCAACTCAAAAACCCCGCACTGAAATGGAGAAACTGCAAAGTCTTAATAAGGCGGTATGGCATGAACTGAAGTATGGTCAACCAATGGCATGGTCGACCCTCGACAAACTTGCTTATTCAGGAAATGTCAGCATGGCTGATACAGGCGCTTACGGGTATGCCGTCAAATTCCATAAGAAGAAGGCTCTAGAGATCTACGAACAAGAGATTCTTCCCAAACTCGATAGTTTATCAGCGGCTAAAAGGGAGAAATATCTTAACGCTTATGAATTTCTCAAAACCTGTAATAATCAATACTGCGTACACGATAGGCTCAAACAACAATGAAGGCTCCAGTACTCTGCTCTATAGCTCTCAGTCTCAGCCTTATGAGTTCACAGGCTCAGGCGGGAAAACTTAAGAAATTTCTTGTCGGTACCGCCTTAGTTGGCATTGGCGTTGGTGCGACCATCATCTATAAGAAAGGGCAAGACGCTGAGCGGGAAAAATGGTTATTAGAAAACAACGTTGAAGTTGAAACGGATAATCCAGAGCTTACACGCCTAAAGGAGCTCAGTGCTTCGACTTGGCAAAATTTAGCGTCGGGAATTCCTATAAACGAGAATCTAAAAGATATAGCAAACGATCTACGCCGGTCGAGCAGTCTCACCGTTCTAGATACCTCAGCCTTTACCTTCGCGGAAATGGGCGATAGAGAAACAGCGCTCGAAATCTACAAATACAGAATATTTCCTATTTTGCTTGATCAAGACCCTGACAAAATTGATAAGTACGAGAAGCATTACTCGGTACTACTCGACTGCGAACCTGGGAACTGCGTCAAAACGCTCTATAGCACTCCTTAATCAGTCTATTGAGTTATCACAATTGAGCTACTGCTTCAGTAGCTCATACGCCTGCTTTACGGCAATAAATTCCGCCTTCATTTCCTTCTTTACAGCATCGCTCATATTGTTGAACTTATCGGGGTGATACTGGGATCGAAGTTTCATATACCGTTCTTTCAGCATTTCTTGCGTATATCCCGCACTGAGCCCGAGAATTTCAAGCGATGAGCGTGACTGCGGGGGTGCTTTGGTACCCGGCGAGTCACTTGCGCGAGAACGCTTAAAACGTTCTTTTCGTTCTTCTTGACGCCTTTGTTGCTCTTCGTGTGTATCGCGCTTTTGAGAGTCTGTATCTCTGTTTGAGTAGTTCCCTCTCTCCCCCTGATGACTCTTTGCAGATTTTGACCCCTTTGCTCTCTGTCTAGCTTCTTCTCGGACAAACTCCTCTTGATAAACCTTTCGGAAACGTCGCTGAGAGAAGTAGCTCCGAACAATCCTAAACGGTGAACCTATAAATGAATATGACTGAAGCAGGTAACGCCAACCACCGGCTACAGTTCCCAGGAATATGACTATCGCGATATCACGTTGTGGCATCGCGTAGCCTCCAACATAGGATATAAAAATAAGCGCCAATACAACTACAGCACTGTACGCATAGCCAATCGAGCGACAGCGAATAAACACATAACCTATCAGAAGAAACAGGACGATATCGCTAAAGTAATAGCTCACATAGCTATGAAACCACTGGACAAATTCCTCAATCATCGAGAGGCACACTCGATAGCCCAATGAACATAGCCAGCAAAAAAACGCCCAACATTTTAGGGTCGAATAAATGCCGATTTATTGCATAGTTTGAAAAGACAAACAACAAGACCAAGAGCAAAGCAACAGTAGGAAAAAAACGCCCTTTCTCTCGCGCCGTCAGGGAATAGAACATGTACGCAAAACCAAAACCCAGTATTGAACACACTATTGTCATAGTGAGTGAAGGAAGTAGATCGCTCATTAGCCGTTCGTGACACGCTTATATTTACGATTGTCCCAATACGGCACAAAATCGAGAATCAGGGCATAGCGATTCTTGGATAAGAACACTGCTTGCCTATCGCCGAGCGTACGTATTTGATCTGGGTTCAAAAGGTTTGATTCTCGACGCGATTTTACGATCTGAGTAAATTCATTCCGCTCGATGATCTCTTTCTTGCCAATGGTTTTGGATATCTCGTCTGCGGTGACAATATCCGCACCAGCAAAGACAACATAGGATCCAATTCCACCCTTGATCGCATCACTATGAAAACCATACTTTGCCCTGAGTTGCGCGATTGACTGCATCACGAGTGATAGTGATACACGGTACTTTCGAATATTGTTAATCACCGATTGAAAGTCTTTAATGTAGGAACTCCCAAACTCATCCAATAGACAGTACACATTCAAATCACGTTTTGTGGGCAACTGCTCCATTAAGCTTGAAAACATGCGAACGTACAGTACGTCAATGAGAAACTGATAGTCCTCCTGCTTATGAGCAGGGAAAGAAATATAGAGAACCGTTTTCTCACGACGATAATCCTTAAAATCTACATCGTTATCTGACAACAGCCATTTTAAGGATTCGTCTGACACTGAGTTCAACGCGGTTTTTGCTATCGTTGCATAGCTGGCAAGCATCTTCTCCTGAGTGTTAATAATTCCAAACCACTCATCGGCAATACTTTCATCATCAGGATTGTTCGGGTGAGTCACTTGAGCAACCCATTCATCTAAGGATTTCCCATCTCCTCCAAAGCGCAACAACAAAGAGTAAATAGCGGGGATATGGAGAGGCTCCCCTCGGAAAACGAGACACTTCGCAAAGAAGGAAATCAGTGTTATTGCTCCATCATTCCACAGCGGATCTTTCGCATTCCCGTAACGACTCAGTACCAGTGAAGAGCTAATAGAGCGTACCTCTTGCAACTCTTTCATTCCAAGTCCGTAATACGGATTAAACTGAACTGATCTAGCGGTATTCATTGGATCAATGAGCTGAACCTTGTAGCCTTTCTTGATGAAAAACGCGCTGGTTTTTTCAAAGAGCTCCCCTGATGGATCAAGGGTAACAACTGAGTCGCCTTTCATCGCTCGGTCGAGAAGATTGGGAATAATGTAGGCGGTGGTTTTCCCACCTCCTGGTTTCGCTATAACAGCTACATGCTCAAACGAATCTTTCTCACTGATACGTTTGGAATCACCGTCGATAAGAAGCCCTGTATTCGAGCGAGAAAACAGCGCACGTTGTTCTTTCTTATTCGAAAAACGCGCCCCGTCTTCTTTTCGTAAGGCGTGACCACGAGCAAGCACTAACGCGCCTTTTCCAAGCAAGCGAAAAGAATCACCGATTATTTTACTCACGGTCTGAATTCATGTCCTTATGATGTGTTTCATGCCCACAACGTGCTTGGTAAAAGAGTAACTTTCTTTTCAGTATACGGATATCTCACGGTGTAACAAATCCAGAAACTGCGAGGTGTGCTCAACCCAATGAGCCACTGCTTTCGTCCATTTATTTAGAGTTCATTTTAATTGATATCAAAGAGATCGTTGACCTAGTGCAATGTTGGTTTCGCAAAACTCTTGCTCTGTAACGCCTTTCGCCTACTTTCAGTACAGCTTAAGATCAATGCATTCATTTCTTGTTCGGCAATTTTGGTCAGTTGCACGAGCTCATCCCCCGTTTTCACAGGATCTCCTTCGTCTGGAAATCCCCCCAAACCCTCAATAAAGGAACGCACACTCGATAAGTGTTCCAAGGCTTCATGGGCTCTTTCGGGGAGATAGACGATCTCCTCATCACCATACAGCCCCGTCACAAATCCCTCGATCTCAGCCTGACGCACAATCAAGTAGCGTTTGACTGATGCATGATCCATCGGCTTACTCATCCGTGTGAGGTGGAACGGATGTCTCCGGTTTTGGTGACGTGTTAACTGATTCCAAAGACCACCGATAAGCGCATCAAAGAGGGCTTGCGCGGATGCTTGATCGTCAAATTCCGGTAGCTCTCCATCCCATAGATCCTGCACGGTTTTCGCAGGCGATACATGCAAATTGGGACTGGCAATATTCCCCAGAAAGCGTGTTTTGACCTCATAAAGAGCAACAGGGCATTTGTACTTCTTGAGGAGCAAACGGAACTCTGCATCGGCTATTTTGGGCGTTTTTTTCTTCATATTCGATCAACAAGGCGATTCAAACCATTCTATAGCGAGGAAAGACGGACTCCGTTCTCTCGGGTGAAAAAGTTGATTATTGGATATTTATGGATAATATTGGATAATATATAACCCTTTATTGGTTAAAAATGGACTTACGATCCCTTCTCATTACCCCTGAGCTTCTCCGCCTCATCACGGAAGTGGATGAATTTAAAGGCAGCTGGCGCGTGCAGAATAATCTCTACCCTGAGCGACTGGAGAAACTGCAACGCGTGGCAACCATCGAGAGTATCGGTTCATCGACCCGTATCGAGGGCTCTACTCTGAGCAACACTGATATTGAAGCACTGTTAGGTCGTATCGATCAGCGTTCATTCTTAACGCGCGATGAGCAGGAAGTCGCTGGCTACGCAGAAGTGATGGACACCGTATTTCAAAACTACGCCAACATCCCCATCACAGACAATTATGTCAAACAGCTCCATGCCTCACTCCTACGACATTCAGAAAAAGACACACGGCACTCAGGCGAGTATAAGAAGCATTCAAATAACGTCGAAGCCTTCGATCCGGAAGGGGAAAGCCTTGGAATCATCTTTGAAACCACGAGTCCGTTTGATACCCCCTCACAGATGCAAGAACTACTGCAATGGACACGAGAATCGCTTGAGGATAATAGCTTTCACCCGCTTATAGTGACGGCAGTTTTTAATGTTGTCTTTCTCGCGATCCATCCGTTTCAAGATGGAAACGGTCGTCTATCTCGCGTATTGGTGAGTCTTCTCTTACTCAAAAGTGGGTATAGCTATATCCCCTACTCTTCACTTGAAAGCATCATCGAGAAGAACAAAGAATCCTATTACCTTGCCCTTCAAAAGACTCAACGAACATTGCAAGCTGACACAACCGACTGGTTGCCGTGGTTGAGTTTCTTTCTCAATACCTTAAAACGGCAGAAAGATCATTTAGCTCAGAAAATCGAAAACCACCCTCAACACCCTGACCTCCCGTTTGAAAGCCAACTCATTTTGGAATACGTTGAAAATCATCACCGTATAACCATCAATGACGCCTCGAAATTTATTACCAATATCAGCCGACCAACGATTAAAAACCGATTGGCAGAGCTCGTTGATAAAGGCTTCCTGGTTCGTCACGGCAAAGCTCGTGGCACTTGGTATAGCAAACCCGCATAGAATCCTAGCGATTAGCTGACATCTCTATTGGGTCAATCGTTCTTAAAACGCGCTTGGTAAAAGAGAAGCTTTCTTTTCAGTATGCGGATATCTATTTGTGCCACAAACCCAAAAACTTGAAGGCGTATATTCTGAATCAATCGCTGTATCGATCACGCTCATCTGTCTGGACCATCTTTGTCTTTCGATGTATCGCGCCCTTTTGTATCCCTTGCATCGTTGAATCTCTTTTTACGCGCCTCGACCTCGGCTGAAATAGCCGAGCGTCTCACGCGCTCCTTGGTAGATTGTTGAACGCGGGAGAATTGAGTTTCTTTCTCACGTTCTTGTCGAGCGGTTTCCTGGGCCTGTTTTTCCGCTTCTCGTTTCGCACTATATCGAGCATCGTATCTTGCTTGGCGTTTTGCTTCTTCATCAATACGAGATTGTTTCTTTTGGTATTCAGTCCGTTCTGTAAAGTCTCCTGTCACCCATTCTTTCAAGGTTCCAAAGCGCCCAAACTTCTTTTCTTTGTTTTCGGCCCCATCAGAAATGGTAGGTGAAGATGGATCCTCAACATCTGCCCCTGCATTTTGTTTTTCAGTCACCGGTTCCGTTCGTTTGAAGGGGTTTTTCACGCTGTCCTCCTGAGATATTGGTGGTGTTTCTGCGGATTCTGTACCAGCCAAACCACCGATAGATTCGCGCTGTCCTTTTACACTGCCATAATCGATGACCTGGCGTTTCCCTTCAAGGTCTAATCGATCTGAAAGGTGGGAAAACTCCGTATCGAGTCCTAATGTTTTGAGACGGTACTTTCGCCCTGTTGCAAGGTCTTGAAAGCCGACCGTGTTACCTCGGGTATAGACTTCGAGTTTTTGCTCTGCCATATGAGAAAAGAACGCCTCTTTACTCATTGACTGTTCAAAAATAGAACGAAATCGCGCTATCGTTTTTTCTTTCTGGCTGAGTTTTCCGGTACGTCGTTTCAGCTCCCCGCCTTTTCGGGTATGGGTTGTTTCTTTTTCCTTATCTATCGTGACGTTTTGTCCCAGTTCTGGATACTGTTCCAGTACGAACTTTTCAAAGTCTATTTTCAGTTTCTGAAACTGGGCTTTCGATTGTCTGACACGTTTTGATTCACCCAGTGCATTCGAGCTAATACATAAATGAACATGGGTATGATGGGATTTATCCTCATGAATCACACCGTACGCAAGAGAGTGTTTGGATCGTCTGCGCAAATACTCACTGGCTATCTCTTGAAGCTTCTCGGCTTTGTCAGCAAAGTCGAGAGTGTCATTATTTTTAAACGAAAGAATTTCGTGGTACAGAACAACGCCATTTTTTCGTTTTTGAAGCAATTCAGCATTCTCTTCAAATGCTCGAATCTGCTCCTCGAATGTTCCACCATGAAGGTTTTGAAATACGGGCGCCCTCTCCCCACTGGAGCCTTTTTCCATGTAATTCAGTAATTGAGAAAATGAGCCCTCCTTTCGGCTCATTGACTTAATTATCATAGGGGTGCTTTTCCAGTCTTTACGAAATCAATGACGAGGCTTTCGAGCTTTTTCAAATGCACGAAGAGATTCGCGTCATCGAGCACTTGCTTTGTTCGATTTGAGTGTTTGGCAATTTGGTTTACGTTTGAGGAGATATTGCGCAGCAGCGTTGAAAAATGCTGCAGCTCAGATCGAGTTGCATCATCGACGAGCTTTTCCCCTCGAAGCATGGCAAACGTTAAACGTTTTGCCAGTTGAGCTGGGGGAATGTCGAGTGAGGATGCCAGAGCGTCCAGCTCTGCGTATTCATCGAGAGAAAGCGTGAGTTTCACGCGTTTCACTCGCTTTGAATACTGGCGCTGATAATCAGCGTCGTAGTCTTTTCTATCCATGTGCGCAATCAGTTAAGCCGTGGGGTTTTTAGGGGCAGTGCAACCAGCCCTTAAACGGGGTTCTTAGGGTTGTCTCCCTGAGCAAGATGCTTTTGGCAGCCGATACATTTTAATGTGAGGCACCCAATTGCAATCTTGCACCCTCCTCACGTCGGGTTCCACCCTAACCGAAGTATTATATGAATTTCGAATTCAAGTCAATTTTGAAAGCGTGCGGGGGAAAGAAAAAAATAGTGGCCATGAATCATGAGATAAAAACAAAAGGCTATATGTAATAGCCTTTCGTTTCAAAAAGAGCTTGTAAGCGCTCATCCTCGAACCATAGATGTGAGTCAATGCTATTCACAAACCAGTCATACTCATGATGAGTGACATTAAGTGCTTCGATTTCCTCCAGGTATTCATCGAGAAAATTTTGAGCAATCCAGCACAAACACGGCAATATCCGCCTGTTAATCGCTATATCTCAAAAGTTATAGAATTCTAGCTCATCAACGATGATGTCATTTCTATCAATGAGTTTCACCAAGTAGTCCAAATCTAGGGTTCCACAATCCAAAATCTCACAAAACACGCTGTCTTTTACACACATATCATAATAATTAACGAATAAAGTACGCATGATCCAATCGTGGAGATATCGAACTCAAAGAACCGCTATTTTGAAAAAATCGGTTATTGAATTTGATAGCAAACGATTACGATTACGCGACTTTGTTACGTCTGACCAAAACGTACTCAGCACACAAAAAAAGGGAGAGAAGTCTCCCCTTTCTATATTTTTTGGTGTTTCTTGAGACACTGCATCATGTCCTGATACGAGTAATGTCCTCAGTAAAACGTTTCCAGTAAAAGAATAGGAAGATTCTGAAGTTCATCGAGATTGATGTATCCCCATTCGTTCGCTTGCCATGAAACGTATCCAAAAGCAGTATTTGTCGCCGAGTCCAGCTCCGTTATAAAAGCGTGATACTCCCCACCCTCCAATCAGACAATCCGAACATGTCCGTAAATCGCGATCTTCTCTAAAGGTACCTCTTCTTGTCCGCGTAAATTTGGTATTCCAGCGGTAACCAGATCATCTTTGTATAAATCCATTTTTCTATAATTATGTAATAAAGTGCTATAGCAAAAAATCGAGAAATTGGTGAAGTCACAAAACCGTTATTTTCGGTAGAAAATCGGTATTTTACTTCGCTGATTGAACGATTACACTCGCTCACTTTATGACATTACAATTCTCTCAACGGGAGCAAAAAAGCTGTCAAATTCACCTCACTTTCTTTTGCGTTTATACACAAAATACATACAATAAATATATTACTTTGTAGCTATACGCCAATGCTCACTCTTTCAATTGAAGTCGATGAAACGGTTGAGAACTATTTAAGATCAAAAGATATCGATACCATTTCGTATCTTGCGAAGCTCATCCAACAAGACATGCTTGCTCATACCATGGAAGCTCGTGGAACTCATCAAGCGCTCACACAATTCCAGTAATTCTGATAATCAAAAGACAAAACTTTGATTTCTTTTCGATATACGTAATATGGATATATCACGTATTTTTTTAATCCTTCCATTCCATGAAAACTACCATGAACATTTCTGTTGATGCGTCCTTGAAAAAGGCCTTCAAAGAAGTAGCAACTGCTATGTGAACGAATCCCAGTAACTTAATGCAGATGCTCATGACAAACGCTGTAAATACGGGAAAGGTTTCAATTGATATGTTCGACTGCATTCATACCAAAGAAGATGAAGCTGCGTTTCAAGAAGCCATGAATGATTTGGAGAATGGTGAAACCGTGAGCCTGGAAGAAATGAAAGATCTTCTAAAATCTCAGTAAGTATGTACCAAGCAAAGTTTCACAAAAAAGTGCAAAAGTTTGTACAGCTCCATCCGAGCGAATGAGCAAAGCTCATCGAACTCGCCGAGAAAATCACTCAAAGTCCCTACCCGCTTCTTTCTAATGTCAAAAGCATGGTTTGAATCTCGAATCAGTTTCGTATCAGAATCGGAGACTATCGTATTTTGTACCGTGTACTGGAAAGCAAGGAAATCATCTTTTACTTTGATGCAAAGTTACGCTGAGATGTTTACAAGAATCGAAAGTAGTACTAGAAAAACCAAGAACCATATTGCTTCCACCTATGAATATAAAACAAGCTAAAACGATCCCAGTCGAACACATCATCGGAAAGCTCTGACACAAGCCGACAAAATCCGCAGTCGGTGCGCTTTGGTATATCAGTCCCTTTCGTCAAGAGAAAACGGCATCGTTCAAGGTTAATACACAACTCAATACTCGGTACGACTTTGGTTTGGCAATGGGGGGCGACGGAATCAAACTCGTTTGTGACCTCCAAAACACCAGTATTCGAAGTGCCTTACAGATTCTTGAATCTGGCTCTTTTGCTTCTTTGGCACACAGCCAAAGACAATCAGAAATCCGTCTGCCAAAAAACGCTAGCGGTCCCCTCCTCTTACTCGGAACACAGCCCATCCGATACTTCCCTCTCAAGCAGTATCTTGCTGAACGCCGTATCTCTTCCGAGGTGTACAACCAGTACCTAGTGCAGGTGCATTACTCCACGGGAAACGGAAAACGATTGATTGCCCTTGGCTTTGAAAATGACGCTTGAGATTACGAAGTGCGCAATCGTTTTTTCAAAGGAATGGTCGGCTCGAGAAAGTCGATCACGAGCTTCCAGCTCTCCCAATATGATTCGGCATACGTGTTTGAGGGATTTTTTGATTTCCTCGCATTCGCAACGCGAAACGAAGGGAATCTTCCAGAATCGGGATACATCATTTTGAATGGAATAGCGGCGGTTTGAGATGCGATTGAAACCCTCAATGCACACAACATTTCGACCGTTTACCTTATGATGGATAACGATACGGCGTGACAAAAAGCGACCCGTGATTTTCAGCATCAGCTATCGGCGGGCACTGTCTCGGATGAATCAAAGCAGTACCTGGGATACACGGACTATTCCGCTATGTGGCAATCAACGAAGTAAACACTTTTGGGAACTACCGATATGAGTAACTTCACTCATCTTTCATTGGATGAATTATTAAAAAGCCGAGACGAAATTGATCGCCTCATTGTCCAAAGACGCAAAGAAGCCAAAGACAATCTTCTGAGCGAGTTTCGACAAAAAGCGGAATCACTCGGGCTCGACTTTGAAGAGCTTGTGGGAACGAGTACGAAAAAACGCTCAACACCAAAACGAGCCGTGAAGTATCGCAATCCAGACAATGAATCACAGACTTGGACTGGTACAGGCCGCAAACCGAAGTGGGTTATCGAGCAACTCGCCACCGGACGAACACTTGATGATCTGACCATCCGCTGACATCAAGGGCTTGGGCTTTGTTGAAATATGGGGCTATTTCGAATTCTAAGGGGGTTATACGCTCTTTTAGGGTGTCGCCCCACCCTTTACCCTAGACGGCGTGAAAAAAAGCGCACAGGCCTTCTTTTTTGCTTCGCTTTATTGATCTGGTGAAATGCTTGAGTGATATCAATGAAGCGAGTGAAATGATGGACTCTCAAGAGAGATTTTTCCAAAAGAAAAACAACAACAAAATGTTTGTTGTCTTTTAATAACAACGTTTTAATACTTTGTCGTTTTTGGAGACGTGTATTTTTCTTTCTATATCAAGCTTTTAGAGGGGGTTGGAAAATGCAAAGGTACCCGTTTATGGGGGGAAAGGTACCCGTTTATGGGGGTTTTTGCTCTGAAAGGTACCCGTTTATGGGGGGAAAGGTACCCGTTTATGGGGAAAAAGGTACCCGTTTATGGGGGTTTTGAAAATACTGCTTATGTTATTGATATAGAGCCATTTTTTTCTGAAAGGTACCCGTTTATGGGGGAATAGCCACGGGGGCATATTTTGAGAAGGTATGGCTCCGGGGTTATTGAGCATCATTTGCACGGGGCATATGAGCTGGAAAATGAAAATACCGTTCACACTTTCGCCGTATGAGCACCCCATGCAGGGCCTTCGAGACAGTTTTGAAAGGTACCCGTTTATGGGGGTTTTGGAGAAATCACCCAAAAGGTACCTCTTACACGCCGTAGAAAAAACACTCGAAAGGTACCCAAAAAAAATTGACTAAAGGGTACCTATGAGTACACTGGGCGCAGTATTTCATTATCGTAGGTCTATGTGAGTCTCTCTCGACGTGGCAAAGAAAAAAGAGCTGAAGAAGCATTCTTCAGCCATACATGCAAACGGCAAATTGTCACTGCTTGAGCGAAAGCTCTCGAACGTGATGCTGTTTAATGCCTATGACGAACTGCTGACTGAGAGGGTTCATTCCATCAATGTTTATGCACTCGCAGAGGTGTGTGGATTTAACAGCAAGAACGTTGAAGCCCTCAAAGAGGCTATTAGGAACCTCGCAACCGCCCGAATCGAGTGGGATATTTTGAATGAAGACGGCTCCAAAAAATGGGGAGTCTCCACCCTCCTCTCCAGTGTTGAGATCGAAAAAGGCACCTGTACCTACGAATACAGTCGTGCCCTAGCCGAAAAATTCGCAAGCCCAGAGCTCTACGGGGTTATCAATCTGGAGATACAGAAGAATTTTAATTCCGGCCATGCTCTGACCATTTATGAGATTTGTTCGCGATTCAAAGGCATCCTATCCAAGCGCTCGCACTGCTACACCCATTGGTACACCCTGGAACAATTCAAGAAGTTCTTAGGGCTCAATGACTTAGAATATTATAAGGAATTCAAGCACTTAAATAACAAAGTGTTAAAGCCTGCGGTCAAAGAAATCAACGGTTCATTGAAGAAATATGTTGGAACGGACATCGCTATCGAGCCGGAGTTTAAGCGTCAAGGTCGAGCGGTCAGTGATATCCGATTCAGGATTGAATCCAACAAGCAGATTCCCCTTGCCTTAGAAAAAAATAATTACGAGGATATACGTAAAACCCCTCATTACGTCCAGCTTGTAGAGTTTGGAATGAGTGATAAAGGGGCGATTCATATCATCCAATCAACAGAGCATGACACGCTGACTCAGAACATCGAGGCGACTCAACAAGCGCTAGAAGCAGGACGTATTAGCTCCTCCGTCACTGGCTTTCTCACCCAGGCGATCAAGGAGAACTATCAGCCAACGGTGAATAAAACCGAGAAGCAGAAAGCGGAAGAGCAGTTGAAAAAGAAAGAGGCAGCGAGAGAAAAGCAAAAAAACGAGGCAAAAACAAAGCAAGAGAGTAAGCGAAAGATCTACTCAAAACAGCTTCGTGAGGAGTACATCGCTACGCTGACAGAGCAAGAACAAGTCGATCTGCTCGCCCAACTCAGGGATAACAAGACACCGATGATCAAGAAATTGATCAAATCACTCTCTAGTCCTCAGATTGCGAGTGAGCTGAATGAACATATCCCAAGCTTCGACACCAAGCTAGAAGCCTTAATGAACGGCTAGCAAAGCCCCCTCCCCTACTCCGTGTCATTCTGTATTTCTATCGCTATGTGACTAAAGCCCCGTGTATTGGGGTTTGCAGGGAAAGTTATTCGATACAGCACGCTAATTCGGTTAACGCGAAATAGCAAGATAGCGCAAGTTATCCGGTAGGGTGATTCCCTGTACGCTCATACAATGTATCGATATAGCTGGCTATCGCGAATAATTCGGTTATCACGAAATAGCAAATATGCATGAGATATCGGAATAAACAAAATAGCGAGATACAGCAGGAATAGGAAAGCTAGCAGAATAATTTGCAACATCACGGTATTTCACTATATTGAGTTATACAGAGAGAACTGAGTGAATTAGCTGTATTCGTTAATTCGGTTAACTCGAAATAGCAAGATAATACGATTACTCCTAAATGATTGAATTATGAAAATAGCCGTCTACTCAGCAAAGGGTGGGGTAGGGAAGACACCTATCTCGACCAAC
>CALKLP010000316.1 GCA_937991965.1 uncultured Verrucomicrobiales bacterium
CAGCGGAATGAAGTCTGAGAGGAGAGTACGACTTGAGGACGAGAACAATTTTAAACTTCTTAACGTCTGTCGTGTACTGTACCCTTTGCCAACTATTAGCACACTCCTGTACATATTTAAAGACGAGGAAGAAGCACAAGTAAAAGGCATCAATGTGCAAACGGAACTAAATCAAACTGCGGCATAAGAGTACCCCCGTTGCTACAAATAACCGGTCCTTGTTGGTTGCACTGGCTACTCATTTTTTTTTTTACACTTCTATTTTTCAGCTTCTGGGCAAGCCGTAGTTACAGCTGTCGTCCCTTCTCCCTTCCGGTTCTTGCCTTTAACGTTTATCGCGGATAGGCTTCAGCAATCCCATTGCTCCCCGATTTTCATCGAGAGTTGCCAACTTACGCTCTCGCGCTCTCCACAAGTCAAGGTGTGCACATTATATGAACCGGGGTCGCCCCGGTGGCGTATCAGGTTATCCTCGAGTCTGGTATATAGGTCAGTTTCGTGAGTTCGAATCCCCCCGAGTGCATACTCGTACAAATTCGTTGGGACTTTTTTTGTGCACGACTTGACACTGCGGAAAGCGCGAGAGCGTCACTTAGCAACACTCGATGAAAAATCGACGAGCAGTGGAATTGCTGAACCCTATGCGCGATAAAAATTGAAGGCAAGAACCGGGGAGGGGGAAGGGACGACACCTGTGACCACGGCTTGTCCAGAAGCTGGAAAGCCGAAGTGTGAAAAAAAATTTATACGAGTATATATAACGGTTTCTGTTTAGGGTGTTGCTTGCACCGTACCAATTGCACGGTGGTAGTTGTCAACCCAGACAGAGAAGAAGATTCCGACTATGTATACACACAATTCGTAATGCGCGCGATCGGAGTTTCGACGAAATCTTCGATCTCACAGCTGGAGTGTATTTTCATTTTTTATAATATATCTGGGATCCTGCCAAAGTGACCAACCGTGACAACATGCAGTCAAACAAAGGACAAATTGATTTTAAACGCCATTATCATCGTACCAGGTACAAAATATGAACGATCGCCACGTCTCCCGGGATTACCTTACTAATGGTGCGGTGTAGCATCCACAACCCTCAAAATTACGGGAGGCGGTGTCATCCGTGAAGGGTACAACTCCACGAATATCGCAAAAAACATCAGAGTATAGACTAGTCTAATACATTGTAGGCCAAGCATTTTTTTTTTTTCATCTGCTCAGAAATAAACTTTTTTTGCGCCCATTTCGCACGTGATGTCCCCTGTTTGCGACGGGGCTCCGTATACACAATACGGTATCTGGACTGATCGGCGACTACACAGCCAAACACCACGGCGCCTGTATGGTATGGTGGATGATTATTTTTTGATCACACGAAAAGCCGCGGACATCGGTTTTCCAACGATGATAATTTATTGTTATATAATTCATGTAGCCGAGGTGATGTTATTGCAGTGGCCGACGCAGAGAGAGGCGGGGAAAGTGGGCACGTGTGCCAATCTTAGCACACGCACGTATGGTACGCCTCAGGAACTCCTGCAGTGATTCGCGCATAACGGCTCTGCTGTTCGTTTTGCGGCCCGCATCTCAGTCAAAATATCAACCTTGAACGCAGAAGATAATTTTGCCCGCCCGAATCTTGGAGGATTTTTCTTACGCTCTACATTTAACGGAAGGCTATGCGGTGTAACGTAAATCGGAATAACATGAAATAAAAAATGTCACAGCCGCGTTTTTTGCCCGTTTTGGGTCTGGCTTGGGGTCAGGGGCATGATTAGGGCTTGAGTTAGGTCTACGCCCGCACCTCAGTTCGACCAGGAATTGCTTTCGGCTCACAAACACGAACAGACCACCGCCCAAAAGATCCGGGCGGCCAATGTGTTAGTTAACCTCCAGAACGTGCAAATTTCCGAAGATTTCTGCTCGTGTAGGCATATAGAGGTCTGTGCCCGCTTCATATCATTTAAGTCTGTTTAACTTTCATTACCTCCCGTTTGTCACTTTCCGCCCCGCTCCCACTTCATCCACATGGCATCTGGTTTTCTGCAGCAAGCACTTATCCCAAAATAAATGCATTCCACCTGTGAGATTGAAGATTTTGTCGAAACTCATGTTTGCAAGCTGTGTGTGATACTCCGATCGCGCGTATTACCGGGTATGTGTCCTCGTTGAGGATACAGGTCGCGACTCCGCTTGGAACGACAGTGTAGCTCGTACCAGGGTTAACAGGGTAATGTCAATCAGTCTGTGCGCGGAAACTATTAAACCCGTCGCTAATCAGTCTGTGCGCGGAAACAATAAAACCCGTTTTTGAGGGGGGGAAAATCTGACAGCTGTGGAAGGGAATGCATAGTATATCCTGTAATTAGTATGACTGGTGAGGGGAGGGCGGAGGTTTAATGGGCGTGGGAGCCTGGGTTTGAACAGGAGGCGAAGGCGGGGCAACTCAATCTCTGCGCGGAAACTATATTTATTTTACGGGGACAAATGTGACGGTTTTGGAGCGAATGTACCAGTATATCCTGTATATCCTGTACGTGGTTAACCCAGTGAGAAGGCGGAGTGGTCGAAGGGGCGGGGGGAAGGAAG
>CALKLP010000317.1 GCA_937991965.1 uncultured Verrucomicrobiales bacterium
TTCAACGACAGCCGAGCGCCGCCAGCCTGAACCAGATACTACAATTGCGTGCGTTGTTGTTGTTGTTGTTGTTGCTGTCTTCACATTAAAAACCATCCCAGTCTCGTCTCTATCCAGCACGACCGACCTCCTTCTGTCTCAACACCAATCTCTGCTCATCATCCGGTAATTAACTTAATTAACAAGGTCAATTTCCGAGGTCACACGCTGACTTTCAGCCTATATCCGGTGCTCTTCTCGTCCCAAAAATAAAAAATCCGAATTTGGTGTGGCTGGTATGGATATCATCAGTGGAGATGAGCAGGAGAGGCTGCTGGAGAAGCGCTACAGAAAGAACGAAGAGTTGTGGAGAAACAGCAGGCGGGACTGCTGTCACATGAAAACTACGATTCGCGCTCACGACAACAAGGAGACCAACCTTCAGCTGCAACACTACTACCGGCCGCTGCGGGCTCTCTGCCGGCAGCGACACACCTATGTATGTATGTAGATACACATCTCCTTCGAGACAGGGAGGCGGCGAAGGTATGACGGGAGATGGTTTCTTTCGGCGATTTGTCTCTCCTGCGCCGACTTGTTGGTGGAAGCATGATAACATTAGAGAACACATTTGCTTGGTACGGAGAGTAATCTACGCAGGTGTATGTATATGTATGTATCAATAGCATTAGCATCGTGAAGTCGAGTAAAATATTTGTGGAATCACCTGCAATTGTCGGATGGCAAAAATAATAATAATAATATTACTGTACGTCGAATGTGTGTAATCCATGTCGTCGCTGAAAACTCTGCAACAACATTGCTTTCCAAAGTTGAAGGGCAAGAAAAATGAACACCTACAATCCGAAGTAGAAAAACATGTACAGGCAAGAAAAATGAACATCATCTTCAATCCGCAAAGTAGAAAAAACAAATAAGTAGAGGTGCAAGTACGAGTAGTAGAGTTCAAGCAGCAACTGATCAAAATTCCTTGCTGTTGAATTCTCCTTCTTTCCACTCCGTGCCCAACGAATCAAACGATCTCCGGATACGGGCGACGAGACATACATACAACTCCTCTGCTCTCTACCTATACGTTAGAACTTTTCGAGTCCCTTGCACCACTATGGCGTCAACTCCCACACCAAGGGTGCGTCGATAAGCAAGCGTGAAATCCAATCATTCCATCCCTCCCTCCGGTCGAACAAAGACCGGTGAGCGCGGATCGCGTATGACGTCCAAACGTAACGGACTGTAGAGCCACGAGAGAGAAAGAATATATTTGTCCGTTGTGAAGTCATTTGATGGCATTCTTGTTGCACGTACGTGAGCCACGTTTTTCCATTTGTTGCGTGGTCGTTAATTCGCGCTGTCAACGTGAACAGGGAGGAGAAAAGGTTCAGAGATACACGATCGATCGCGCAGTCGAAAAGGAACTTTGTTTGGCATAGTTTTGGTGGAGGAGTAGAAGTCATGGATCGCTGAAAAGGATATTTTATGTAACTAATGGAGGAGAATATGGTTAAGGGAGGAAGATGAATATGCAGGAGACGGTGATACAACGATAAAACACTAAGCTTTGCAGCATGTTGTTAGTGACAGATACTACGTGTTTCATTTCGGACAACGATGCATGGTCACAGAGTGGAATGAAAAAATAGGATAGGGGTTTGTATCCGGCCCAACGCACCCAACCCTAACCCTCACGGAAGTCCAACCAGGGCCGGCCGCGGCGGCCGAGAGAACTTCCCAGAACCTCTATCGGAAGTAATGACACAAACGGTAGACAGACGTATGTTTGTTTATGATTCATCAAATGCACCACATTGATTTAATATCGACTCTGTTTCTCTGCCCAAGCTCTCATTTTACTTTCATTTCTGCAGGGAGGTTTAATCAAGCTACCCGCGGCCCTGCCCACCACCCCCGGCGCAACTCACTCCGCGGATTCGTCAACAGTGAAAATATAGGATTGAACAGGAAAGAAAGGGTTGCACTGGCAAACTTGATGAAGTACACGATGATGATGAAATGCACGCATGAGTGTGCGTTCAATATAATAAATATCATAGAAATTTAATTGCGGGAAGTGAATTGCTAGGTGTCAGAGTTGGCATGATAATATTGGTGCTCCCGAATGAATGTATGGTTCTATCATGTGACGCAGTGAGTCGCACAGGTTTGAATATACCGGACGTGAACTTGATTGACCATAAGTGGAGTTCACCTCACCTGTTGATTAGTGCCAGTGTGTGCCTCCCGGACCGATGTGAGTGACACACGCAAGCAAGCGTGCGCGAAAAAAAACACCCACCACTCACTCAGTGGTTCAGCATCACGATGCGCTACCTACTATGAAGCCCACCCCGGCACGGCAGATGCAGGGTGATGGTCGGCAACAGCACATCACACACAAAAACCCAAAAACGAGTTTCTTAAAAACGACCCGATAAAATTGCATGTATACTGTAACTTCCTCTGTCCCATTGTGTATGTTTGTACGGGCCCTTAAACGCTGTCGGGTGTCTTCGGCGATAATATTTTTGAAATCTTGAGGGTAAATTTGGGTTGGAATACATCTTTGTTTCTTTCTTGCGCGCACTACCTGCCCTGCATGTGCTAGCGGCTAACAAAAAAGTAGTCAGGGTAAAATGGCCGTATGTTGACCACTTTCCACTCGGGGGGAGGTGGGGGCACCATCCAAAAACAACACCAAACCACCCCTAGAATTATTCCCAACCTAAACCAACCCCTTATACTCAACGATTCATGTCGCATCTCCCCATACTAAATCCAGCAGAATAGTGAACCTACACTATACCAAGACGTGGACCCACACTAAATCCAAGACACTTGCGGGGTAAACCAAACAACGGTAGAACCCTATCCCAACCCACACGCATCCATGTCGCTGCCCCCTATACTAAAACAAGTATAATATGTACCCCACACAAAAACCAAGACACTTGCGGGGCAAAAAAAGTGTCGGCACCTTGCCCGGCGGAATAGCAGCGCAACCTCCACCGCACTTGCAATACGGCGGCCCTCTGACAGCTCGCCATCCTGACAGTAGGGGGGGGGGCTTCTAGGGGGCAAGCCCCATCGTAGATTGTTGTCTGTGAGCGAGGTTTCGAGGGGCTCAACACGAATTCTCATGGAAATTGTCGGAAAAGTCTCACAATCATCCCCAAAAGAATATCTCAAAAATAGGCCAAAATGGGCATATTTTGACTTCATTTTAGTACGGCAACCGGCTTCTTTTTTTT
>CALKLP010000318.1 GCA_937991965.1 uncultured Verrucomicrobiales bacterium
TGGGGGGTGGGTACCGCCTCTCGGTTTAGCAACCGGAGGCCTGATGCTCGAATGTTGCCCTCCTTAAATGACTGATTCTGCGACTGCCCCCCCCAAAAAATGAATGCGATTTTTTTAACGAAGGTTTCACGACTTCTCGGTACGAGGAAGAGGGGTATGACATCGTCATCTTCATAGTTTTGATTGTTTGCAAAAGCTTACGGAGCGATGACCGCCGGGACGGCAAGGGTCGCTGACATTCAGGAGATACGGCCGAAAGTTGGTTTAAAAAGCGCTGATCGCTGAAGGGTATTGGGGGGGGCTATTATAGAACAACTCAAATCTTCAAATGGTAAAGCGCCTAGCATTTGTGGCCTCCGGGTAATCCACCACCGGAGATTACTCTCTACATTTAGAGGCAAGCGTCGAACCGTTGGCGATTGGGACTGAAGCCTGCAAGTGAGCACGCGGTCAACCCCTTACTCTTGAGTAGTTCATTCGCTAGGATTATTTTACTGATGCAGTCAGCAAGTACATCGTATTATATATCGTTTGTGTGATTGTCAATAGAAATCTCTGTCCACGAGACAATCGTGTGGTTCATAGAAAGGCTCCTACCCCGGAGAATCTCGCTTTCAAACGCTGGCTTGAGCCTAGTGCTAGCGATATGGGCTCGGTATATCAATTATTTGCCTCCACTGCACTCAATTATGTGACGTAGTGGACGGGTAGTCTATCACGTAACCGTTGTACAGCTGCACGATGAACTACCGCCGTTATCGACGTCGATCACATGACACACACCGCAGATGCGTATTTGCTTACGACAGCACACGCCCATGCGAATGATTTCCTTGACGCCCTCCTCTCTCGCCAAGTATTAGGGGCATGAACTTCGCCACACCAACAAACCGTATACGTGATCCTCTAACTGGCCAGGGGCGCTTACAAAACCCGTCACCGTGTATTTCACTACGGTAGGGGGGGGGGTACCGCCATTTTCTCTACCGTCTCTTAGCCTGTCGCCCGAGTGACTTTGAACGTCCCTGACAGAGCCACGTTAGTAGATCATATCGGCGCCGCGCTCGGAGCTAACAATCCCACTGGGCATTCATATTCTTCGAAAAGTGACAACAGAATGAAATCATAAGATCGCAAGGAAAAGGAGAGGCACTCACGCGAATCACTCCGAGCAACTACAAAGCAAGCTTTCAAACGCCCCCCCCCGCTATTGCAGTTTTGATCGCCTCCTCCGGGTCTCTTTCACTGGAAAGCCAACCTCACACTGTTCAAATACTGGTCGGACGGTTTACGTGGTGTTGTCCCCACTTATTTCGCACGTATTGGACATAATGTTCAACAAAATTGAAAAAAATGTTCGATATCTAATATTTGTCCACGACGGTGATGGAAATTTTTAACTTTTTCCGTGATGAAAACCGACATGGCCACAGCGTCCTCGAAATTGGATATGGAATGTACAGAGGTAGACTTCGAAACAGGCACAGTGACATCGAGTTGCATTCATGATAATGTAGACACCTACCTCTAGACCTGACCTGCTGTGCATAACACATATCGAAAATATCCCCGTGACTTCCCTCAACCGGCTGTCAGCGTTCGCCCGCGTCACCATACGAACTTGCTTGCCGAGACACAAATGTTCTACGTACAAACGATACACATTGATACGATACACACACAAACGTTACGCATACAATAGTTACACATACACGAACGTACAAACGTCACACATTCTTGGCCATCTGTAACCCTGCCCCATTCAAATATGTCAAAATCAACTAAGTATTTTGAGCACAGATTCCTTTTCCCGGAATTATCGCCCCTGCTAATGATTATCAGATTGCAAGGAAACAGGCTACTGTCTTAACGGGCTAATATGCTGCGACAGCGACGGGAGATGCGTTACGGACGAGGAGTTATGTGGTGAGGAACATTGAAGATTCACAAGAGGTGCGGGGACACCTGTCATACCTCGAATCAGAGACGATCAAAGATATCGAAGCAAAAGCAAGTGAAGAGCACTGCGTGGCTCATCAAAGTTGGTGGCGCTGCATGGGGGTTGGGTTTGCTTCTAATTTGTTGACCACGTCTAGTGTAGATTTGAATGGAAATCGTGCCGTACATAGAGATTGTAAAACTCGTGCAGATGTCCGATCATTGGGCGCAGTAAAAAAACGAAAGTCGGGCCTCGATTGCAACGGGTTGTGCTCATTGCTGGTTACCGTGACCGCCGCCTATGAAAGGTGTACCAGCCCGACAATCAGGATGTCATCCGACGTCGAATCTTGAGCGGTCGCGAGTTGACATAGGACAACCGCGTTCTTCAGATCGGCTTTTCTACAACGCACACTCAAACTGTTCACTAGTAAGTGAAAAAAACGTATCCACCGCGCAAGTAACCGGACCGTGCACACAGACCAACCCGAACGACCACATAGGAACCCTCGACTTGAATAGCCAGAATATCGTGCAGGCACAAAAATGCTATGACAGCAGCTTAAACACTGCTACAGTGAACGGCCTCTTCTGAGCAGCGATGCGTGGTGCGCCGAGGTATGTACAACGCAGGCCAAGATCGAACCTGACGGTAGGATTGTTCCTCATAATACGGCGGCAGCAACAGGAATACCTCGATATTCTCGGTCGACTCCTCCCCTCTTCAAATCCGACACTGACTGCAACAAGTGTCGGGCTCACATGTGACGGTTTCGGTAGATTCACAACTTTGGCGTTGGTTGACTCATGCCCACCACGAACTGCATGAATGACGCCAAGCCGACATATTCAAATCTGGTGACCAGTCGCTCTGCTGAATATGAGCGGCTGAAACAGACAGCAATACGTTTGACATACCGGCTGACGAAGGCCACGTTGTAACTGAATCACTCTTTGATGCTAAATCTCGCAGAATCTCGGGGTAAATCGCGGGAGTGACCGTCCAGTTTATTTGAGACCTTCAACTTCCGTGGCATTTAGATTCTTGGACAGGAATCATCAAGGCTTCAATAGTAAGGCCACCCCCATTGGTACCCATGTTTTTTTTCTGGGTTTCATCCATTCACAGGAGTGACTCCGTAGCTCATGAAAAAATATACTATCGATGACTGTTAGGTGCAACGTAGCCTAACATTTCATTGGGAATTGATATCCCCAATTTATTACAGCACGGCAGAATAAGACCAAAATATATCAAGGGGGGTAGATTGTCGAGTGATCTCGAGACATTGCAGACCGAGGTTTTCAAAGTGAACCCCCTCCCGGTTAAACTGGGTCTTATCCTCGCAGGAATGGCAAGCTAGGCTTCGACAAACCGTTTTCCACACTTTAGTATACGCGGTGAGGAAGCAAGTCACCCCTGGGCCGGTGGGTGTGGCTGAAACGAGCAACGAA
>CALKLP010000319.1 GCA_937991965.1 uncultured Verrucomicrobiales bacterium
CCTGTCGCTGATGCTGGCGCGGGTGAAGAAAGCGGTGCTGTTGATGGCCGAGATACAGACGCGAGAGGAAATCCGGGCCCTTTCATAGAGGGGGAGGAGGAGGACGGGCGGGGCAGCTCAATCTGTGCGTGTGGCCATATATATCACCCAAGACATTGTACACACCACGTACGTCGCGTAAAGGGGTCACCGACAGTAGAAAGGAGAGGAGAGGAGAAGTTCAAGAAGCACTCAGTTGGACAACTTTTGTAATGTTTTCTAAGAACGAGATAAGTTATGTTCTGTGGGGGGACACTCCATCTGTCGGCCAAGCCCAAGAAGAGTTCGTGTTGGTTCATGCCTGGGGACACGTCTGATTTACTATATGGTAATTGGTAATTTCGTGTGTGTGATCAAGCATCTTCGGAGATGCGGTGAAACTCATTGTTTCCCGAAAGGGTACAAAAAATTGGTATGTGTGTCGGACGTGACTCCAGGGTCGCGTACTATTAATATACACAAATATGACAAATGGGAAAGCCACCTCTGTCACTCCGGTACTTTAATAATAGAGTTTTTTGTGCTTCTTTTCTGTTCCCAGCCCGACGGCGCTCCCGATATCGTGACTTCTGCCTCCGTGAGTGAGCCAGCCATCCGTCGAACACCCGCGTACGTGGATGGTCAAACAGTTCGGGATACCGCTATTTTCACCGCCGGGTTGAGGACACTCACGCGAGGGTCAACGCACTCGGCAAAAAAACGGACTTAACCTTTCTGACCAGACTACATGTAAACAAAATTCCGCGCTCTATTCGTACGAACGCGTTTATGTATAATATGTAGTATATAGGCTGTACCCAAAAAGGTGGGTACCCTCCTTTTACAGCATTCATTCAAGTATTATTATTGGGTTGGCATAGCATAACAATGTGCCGTGGCATCGGTGTACATAGTATCGTCAAACCTAAAAGCTCAAAAACATTAACGTTGAGTAATTGCAAACAAATCGCCGCTCGCGTGCAGCAACTTGTAGAAGTGACCCCCCCATCACACCATGCATAGTCTATGGGATAAAGACTACTGCCACGCATGACAATGAGAGTTCACCCCCCTCGCTACCCAATAGTCACGGCCCACAGTGATTCGCGCTTGGTGCGCGCGACATTGTCTACCTGGTCGGTGAAACCCGACGCACTCTATGTCCCCAATGCAGGTCTACGGTCGGTCCTAATCAAGACTACGTACAGCCATGCGTGACAGTGAGTCCCCCCACTCTTCCGTACTAACTATATATATGCGTCAGTAGTTGTGGGAAAACACTACCCCCCGTCTTACCGGTCGGCCTACTTTGCAGGTAGGTGGGATTTGTTTATCTGGAGTGCCATACCCCAAGGTTGCCAGGTGTGCGTGTTGCACGGGTGTGCGTGTTGCACGTCTGCCTGCGGCATCCTTCGGCGAGGAATTAATACTACGGTAACTAACCCAGCAGTGGCTACAAGGTGCTCGCCAGGTCGCGCCTGTATTAACTACTAGGTACTCTTCTTTGTATTATATTTCCGACCGTGAATGGGCATGGACTTCGAATGGAATGCGTAGACAAAAGCAGGTGGCAAAGTAGCCTTAGGAGCAAAACGCAAACAGCTATATTATACATGATGAGATGGACTACCAACATGAACAGTAAGTCAATACATTGACTAATAATGTCCTCCTCCGAGGGAGACTACAGCCAACCCCATGCAGCAGTCTCCATTCAGTTTTGCGATCCCCATTTAATTGTTCACACAGGGTACACTAAGACGTTAATTAATTTCAATGTTTAAGGGAGGTAATTCATTATTTTCCGCCATCGAATCAGACCATATGCAAGGCATAGGTGTATATTGGACTTCCTTGGGGTACTCTTCCACTCCAAAATGACGGGAGTCTGTCCTACTGTGATCCCTGACTTGATTATGCGAGTTAATGTGAGAACAACAACCACAACCTCCGCTCTGCCTTGTTTATCGACAAGACATTCAAGTCCTTCCAAGATTAGACGAGCACTTTCGAGAAATAATAGTGCTACTTGTATAGTCTAATAATGTTATTTTGAAAAAAAAATACATTACACCCAGCTGTGAGATCGAAGATTTTGCCGTAACTCGTATTTATTTGCAAGCTGTGTTTAAATATCGCGCGTATTACTAGGTATGTGTCCTCATTAACGATATCGGTTGGCGACTCCCCTTAGAACAGTATGATACATAGTATCCTTATTCGGCCCTATAGGCAGCACAGAAGCTGAAATAAACGCACAGGATACCAAATACCCCAACTCTCCCCCAAGCTCTACTTACTTTGCTGCGCACTACCAGGTAGGTATGTATGCCACACGACATGCACGACCCGAATGCCCCCACTCTTCCCCAAATGCCTCACTTTGTAAGATAGGCTAAGCGCTCTACACCACACGTGTACGACACTAAAAGAAACGCCAACGTAGTAGAGTAGCTAATAATAATTAGGAGCTTGACGAATCTGGAACATCTGTTGCGCCACCAACTCCCACCCTTCTTTCTAGAAAATGCCCCCGACCAACCCGGCTGAGTGAGGGTTTTTTATCCCTCGATTGATTGTTGTGAGCAGCCCCTAGCACCGAACGGTTTGTTCGTGCGGTCTGGCTGTTGTGTTTGTCGTCACCGACGACGAAGAAGGACTCAAGCAGGTTGCGTGGACCTTACT
>CALKLP010000320.1 GCA_937991965.1 uncultured Verrucomicrobiales bacterium
CTAGTCGGGGTCCTCGTGACGTCACGATGATTGTGACATCATCTGATTTTACTGTTTTCTTAGCCAGGCTCTAAGCCTGGCAGAAAAACGCTTCATTATTTTTGAACGAAATTTGGTCACAAAAACAGTTGAGACATTGCGAAAACACTTAGGTTCGACTTCTCGTTTTTTGCCCACAAGTTAAAGATAAGACCCATAATGTCCACCAAACTGTACAAAGCAAAACGACTTGACCGATGAGAAACCCCATCGTCAGCACGATCCACCACCGCTCCGCCGCGGAAAACGCATTTGAAAAGGTCATTTCAAAAAAATAGCCATAGTGTTGTAGCATTAGCCCGCCTAGCGGCGGGTATTATATCGTATGCATTATTGCACACGTGGCACAAAACAAAAAGACAAGAGGAAAGAGAGCCGGACACCCTCTTTAAATCCCCCATAAAATTGCGACATTTTTATAGACGGAAATATTGATTTAACCGAATTTAACCAATTACGAGAGGAGTCCGAGTCATTTTTACCGATCTGTGTCTATGCCTAAGCATTCATGTCATTTTCCCGTAGAATAACGTCAGTACCAGGTCTGCATATTACAAGGGGGGGGGGCAGGGGTCACATAAGCAGAAATTCTTGAAGGTCGCGTATTGCGCATGCGCGGATTCTGCTCATGATTGATGCTGCACATTCCTAAGGATTTCTTATTAGGAGGCCTCGCAACTTCTATTTCTTCCGCTGAAGATCAAATGGAATACCAACTTCCGGCATATGAGCGAAATGAAAAATGAACCATATTTTCTATGCAATTACTGCCGAAAAGAAGCCCAAAACTTTCCTTTGATCCTTTTTAGAATCAGAAAAACATGATTTTCGACTCAATGCGTAACTCAAAAGTCACTTGGGTGGTCCAGGACATGCTTTTGTAAGCAATTTTTGACCTTATAAAACTGCAATCTGCCTCGCTTCCGGCATATGACGGCCAAGTTAAGACCAAAACCAAACACATCTCCGAGGGATTTTGCGATTGAAGGCCGTTTTGCCTTATCTTTTTTTGAGGAAAACATTGATGTCTAGGACCAAGATTTCACCTGGCAGCTTCCGAAACTTGTTGAGCGTCGGCCATTTTTTAATGAAAATCAGCGCCACAAGCTGCGGTGATCTGATTAAAACAGGAACAATTTCTGCTTATGAGGACTCTGCGACCGTCCACTGGACAGGGAGGGTTCACAACATCGCGGAAGTGATGCGAACGTCTTTTATGAACGGCCCCTATACATGGAAGGACAAAGTGTACTTGACTTACATCAGTCTTCCTCCTGGCCTTTTCTGTTGTTCCCTGCTTGACTCTGCGCCTGGCCGCCTGGCGTGTTGTAAAGTGGGAGTTTATCGCCTCTGACAAATAAAGTTATAAAAATTAATTTATTATCATTATTATTACTAAATGTATTATTAATAAATGCATATACGGCCGGGTCGGCCCATGAGCTTACAGTTTCCGAAAAGTCGTACATTTCAATTTTTTTGTTAGTTTTCACAATACATTTTTAGATTGAATTAGTAAATTACAATAGAAGTAATCCGCGTAAGTCGAATCTTCGCCTAACTGTTAGGCGAAGATTCGACTTACGCGGGTTCGACTTAGGCGAACTCTATGTACATTAAGTTATGTTTTGATCACTATTTGTCCTGGCAAACCACCATGAAATCATGAGATCAGACACTTACTATTAAAGTAAATTAACCCGGCATCAAGTTTGCGACAAACTTTTAAAGGTGAACAACACCTTTCTAGCATGTTGGGCCTCTAAATTAGAATGTATGCAACACAACACACACGTACACCAGCCAGTTAGACCGCCAGAGCCATTTCCAATGATATTTTTCAGAAGCATGGTGACGGCCATCTGCCGTGGCATTTTTATCAGCTCGCGCGCAGGTGTGCCTCGGCGAGAGTAGGAACTAATTGATTTTGTCCTCAAAAATATAACGAGATGAGGCTTCGATACGTCCATGATAGTAATGATTTTTGGACGACGATAAAGTCAAACATTCCTCTGGTTCAGGAGGCCGGTAACACGAGGACCTACGAGGACCGCATACCAATCCAGATTAGATCGGGGCTCTAGTCAGGTGCTAGCTTTCATGATTGTGAACAGGATTACCAGTGTTCTTCAATTCCCGGTCAATCCACGGACAGAGAAAAGGCCCTTCCATCAGTCTTACAGCTCCATCGAGATTTGTGTGCGGATATGAGACTGTGTTGATAAGGGTTTATATTTAAAGGTCTGGTCAGGTATGGTGGCACGTGCCACGGTGTCACTTTGCCGCGTTCACACTTTTTTCTCCACTAACTTCGATCGGGCGGACGCAGGTCCCGTCGACCACCCCTCCATGTGATTCTCTATCTGACGCAGCCTGCCGTCGGCCTGGCCGGTGCTTCCGAGACGATTTTACTCGTCCAGGAGAAGGTCTGGGTCACCTTTACCAGCTCTACCCGACGATTTTACTCGTCCAGGAGAAGGTCTGGTTCACCTTTACCAGCTCCACCAGACGATTTTACTCGTCCAGGAGAAGGTCTGGGTCACCTTTACCAGCTCCACCAGACGATTTTACTCGTCCAGGAGAAGGTCTGGGTCACATTTACCAGCTCCACCAGACGATTTTACTCGTCCAGGAGAAAGTCTGGGTCACATTTACCAGCTCTACCAGACGATTTTACTCGTCCAGGAGACTCTCAAGGGCTGGGTCACCTTTACCAGCTCCACCAGACGACTTTACTCGTCTAGAAGGTCTGGGTCACCATTACCAGCTCCACCAAACGATCTTACTTGTCCAGGAGAAGGCCTGGGTCACCTTCATCAGCTCCGTTAGACGATTTTACTCGTCCAG
>CALKLP010000321.1 GCA_937991965.1 uncultured Verrucomicrobiales bacterium
AAATCTCCTTCAAAGCGGGGTTCCTCTTCGAAAAAGTGAGTGCACAAATACCACAACTGAAAATATTTATGAAATACTGACACCCAAGAACATGTAATTTCGCGTACATACTCTCACGTGCATATAATACCCATAGTAACAATGTCATACAGGTCTCATAACCAACCCGAATGATTACATTGGATGTGTGATACATCTGGTCTATCGTTGGGTAAAAATAACTGTCTCTAGGAGTAAGTCTTCGGATGGTTAATAAAGATGTATCAATTTCAACTAGACCTGCGAAACTAAGTATAAAAGCCTCTTCGGGGTGCATAAGAGGTCTAAGAAGAGCTAGAAGACACACTAAATGATGAAGTATGATTAAATTTCTAAAAGTGTGTATAACTTTCGGTTGAAGAATTATCCACATGAGATCATATGACATATACGTAGTGAGAGCATGCGTTATAAACATGGGGTACACTTTATAGTTAAAAAATACATCGGCGACACATAATACCGAAAATGGCGCGAGAAATAGTAAAGACGCCACATCATGAATAACGACAGCACGACGGTCCTTATTCATTTTGTGATTAGACAATATTCTTTTTAAATCATTTGCACTCAAGGGGTTTCGAACCCCTGACCTCAAGCTTACTAAGCTTGCGCTCTACCACTGAGCTATGAGTGCGTGGTGCTGGAAGTGGGGTTTGAACCCACGAGACTTGCGTCAGCGGGTCTTAAGTCCGCCCCCTTAGACCACTCGGGCATTCCAGCATATCTATTTTACAAGTTAAATCTTTAAGTGTTTAGATGGTGGTTCAAACGCTAGTTTGTCCTTGAGTTCTTTACGTTGTTCCATTTTTTTTATGTCTGCACCTTGACAATTGTGTTTCGTTAAATTTAAACAACTGGGACAAAAACTCCCATCACAATATTTACAATCCATGGGAACACCACACTTCTTCTTACAAAGTTGACACGGCATTTCTATTGTTAATTCAGATAAAGATTTTAAGCATTTTTCGTGTAGTAATGTCCCTTACCCTCGCCGTTGCAAAACCCGTCACTGGAGAATATAGGCGTCTCAAGAAGACCCTAAAGAAGTCCACAGCTGGATACGGTGTAGCACTCACCACGTCTTATTTCATCACACAAGGGGCAGACCAAGGTGTATCTGCGGCCGTGGGAGCTTTAGCATCGTATACATACGTCTCTCTTCTCTCTGATAGGGTTGATAACCTCGAAACGGCGACATTTCAAAAGGAGTTTTTGGCACCGTTGAGTGCCGCTGCTTTTGAAGTGTCGTGGAATAATGCACCATTTGCATTTGACTTTGACTATGGAGCTACATTTGTTGGGTTCTTAGCTTATAAATTCGCACTCACGACAGTTCTGTATGAGACCGTAAGAAATATGATGATTGGGGACAGTGAAGCCTTCTATGATACTACTGAGAAGGTCTACAACGATCTTAGCGAAGACGAGCTAACTCTCGAGCGATACGAACAACCCGTCGAGGTGAATGTTGATTCACACTAATCTTGTTTAACATGCGAAACCTGTTGGCGGCGGTGAGACCCTTCATCACCTTAATCCTCTTACGAGCTTCATCCTTGGTGAGGGGCATCGCCTTCTTCTGAGGCTTGGGCATAGGCATGACAGCCCTGACAGTGGCACGAGTGGGGGTCGCGATACGAGTGGTCATGGCCTTCATAAAGTTGGTGGCAACCTTCTTGTTGAGAGCCTTCTTCTCGGCACGCTTCTTAGCGGCAGCGCGCTTCTTAGCAGCTTCGGGGTATAACTTAGCTAGAGGAACGTTGTTCAAGTCCTTCTTGATCTGGTTCGAAACTCGCTCAGCGTTCTGAATCTTCTTCTTTAAACTTCCACAGAGTTCCTTTACAGTCTTCTTGTTGGGGGTGGGTATACCATAGTCCCTGGCAACCTTCACCACTTCATCTTTCTTGTGGAGACGGCACTTCTTACGACCAAACTTGAGATCACCCGCCTTGTCCACATTTAATACATATGAAACCATTGTTTATTTATTACAAAGAAAATATCTACGATACCACTTCCAACTGGCGAGAGCACTAGCCTCCCCTGAGAAGGCCTCCATTCTACGCCGAGCCCTCAGCTCATCTTCATTTACCCCATCCGGGTAGTACACAGGCAATCCGAGGAGTAGATCCAGATGCATTCGGGCATCTTCGTCATCCTCAGCACTCTCAAGCTCGATAATCTTGGCTCTCATTGCAGCGAAAGCAGCCTCCACCCGTTCCCTTTTGAGTTCGCGAGGTAAAACGGTGCTCCAAATGACACGCTGCACGTCGGGGCAAAGCGACTGTGTAGCCTGACAAAACGCAATACGAAATTCAACAGACATTTTTAGTTATTTATTAAAATTTCTATGTTTCACTTAGGTCCTAGAAAGTTCCTCGAGTCTCTTCATAGTTCCAGTCTCCATGAACTCATCAATCTTTGCACAGATGGAGGGACCGAAGCCCTTAAGGTTATTGACGTCTTCACTGCAGGTAACCTCGAAGTCCAGTTCACGAAGCTTCTCCTCAGCGAGCCAGTAGGCCTCAGCTTTGTAGTGGTTAGGCTCGAGGTTGCCGAGCTTGAGGAAGTGGTGAGCGAGTTCAGCGTTGCTCTCCACCTTGAGAAAATCGTCAATCTTCTTGGCGATAGACTTGCCGATACCAGGTAGCTTCATAGCTTCCTTACCGCTGGTGATCTCATAGGAAAGGCGGTAAATTGTAGAGGCAGCATTGGTGTATGCCTGACGCTTGTAGGAATCATGCTCAGTGCCAGCCACGTTCATGAGCATGGTGTAGATGTCATGGTTGTGGGAGATCAAATACTCATCGTCGGACTCGTAGTCAGACTCATCGTCATTAGAAGCGACAGACTCCTCATAATCAGAGTCCTGTTCCTCGAGGAACTCGTCAATCTTGGAGGCAATGGACTTCCCGATACCCTTGAGATCGAGAAGGCTCTCACCACTCAGGACCTCGTAGTCAAGATCGGCGACAACCTCGGCACCTCGGCGGTAGGCGATGGACTTGAAGCGGTCATTGGCACTCTCTGAGAGGGTGAGAAGATACTCGACGATGTCAGCATTCTCATCAGTCACAACTCGGATAGTCTTGTCAGTTACACGAGCAGTCTTCTGGTAGAGAGAATCGTTGAGCTTGTTGAGAGCAGCAACCTTCTCCTCATTCGCTTCGTTAAGGAGCTTCTTGAGCTGCTCAATCTTGGTGCGAGACTCTTCGTTGAGCTTCTCGAGCTTGAGGATGTAATCGGTGATGGAAGTGGAGTTCATCTTTGTTGGATATGAGTGAATACCTTTTAAGTAAGTTGTGTCGACTTAGGTGTTTAAAGATAAAA
>CALKLP010000322.1 GCA_937991965.1 uncultured Verrucomicrobiales bacterium
CCAGGTGCAATAACATCCGCTACTAGCGCCAGTCCGTCTATCCGGGACGCTATGGTCAATAAGGTATTTTCCAGGGCCTCAAATTTAATAATAAGCTCACTCTGGTTACCATTAACGAGCAGCTTCAATGACCGGGATAGACGCTCGTTCGACTCTAGCTCCTTCAATATCGTGGCATGTCGCTTATTTAGCAGCCACTCAACGAATTCGTTATATTCTAATTCTTCAGTATTTCGTCTCTCATTTATAAAACTAGAAAGGAGCCCAACGATTGTTCCAAAGCTTGCGGCAGTTGTCATGGGGTCCATAAATTCTCTAGTTTTCACCTTTACAGGACATCAATTCGCTCAACACTAAGCGAAGGCAACATTAATGGGAATAAAATATAAAACTAGTCTAGGTTATTGTTTCTCGTTGCATCTGGATTGGAGGCCGGAGTCTTAACATTGTTTATTTTTCGAACGTGATAATCATCGTATTGCCCTTGCTCTATTGCTTTTACAAATTTCGCTCTGGACATTTCTTCACCAGATCGCGTGTCCTTGAACCTCTTGTTCCGCCCTGTGCTACTTTCTTCTACAACCTGTATTCTTTTTCTTGTCACGCCCTATCTCCTAAAAAATGGTTCCACATTTGTCATATCCTCAACCACTGGTTTTTCAATGCCAGTAATCGTGGAAAGCGTTTCTACAGTAATACACATATGCTCGGCGAGTTTTGAAAATGTGATACCCACTTCATTGTTCAGTAGATCTACCGAGCTTCTCAGCAATTGTGGCTGTTCAGTTTTGACATGACTATCATATTTTTCGTTTTTACTTTGCCCTGTTTTACTTAATCGGACGTTAGCTGATCTGTAGTGCTGAGATGAAATAATCTTGAGAAAGTGAGCGCGATATATGATTGCCTTTAAACTCATACCCCAACGCACTTTCAACTTATAAAGGGGACGCCAAGATGTTTCTCTACTTGGAGAAAAATTCCGAGGGAACTCTTTAACGAAAGCCGAACGTGGAAAAAGGAAGGCTGATGCAAACCTGTCAGCTTCAGATTCGGTCACAGAGTCCCCTGTTTCAATTCCACTGTGTAATACAAAGTGACCGCACTCGTGAGCGAGATCAAATCTCAATCGACACGGACTTTCCTTAGCCTCATTACGTATAATGATCGGATGTTTTCTGTACAAAGACAACGCATCAACTTTTTCTGAAACACCGGAGAACGAAGTAATAACCACTCCTTTATTTTCAAGAACATTCGTAACGCTATCAATGGGATTATCCTGCCCTAGTCGCCAATGTTTTCTGCAGGCTTCAGCGGCTTGTTCAATTTCTAAATTGGTATACACATCGCCATCTGAAGATACATCTGGAATGTCGGTTTCTGGCAACTCGATATACTCTGAAATAAACGCTACTAACTCCTCAAACACTGTGCTGTAAGAGCAGACGCGATTGGCTAAGCCTACTGGCGTAGTCTTTCTTTTTCGAAAATGGCACTGTTCAAACTTCACGTCATTGCCTAGTTTCTTATAGAAGAAGTCGGTCCGAACCGATAGTACTTCTGACAATGCATAGAGCATGTCATTAGCAGGTTGCCGAATATCTCCCTCAAGCTGATGTATAAACTGACGCGATGCAGAAACAGATTCACCTAACTCTTTAAGAGTCATACCATTTAGTAAACGAGCAAGCCGCAGCTTTTCCCCTAAAAACCTATCAGTCATTCTCGTCTACATTCTTTTTTCTCGTTTTTAGTTTCGCCGCAGCAGGCTTGACCGTAACTGCTTCAGGCTTTTCTTGATTAACATCACCCAAAGCAAGAACGTGGTCGCTCACTGGGATCTCCCACTTACAAACAATCTTATTCGTTTCGTCATAGCCAACGAAATAGGCATTCTCAACAGGGGTATCGTATGGCGAGTCTATGACTAAAAACCAATGCACTTCGGTATAGCTAGGCCCTTCCTGAGCAAACAATTCCATTTGCGATTCTGCCTCTGCAGAACGTATCAATTTTCTATCAGGAAGCGCATTTGGGGCATTCCTTGAAAAACGTACTGGCACACCATTGATTGCAAATGTAAATCTCCCAGTCGAGTTAATAATAGATAGCCATGGGAAGTCAGTAGCTCCGTGATTTAAAATAATCCGGGTACGGCAGCACTCATAAGCCCTTATCCCCAAAGACAGCCGAGTATCACCCAGCTCCGGCTCATGCCTATCTATGACTTCACCCCGCACCAGCACTAATAGATTGGCTAAACTTTCCAAATGTTCTTTCTTTAGTTCAGGGACTAGCTCCCAAGGCTCGTGTTGCATCGAATCGCAGACTTTGTTAGTTGAGGTGCGATACATTTTATGCATTTATATGTTTTTGTCAAGCATATTAAGCAATTTAAAGCATATTTCCACTTTGTCCGATACTCGAATCATCCATTAACTTTTCTTAGTCATCTGACAGCCTAATCTTCCAGTGCCAAGAACATTCCTGATCGTATATGTGCATGCCCACCAGGCGTCGCGTCTGGCTCATATCCAACACTGCAACCTTTATTTCAAACACAATGAGTGCATCCACGTTTGCTCTCCTGACGTGAAGTTAGCTATAACTGGGGCTTTTCCTATATCAAAACGAACCAACTGCTAAAATTCCAGATACTTCCATAATTTGCAAGTATTCGGAATTTTATGAACACTTTGGTAGAACAAGTTCTTGCTGCAGGGTTTGGAACGAGCGTCATTACTGAGCGCCAGCTCTCAGAGATCCTCGGCGGCGGCGATGCCCGCCGATATGGCCTTGTCAACCGCGCACTAAGGGAAGGCACACTCCTGCGACTGAAGCGCGGCCTTTACTACCTGAAGCCATCAAACACCAGTGACGACATTCACCCCTTCGCTGTTGCACAGGCGTTGCTACCGGGCAGCTATATTTCCTTCGAGACCGCTCTGGCGTTTCATCACTGGATTCCTGAAGCGGTATACACCACTGCGAGCGTAACACCCGGGCGGAAGAGCCTTGAGAGAGATCATGAATCGCTTGGCAAATTCTCGTATCACCCGCTCGCATTGAACAATTATCAATTTCTCGCGGCAGTTGCACGGGTGAAACTAGGAAAGCATACAACCCTCGTTGCCAGCCCTCTGCGCGCTCTAATGGATCTTGTAGCGCTGCGCAAGGAAGTTTGGTCAGGGCTTGACTGGGTAGAGGAGGGCCTTAGGATCGATGAAGCCCACCTGGCGACTCTGCGTCGTAAGGATTTTGCTGCGCTATCACCTACCTACAAACATAAGGCTGCCAATGAATTCCTGGCGCAACTCGAAAACGCTTTATTTAGCTGTAGATCAGTAAACAGAATTGATCAACATCACGGCAAAGGACGCACCTCATGATCGAACTCATTCAGGAAAAACTAAACAGCTACACGGCTAAAAACGCTGTTGAAGAAGAAAATGCTGTCAAAGAAATTTTCCAAGAAATCGCTCTCTATTCGTTATGGCGATCCGATTTTTTTGATGTCGCTTTATTTCAAGGCGGAACCAGCCTTCGTATTTTGCATGGTTTGCCGCGTTTCTCAGAGGATCTAGATTTCATGCTGAGGCAACCCAACCCACAGTTCGACTGGCAACATTATCTAGAGCCTCTATTACAGACGTTCTCGGAATTCGGAATAAAATCCGAAGCGCTTCCACGCGGCAACATGGATAAGCGTATAAGGCAGGCAATGATCAAATCCAACTCGATTGCCAGTCAGCTCAATCTGAGCTTCGCTGATCGTACCCCAAACAGAAAACTACGCATCAAACTAGAGATCGATATCGCACCACCGCCCTACTCTGGAGAAGCACAAACGTTTCTAGACTTTCCCCTGGACCATCGAGTACGCCATCAGAATCTTGAATCAAATTTTGCTCTCAAAATTCATGCTCTCCTGTGCCGAGGGTTTCTGAAGGGCCGCGATTGGTACGATTTCTCGTGGTATGTATCGAAAGGTGTGTTCCCGAATCTGCCACACCTACACGCCGCACTAACACAGTTTGGCCCTTGTTCGGAGGATCAGGAGCTAAATGTCGATGTCGACTGGGTATCGCGCGAACTCGACGCTGCAATCAATCGAGTAGACTGGAGCAAAGCAGCGCAAGATGTGAGCAGATTTTTGCGCCCATCGGAGGCGAAATCACTCGAGCTCTGGGCAACACCGTTCTTTATGTCGAAACTCAACAAATTGATGGCTAGTGCTCCTCAAGCGTGATCCCTTGACGGGAACAGGCCCATACCGATTTCGGGTATAAATAAATCGGTAGAATCTGCCGCTCGTGCCAGTCTAAGTTAGCGACTCGACACATGGCGGAGCTGTTGCATTTTCCGGTATTCTTGCCCGTTCTTGGCGTTCTGAAAACCACATTTGACGAGAATGTTCCTCTTGGGATCGCCCTTGTCGTCTTTCTACCCTTCTTTGCGTTGTTAAATAGCATGTGCATGGCCCTTGATTAAATGAATTCGCAGT
>CALKLP010000323.1 GCA_937991965.1 uncultured Verrucomicrobiales bacterium
TAACAACTAGACAACCCACATTTCATTACCCTTTTTGTCTACACTACGTCCCTTCTTGACCGGACTTCCCCTCTTCACACCCTTGCTCTTCGTACTACTCCTTTCAGAGATACTAACCACTGAAGGGATGATTAAAGGTCCGTCGTCATCGCTGTCATCGATGTCATCGATGTCATCGCTGTCATTACTGTCATCGTTGTCATTACTGTCATCGTTGTCATTACTGCCATTACTGTCATCACTGTCATCACTGTCATCACTGTCATCACTGTCATCGCTGTCATTACTGTCATCGCTTTCCTCTCCTGACCCACTCTTCTTCGTACCCTTGTTCTTTTTCTTGGGATGAATCGTCGCGGAGGTATCATCCACGGAAGGAATTATCAGTGGTTCGTCTTCTCCACTGCCATCATCATCTCCGTCACCATCGTCACCCCCGTCGACGCTAGACCCTCCTGATGATCCGTTTCCTTCCTCGCTTTCCTCGCCGCTGGTTTCCTCCAGCGGGTATTCGATAACCTTTGTGTCCAACTTCTTCCTGGTCTCTACGAAAGAGTACTTGGCATTCTCTATGGAGCTAGGGATTAATATCCTGTCCGTGAAGGTATCAATGATCTTTTGCTTCTTCTTGTTCAAGAACCATAGAATCACATCCATGGACTGTGTCTTAGGGGAGGGTTTCGTATTCGACACGGAGTCACACTTCTTCGCAAAGTAGACAAACACCTTGACTACGGCATCGGGATCCTTGTGACTCTTGTACCTTATCCCCCTTCCCTTCACCTGCTGAAGGGAGGACATGTGGAAGTGGGGTTCCAGTATGTGAATCTCGGATGTCTCCTTGAGATCCAGGCCTTCGCTCGCTGTCCTACTAAGAAGTATGACCTTCAGCTTCCCGGAGTTGTAGTCCTTGATTATCCTAGACTTATCGTCCTTTGGGGTGTCCCCGTTGACAACACCGAACTTCAATCCATCTCTCTCCAGATTATCCGCGATGGGTTCCAGACCAGAGTCTATGTACTGGCTGTACACAACACACTTTCTCTTCTTTGAGACAGACCTTATGACCCTGGAAGAAAGAGCGTCGATCTTGGGCTGGTACGTGGCGGAACCTTCCCTTACAATGTTGCAGAACTGTCTTGGTTTCTGGAAAAACACTAGTGCCTTGGACATGGCCGTTGGGTCGGAGATTACATTCTCTAACTTGGAGGAGAACTTACCTCGCATCACCTCGTCGTATATCTCACACTGCCTGGGTTCCATAGGGACGAAAACCTCGTGGAAAACCTCCCTAGGGAACCCGGCGGAACCACCACCCGAGACGTGGAACGACACCTTGTCCTTCAAGAGTCTCCTCATCCTCCTCTCGTTTTTCAAGCCGTCCTCGCCAAACTCCATCACGAAAGAGTTGTGCTTCAAGGGTATCCTGGATCTAGGAGACAATAGCCTCACCATAGAACCAACCTCGTGGATGGCGTTTACAAGAGGGGTAGCCGTCAAAAGGAGGACCTTTGCCGCCACGTCGGTGCACTCGACGATGGCCTTTGTTATCTTTCCGTCCACGTTTCTCACGTTGTGAGCCTCGTCGACTATGATCATGCTGTTCTCGCACCTCTTGGTGTACTTGGAGGAGAGCCGGACGAACTCCTGTCTCGAAAAGAAATCGAACCTCGAGGGATACTTGGAGATCTTCGAAACCTGGTCAATAAACTGAGGCTTTACGGATGCACTCAGGATAACTATAACCCTCGACCGCTTGCTGGACTTCAAGAACGTGTCCGCCGCAAAGATGCTCGTGAAGGTCTTCCCCGTCCCCAGCCCGTGGAAAACAACGAGCCCCCTAGTATCTTCCCTCTTCATGAAGGATCGAACCACCTCTTGATGCTCCTTGGGAGACACCTTGGACACTTTTGGTTCCATGGTTCGCTTAAGAACCGAACCATCCTTGAGAACCGAAAGAGCATCGAGGCTCTCGCGATGCACGGTCCTCAGTATACCCATCCGTCCGCTTATCCGAGACACTTTACAACTCGACAACATTTAAAACCACACAATGTTGACTTTGGTGAAAACGGTGAAGACAATGTGTCTTTCGGACAGGATGGACTGGACGATAGTGGACAATAGGGTAATGGGGGTTCACTCCATGAACGACGTGGTGTCGGGGATGGTATTCAAAACCCCAGGATATGGAGAAACCCACCTGATGGCTACAAACCATTCTAACGTGGTGGCCTTCATGACCCTCCACGAGACGAATGTCCCAGGCTCAACGAAGGAGGGGGACCCGGAGCTAGATATTTTTGAAAAAATCGTGAAATATTCGGGAGTAGACACTCATCTACGGAGGAAAATAAAAGTAACGTCTACGCTTTATGCTTACTCCGTTTTCAAACTGGACTTCGAGAGGGGAATCAATAACGTCGTCCTAGACTATAGATTGAGATCCAAGGGGATAAAGACCGTCATGGATTTTGAAATCCATGGGGCATTAGTGGTCGACGTAGGCGACAGCACATGGCATTTTTTTAACTCGGGGAGTGTATTTGTCATTGTTGGAGGGTACAGCCCGAACAGTTCTAAAACAATCGCTGAGAAGTCGTGGAGTGAGATTCAACGATTAATGTGATAGACTCATAAGTCGTGGAGTGAGATTACCTTTTCAGCGTTTATAATATAAGACGAGGCTATGAGACGGGTTTTACCCAAGTAAGATGTCACTTGTCGACCCACGTCAACAACTGACTGTGCCCATGATGGGAGAAATTGGACCGGTTTCGGAATATTTTAGTCAGAGTCGGCAGCCAATAGGCTCCATGCATGGGGGTATCCAGCATGCGGGACCCGGTCGGGAGGACTCGGGAGGGGTGCTAGCCGATGACCCTGGTCATGGTTCGAGGGAAGACGAGAACGAAACAGACTCTGAAACCGAAACCGATGAAGGAATGGAGAGGTTTCGACACAATATCTCTCGACGCAAGAGTCCCCAGCCCAATAGTGACGAAGAATCCAGCTCCGGAGAAGATGTCGATGTCGAAGGAGAGGATTCTGGTCCAACGATTTTTGATAAAGAATCCAGCTCCGGAGAAGATGACGGTGGTGAACGCACAAGTTCTACGCGAAAGACTCCAATGCGAAAGACTCCAACACGAAACAGTTCTACGCGAAAGACTCCAACACGAAACAGTTCTGCGCGAAAGACTCCAACACAAAAGAGTTCTAAGCGGAAGACTCCAATACAAAAGAGATCTACGCGGAAGACTCCAACACAAAAGAAAAAACGTGTCCTGCTAAAGGTCGCCAGTCGCGAGGAGGGAGAAACAGAAGAGGAACTTTCCGACGAAGTGGATAATGGCGGGTGGAATAGAGGAAACAGGGTATTTCATGAGGACGAATCCGGTCCTGATAATGGGGCCGGGGGTGAACACACAAGTCCTTCACTAACGCGTGAAACACGAGACCGTGAAACACGAGACCGTCAAACGCGAAAGCGTACTAAACGAGATCGTCAAACGCGAAGGCGTACTAAACAAAATAAAAAACAAGCACAGGAAAAACAAGACAATGTAGGAGATGACCAGCCGCGTAAAGAGGTAAACAATCCTGATTATTACATGAAACCCGCATTCATGGAACAAGACACTTCGTGCTGGTACAACTATATAGATGGAGTGGGGCCTTTCCCGGCCGACATGACGAACTGGAATGGGACTTGTGGACCGTATCCGGATAATCTTTTGAGGCTGGAGCCCAAGGGTGTTCAGAGAACCGTAAAGGCAAACAGGAGAGACGAAGCAAAGGCGAATGCGCAATTAACCAGGCAACAGGCCAACCACGAGAGAGCAGAAGCTCAGAGGAAGAGGGAGGAAACTAGGAGAGCGAATAGAGAACACAACAAGGCCATGCAAAAGGAAAAGGTTGAAAACAGAAGGGTGGAGAACAGAAGGGTGAATAACAAAGAGGTGGAAAACAGAGCACGGAACCCCTACCAGGGACGCCCTAGGAGACGTCTTCGTGCGAACAATACAGGTGGGAGGCAGTGGGAACAAAGAGTGAGACCCATCCATGATAAATTCGCGCAGAGGGGTAGAAACGTTGTAAATAACCAACGAAGAATCAAGGAGGAGAATGTAATTTCCGATTTGAAGAAGAAACTAAAAGAGACCCAGAAAGAGATAAAGAGGATTAATAAATCCAAATCGGGTGAGACAAGGATGCAAAAGATGGAAAGGATAGAGGTGAGAGACGACAAGAAGAAGCGAGCTAAGAGGATGAAAGAACGCATCAAGCAAGAGGAAGACAAGATGAAGAAGAGGACCGACAAGATTGCAAAGATGAATAAAGATCTTGATGAAGCATACAAGAAATACATGAAGGCGGAAAAAAAGAAGTCCGTTAAAAAGAAACCTAGAAGGTAGAATATTCTTCTTGCTAATTTAGGTGTGATGTACTAATCAAATAATCATTTTAAAATATTTTTATGTAGCAATACAGACAAGCGACATGGACCCCTTTCATGCAATCGATCTCACGGAGTCTATTCGTCATAGTTCACAAGGAAGCATGAATAACCCTATAGACCTCGTTTCGACCCGAGGCGGGAACCACTCTCTCAATCGAAACAACGTTTCAGTAATTAGGATCCCACCTCCCCTTCATCAGCCTGCCCAGTCACAGGACAGATTTCAAAACCAAGAAGAGGCAGTAGAGTTCTGGGAGAATCAACAGCAGCAACGACAACGACAACGACAACGACAACAACAACAACAGCAACAACAGCAACAACAGCAACAACTACGACAACGACAACAACAACAACATGTACGATTTCAAGCAAAGAAAAAATCAGCGCACAGACCACCACCGCCTACCATAAAGAGTATTCAACCTGCCAAGGCCTTCCCAAGGCAGAGGCCGGGGCAATTTACACAAGATGTGGACAAGGCCCTACGACAGCTCATGAACAAGATGAACAACATGAAAGGTACCGGTAAACACGCTACAAATGGAAGAGAGTTGATAAGAAACCAACGAAAGAGTTTGAAAGTGAACAAGAAGAATAAATTGTTGATTAAAAAACTGAAAAAAAAGCTCAAAGAGAAGAAAAAAGAGTTGAGGAAGAAGAAAAAGTTATCTGGGAAGAGTGAATCTCCAGGTAAGAGGAAAAAGAGGAGAGAGAGGAAGGAAGACGAGAAACGCCAGCTAAAAAAGCTTACATCTCGACTGAAAGGAATGGAAGAAGAGGCGAGGGAGAGAGAAAAGGAGATCAAGAAGCTCAACAAGAAAATAGAAGAGGCTTTTGAAAGACACGTTTCTGAAAAAAAGAAGAAGAAGAAGGATGCGTCCAAGACTAGGTCCAAGACTATGACCAAGACTAGGTCCAAGACTAGGTCCAAGACTAGGACCAAGACCAGGAAGGTGGCAGCCAAGAATAAACCCAGGAAGAAGAAGGTCACGTCAACCTAGAAGGAATCCTATCGTCTAGAAACAGCCTATTCATGATCGGAAATCCCCTTGTTTGCAGGAGGATACCCCTCTTGGCAAAGACCGATGCTCTACACGTGCACATTCGGTGAAAGTTCATGTAGTAGTCCACTTCATCATTGTACCCATTTGAGTACAGAAAAATCAGCTTGCGATACTCCCTGATTATGGTGACAGGGTCTCCTGTACCGTACTCGATATACTGCCCCACCATCTCGTTTTCTGTAAACGGTATACCTTCCTCCGCAAAGAGGATCTCGCATACTTGCCGCCGACTACTCTTTGAAAGAGAATCTCCCATGGATGCCGTGTGTGCCAAAACGCTCCTCGACCTAGAAAGGAGCGAATCGACGGACTTTACGTACTTTGATATGTACTCGTAAAAGTGCATCTGACCCATGGAGTGGTCGACAAATACTATGCCAACGTCAAAGTCGTCGTGATGTGGGCAGGCCGTAACGTAGTCTTCCATCAGGATCCCGTTTCTCCGACAGTTAGAGAGAAAAGACGCAAAGTCGAACAACCCCATGGCGGCACTTTCCACCGAGAATCTAGAATTCACCCTGAGGTCCAGAACGTCGTGAATAATGTAATCGTCCAGCCTGTAATGCCCCGAGATCCGGAGGAGTTCCGGTATGTCCATGAGATAAGCATCTATGCGTACTCTGGACCTCAAGAGTGCAGACTTGGTGTGCATTGTGAGAAGGTGTAGGCGTCTCTTGTACGAGCAGAGACGATTCGACCGGACGGTATTTGCCACCCGACGCCTCTTCTCGAGCCTTCCTCTGAGGACGTCCTTTCCAAGCCTTTTTTCGGCGACAGACCGCACCTGGTGCTCCAAGACACTAAATACCCCCTGAGACCTCTCTATCCTCGAAACATCCTCTACCCCGAGATCGGCTGGTTTGATGAAGTATTTTTTACAGGCAGCCTTTTGGCCCATGATGTGGTATTCGATCTTGTCGATGCGACATCTCTTACAAACCACGGTACTGTAGAACGGGTGGATAGGTACATCGGAGGCGGACTTGGCGCACGACACACACGACCGATCACTGAAGGACGATCGCATAATGATGCTGCGTAGACCTGCTGAAACGTGATAGGGTTCGTATGGACTTTCTGTACGCCCGGCGGCAAACTCTGGCCACGAACATAGTTTACCAGAGTCCATGGCGGCCATCATCCTTCTCTCGGATCTCCTAGTCTCAGATGCCGAACGGGGATCCATGAAGCTCATGATGTTGGACAGAGTTGTGTCCGCATCTATGACGTCCATTTTTTTTGTTACGAGTGTCGTTGCCTGAAGTTGGAATTTAATTTTTTTTAGATTATTTCTTAATTATCACGTATACCTCCCGTTGTAGCTGTTATAGTACACACAGACATTATTTACTTGGCCTTCTTGACGAGGACGATCTTGGTCGCGCCACCGATCTTCTTCTTGGAGACGGTGTGAGACTTGGAGTATTTTTCCCTAACGAGACGCTCGTACGCGGAGAAAACCTTCTTGTGGAAGGTGGAACCCCTCTTCGCCTTGACGAACTTGTCCCGGTATTGTTTCGATGAAGAAACCTCCTTTACCGCCTTTCTCCAGAGCTTGAGGAGACCGTTCTCCGATTTCTTGGCGAGGACGGACTTCTTCTTGGAAACAATGGCACCGCTTTTGTTGTAGGCAAGATCCTTCTTAAGCAGACCACCTGATGTTTTCTTGGCGGTTCCGTGCATCACCTGGGCACGGGATCCGATGTTGATGGTGGCTGTCATATTTTTTCAGTAACGACAAGGCGTGTATACCAATGGTAAATATAAAAAAAACGGAATTTGCGCGCGTTGTTGTCTATCCACGTGTCGCAAAAAAACGAACCACGCAAAAAATTTACAAAAAATATTGGAAACTCACAAGGGAACTATATTACTCACAATCATGGCACCTTCAAGGAGGAACCTCTCGTGGGATATCAACCAGGAGAACGTCCTCGAGACGTTGGGCCGGGCGGGGGGTTCCCTGGAGTATAGGCTGGTCATGGGACACTTCATGTCCGGCATAAAGGACGAGAGGCACGCGAACAAGAAATCTCTGAACGACCTGTCCAGTATACTCCGGAACGTTGCCGTCCTTTCCGAAGGGAAGGACAATAGGTCGACGTGGAATCTCAAGAAGGAGTTTCTCTGAATAATAAATATATTTCTAAATTAACAAAATGTCTAAACTCGTTAAGGTGAATCGGATCGCGAAGAAGATGGGGATTACCGAAAAGATTCAGATTTCTACACAGAAATCCAAAAAGTTCATGGTCCGATACAACGGAAAACTTATACACTTCGGGGCCACGGGATATGAGGACTTTCTGGATCACAAGGACGCCACGCGGAGAAAGAGCTACCTGGCACGCGCCAGGGGGATAAGGGACAAGAGGGGAAGACTTACTCACAAGAACAAGAACAGTGCCAACTTTTGGGCCATAAATATACTGTGGTGATGGTTTTGGTTCGTGGATCATGGTTCGTTCCTCGTGGTTCGTTCCTCGTAAAAAAATATCCCCCCCCCCCCACTACAATCACTCTCAACAAAACATGACGGAAGTCAACATCATGGAACTCATCGACAATCGGCAGGACGTTCTGTCCGAGATACTTGCATTCTGTGGAGGTTCGTACATGATGTCGGGGAGGGTGTCCAAAGAATGGAACGGTGTATACAAGATGAGGAACAAAACCACGACGACTTCTGCCAAGCAGTGTGAGACAATCGATTCTATATGGGACTTTCTGGAGGATGATTCCATCATCAAGAAACGGCCAAGCATGATGATCCTGTTCGAGACTTCCAGGAGGCTCAGGGCACAATCAATAGAGTCTACGAATAGGCTCATCAGGATCAAGGCATCCTTCATCCTAAGGTTTCGATGGGGAGACAGCGACCTTATCCAGTACTCTGACGAGTGCGTCAGAGCCCTAGAGAGTGATGACGCCGAACGGGGGTTCATCAAGGGCATACTGGAGGAGATTAT
>CALKLP010000324.1 GCA_937991965.1 uncultured Verrucomicrobiales bacterium
CCACCAATCAGGTGTACTTTAAGGGGGCGCTCGGCGCACTGGTGGTGTACGATATCTCTCGCCCGCAAACGTTTGATTCCGCAGTGAAGGTCAGTGGGTCCATGCATGCTTGGTTAGAGAGCGTCATGTGCACCGAGTGACACGAGTATCGGTAGGGGCCACCGCCCACTCACTCTACTAAGGCTGGGGCTACGATAGAGGCGCTCACAAAATGTTTTTATGATGCTCCTCGCTTGAAGAGCCCGGCAATAAAGACATACCAGGTACATTTTTTTTTTTTTTTAAGAAGAAACTGAAACTTCAACTTGATGACAGACTCACGACCTGGTATTATTGCAACAACAACAACAACAACCACAACAATAACAACAACAATAACAAAAAGATAGAGGAGGAATGGATGGCATCCCGACGAATTTGGGTTAAGGCGCCCCGTGATTTTCAGAAAATATATATTTCATAAAAAAATATTACCTCTATCATACAGCAGTATCACGCGTCTGAGGAGAGAAAAGCGTCGAAAATCAGTCTGGATTACGACACCGGCTACACGAAGCGCCCGCCCGGGCCTGCTGCAATAGGCTAGGGGATGCTGCTTTGACTCCTCTGGGACCGGAAAGGACGCCATCTAAACGCAAATCGAGGTGCTCGACTTTGCCACCCGTTTTGAGCGAGCGCGCGCAGCATAATGAGCAGTACCATGCCGCACTCAAATACCTTGGAATGCACTGTAGTTCGGTGCGTAAACTATTTAATAACTACTACCTGTGCCCCATCAGCCTGCCGCCCGCTTGCTCTCTGTGGTCGATGAGAATTGCAACAAAATCGTGGACTAATTTGTAATTTTTCTTTTTTGTCTGAAGTCCCAAGAGGGCTAAAACTGTCGGACTCCCAATGCATTGAGTTTGTGCAACACGCGTGCTGTGACGTTAACTATCATCCTAGGCTAAACGCCGCCACGTTGATAAAAATACTGTTCTTGTTTTTTTTCGGTAGACACATGGGTATCCCCAAAAGGTTAGACGCGGGCGACGATAGGAAAAAATCGATGAAAATCGACGAGCACGAAAAGTTTATAAAACAGCGGGGAAAAGCTTAACCCTATGCACAATAATAGCGAAAGGTAAACAAGCACCCTTGAATCCCCAAAGGCCGTTAACGACGGTTTCGGTTGGCATGTACCGTACCAGTACACTGATACTGCCGTCCGACGCCATATTGGTCAATGCACTGGTGTGATGCCGCACCAGTACACAGGATGATATACAAGTGTGCAGGTACGTTTTGGAGACGATCGCTACGTGACACAAACTAACCATACCGCTTTCCCGTCGTCGTCGTTCGCCATCACTCTTGTCTTGGCCATTCTCTCGAACTAAAACTGCCACATCAGTATACTGGCCATACCAGTACAATGGAATGTTCTGGCGACGGTCGCCATGTGACAAGAACTAACATTGTTGCAACGCCATTGTGAAACCGCCGTTCTCTCAAACGATTCTTATTTTTTCCCAGTGGAAGCAGGAGCTGGACACCAGCCTTACTCTCCCGAATGGCGAGAGCTTACCGGTCGTCCTCCTTGGGAACAAGGTGCTTTAACTAAGAACGTACTAATGAGCGAAAACATCTTGATTCCGCTTGTCAAAATACGTTGTTTATCTGCTCTTTTGAACATTAACTTTGTCAACACCAAGGGGGCGGCGCAAATAGTCCACTAGGTACTGGTGGTATTCTTATTGGCACATGGATTTTGGAGTTCCATACGCACTTAGAATAGGTGACGTGTAGTCATTGCACACGAGCAAAGTGGGTATCTTCGTTTCGATATGAGATAGATGCCCTTTTGTGTCCCGATTCGGAGAAATTTGACATTGTGCGGTCTGTCGCGAGAGAGCATTGGCCAACCCAGGAACGTTGGTGCGCTGTGCTTGCAACTGTGCCCTACGCCGGCGCTCCACTGCTACATAAAAGCTGGCCTAAGAGAGAGAGAGGTATTTCACGTCTGGACAACCACGGCAATGACGCTATGCCGCTGCAAGATGCGAGCCCCGAGCCGTTGAAGAGGATTCTGTTAAACCAGCAGGGGTCCCCCTACAAGGCGGTATCCCCAAATAAGTCGGTATCCATATATAAGGCGGTGTCCCGATATACGGCGGTTAACATCGCTTGCCGCGACCGAGAAATGGCACTCATAACCTCAAGCGAACAAGGTGGCTTTCCTCTATAAGGGGGGCGTATTGCCCTGGCACACTACCGCCTTACTGCGGGACCCCTACCGTAACAACAAGGACAACTCGTGATGGGCCAACATGCGAAGTTTGTATCCTGCAGGCGGCCATGACGAGAAGCCTGCTGTAACACTGGAGTAGGGGGCATCCAGGCCACTGCGGGCAAATGTTGCCGACATGTACGTCAAGCGCACGTTTTCCGCGTGCTTGAGTCCACAAGTGTTGCAATCCATCACCGCTAGAACGTAGTTGGTGTTTAACGTCAAACCCACGTCTTAAGAGCCCTTTTTCATCACAAAAGCGTAGGTGATACCCTTACCGAAACGGTGCTTTTTGCTTGATGTAAACCATTGCGACATGGCGTACGGACAGGTTGATCTTGAGGTTGCGAAGGTCGACGTGTCATACATCGACGGCTTCGTCCAGAAGCACGGTTTCATCGCTTGGTGAGATAGTGTTAAACTATTGAGAGTTCCATCGCTTGGGGAGATACTCTTAGATCTTATTCGGTGCTAGTCGACGAGGGAAGAAATAGCTGGAATATTGCTGCGATAACAGTGAAGGCGCGTACCGTAGTGGGGAAGGGGGAGAAGAGCCCGTTGAGCGACCCCGGATCTGAGTTACGTCTGAGGGGTGTGGAGAAGGAGAAACGAAGAGCGCGAAGAAAACAGAAGGGATGAACGAGAAAATAGAAAAAAAGAAAAGTGGTTGATACCTTGGTGCGATAATATTATTAACCACTGTTTCGTGGCTTAGAGAGATGCTGTTAACAGCCTCGTCGCTTGGTGAGATGCTATCTATCGTTTTTCATCGCTTGGTGAGATGCTATAGTATTATTAATTTCATCGCCTGGTGAAGTTAGTGCGCGCACAACGAAAAATCGACTGCACTGGGAGAGCTTTGTTCACAAAAACCGCCTTCAACAATCGCTAGAAAATTTTCGCCGCGACTACAGGAAACACTTCTCCACGTGCCCTAGAAAATCGGGTGTCGGGTGGTGCCTGTAATCTGTGACGAGCATTGAGGAGAGGTAACTGTTGTATTAACAGCATTGTGACGTAGCTTAACTCGCATATAGCTTGGGATCAATGAAGCTTCACTGCTGCGACCAGCCAGAGACTCCCACCCAGGGTAGTTCTCCCGTGTTGATTATCTGGCAATCAACAACGCTACACCTCGTGAAAGAGA
>CALKLP010000325.1 GCA_937991965.1 uncultured Verrucomicrobiales bacterium
GGAACCATCGGTAAGATCTACGGACAGGAAAAGAACATCACCACCTACAACCTTGCTCGCATGAATATGCTCCTCCACGGAGTCAAAGATGCCGAGTTTGAGATCTTCCACGGCGATACCCTCGATAATGAATGGGACACCTTCCAAGAGGAAAACCCAGCTAAGAAAGCTGTCTTCGATGCCGTGGTTGCCAATCCACCCTTCAGCCTCCGCTGGTCACCAGCAGAGGAAACGGCCAAAGACATTCGCTTTAAAAATCATGGCGTTGCACCTAAATCAGCCGCTGACTTCGCCTTCCTCCTACACGGCTTCCACTATCTGAAAGACGATGGAGTCATGGCTATCATCCTCCCTCACGGCGTTCTCTTCCGTGGCGGCGTAGAAGCCAAGATCCGTAAAAAGCTCCTCGATGATGGCCACATTGATACCGTCATTGGTCTCCCTGCGAACCTATTCTATTCTACTGGAATCCCCGTCTGTATCCTCATACTAAAAAAATGTAAAAAACATGACGACGTTCTCTTTATAAATGCCAGCGAGCACTACGCCAAAGATAAACGCCAAAACCGCCTTCAAATCGGTGAGGATGGGGAACCTGATGACATCAAAAAGATCATCGACACCTACATAGATCGCCCGCAAAAGGAAGAACGCTACTGCCGTCGCGTCGGCATGGGCGAGATCATTGAGAACGATTATAATCTCAACATCACCCGCTATGTCAGCACGGCAAAGCCAGAGAAGGTCATCGACTTAGCTAATACACACAAAGCGATTGTCAAAGCAACTGGAGATATTGAGGAAGCAACGAAAAAACACAATACATACCTACAAGAACTGGGTTTACCTATACTTCCCGGGGCCAAACGATAATACTCATTGCGATAAAGACTACTCCCCTACCACCGAGACAATCACACTGCGGCGATGGGCTGCGCGGCGGTGCTCGAAGAGGTAGAGCGATTGCCAGGTGCCGAGCATGAGGCTGCCGTCGATGACGGGGATGGTCGTGCTGGGGTTGGTGAGCACCATCTTGATGTGGCTGGGCATGTCGTCGGGGCCTTCATCGGTGTGGATGAAGTAGGGAGTATCCTCGGGCACCAGTCGCTCGAAGTATTCCTCTAGGTCGCGCCGGGAACGGGGGTCGCCGTTTTCCATGAGGACTAGAGAGCAGGAGGTGTGACGAATGAAGACGCAGCATTGCCCACTGGAGATATCGAGCGTTTTGACGAATTGCTCGACCTCGCGGGTGATGTCGTATGTCCCCTTCCCGTGCGTATTGACCTGAAAGATGTGATGCATGATTGCTTAAGAGAGAGCGGCCTTAACCTTGTCAGAATCGGGGAGGTCGCCTGGGTTGTCATTGACTTCCGCGTAGAGGACCTTGCCGTCTTGATCGATCACGAAGGCGGAGCGCTTTGGCACGCCTCCCATGATGAGGTTTTTAGCCGGAAGAAATTGCTCGTAGGAAATTCCGTATGCGTCTGAAACCTTGTGCTCATAGTCACTGAGGAGTGGGATGGAGATGCCTTCCTTCGCGGCCCATGCGCTCTGGGCAAAGGGACTATCGCCAGAAATTCCGATGACCTTCGCGCCGAGATCTGTGTAGGCGCTTAATCCTTGAGAGACATCACAGAACTGATCCGTGCAGACCGAGGTGAACGCCATCGGAACGAAGAGGAGGACAACCTTTGATTCCTTAAGAGCATCAGTGAGGGTGAACAGTTCAGGGCCAGTCTCTGTCATGGTGACAAGAGTGAAATCAGGTGCGGTATCGCCAGCTTGAATAGACATATGAGGTAATACTTCGCCCAACGTGTGAAAAAGTCAATCAGAGATGGTGAATATGACGGAACTTCACTTGTATGCTCTGACATTTTTCAGGGCACCGCGAATATGGCGAATTCAACTATGTTGAATGGAGAAAACTCAGGCAGGAGGCCCGAGTTTGCACCCAAGATGGGCGCGCTCCCCTACCCGTCCTAATTTCCGCTTGCAAATTCCCGCGCTGTCCTACACAGAATTAGCTGAACTTTCACACACACATGAGTCTTCCCCATATTGCTATCGTAGGCGCTACTGGCGCGGTTGGAATCGAAATGCTTAACTGCTTAGAGGAGCGTAACTTTCAGTGCGCCTCGCTCACGCTCCTAGCTTCTGCGCGTTCCGCAGGGAAAACGCTCACCTTCCGGGGGGAAGAAATCACGATCAAGGAGCTCACACACGAGGCCTTTGAAGGCATCGACATCGCGCTCTTCAGTGCGGGCGGTGGCATCTCTAAGGAGTTCGCTCCCTCAGCAGCAAAGGCGGGTGCAACCGTCATTGATAATTCCTCCGCCTTCCGTATGGATGAGGGCGTGCCGCTCGTGGTGCCAGAGATCAACCCAGAGGCCGCCAAGGATACACCGAAAGGAATCATCGCGAACCCAAACTGCACGACTATCATTTCGCTCATGGGCCTCTTCCCGCTCCATAAGAAGTTCGGCCTCAAGAGCATCATCGCTTCCTCTTACCAAGCCGTTTCCGGCAGTGGTGCCGCGGGCATCGCGGAGCTAGAAGACCAGTGCAAGGCAATCAGCAATGGAGAGGAAGTCACCTCCGAGGTTTATCCAAAACAAATCGCGTTTAACGTCATTCCTCACGTCGATGTCTTCCAAGAAGGGGGATACACCAAGGAAGAATGGAAAATGCTCAACGAAGGGCGCAAGATCCTCGGCCTTCCTGACCTAAACGTGACCTGCACCTGTGTGCGCGTGCCGGTTTACCGTTCGCACTCGGTGAGTATTACCGCGCAGTTCGAGAAGCCAATCACGGTCGAGGACGCGAAAGCAGCCTTCACCGACGAGTTCAAAGGCATCCGACTCTGTGATGATCCAGAAACCGCCCTCTACCCAACACCTCTAGACACCACCTTACAGGACGACTGCCTCGTAGGCCGAATCCGAAAAGACATGGTCGTTGATAATGCCCTCGCCCTTTGGGTCGTGGGTGACCAAGTGAAAAAAGGAGCCGCTCTCAACGCAGTGCAGATCGCAGAGATCCTGTGATTTTTTTCACCGCGAATTTAACGAATTTTGCGAATATGAAAGTGGCTCAAACAATAACGAAGCCAAGCTAGAAATAGACAACTTACTAAGAATCGATTAAAGGATAACTCAAATCAAAAAAACATTCGTAAAATTCGCGGTGCCAAAAAACAACCTCTCATTCAATGGAAATCCTTCACAAACAAGAATCTTATGACATCATCGGAGCTTGTTTTGAGGTTTATAATGTGATGGGATTTGGTTTTTATGAAGAAGTCTACCATGACTCGCTAAAAGAAGAGTTTTCAGCAAGAAACATCCCACACCTTCACGAACCAAAACTAGAAATCTATTACAAAGATAAACTAATCAATCGAAAATACGAACCGGACTTTGTTTGCTTCTCTAAAATCATTATCGAGATAAAAGCTGTTAAAAATCTTTGCGAAGAACACAATGCCCAAGTGTTCAACTACTTAAAAGCAACTGGATTTGAACTCGGCATTTTAGTCAACTTCGGATCAAGTAATGGAATTCAGTACAAACGTATCGTAAAATCAAAAAACAATTCGTAAAATTCGCCTAATTCGCGGTGCCCTCAAAAAATCATGTCCGACCTAAAACCCTACCTCCAAGAACTCATCGCCGAAATCGACACGGCTCTCGATCAGCAACTTCCTACCAAGGACACCGCTCCAGAGACCATTCATAAGGCGATGCGCTACAGCATCTTTGCTGGTGGTAAACGCTTGCGTCCCGTCGTCACCCTAGCGGCAGCAGAGGCCTTAGGCGCTAGTCGTGAATCCGCGCTCCCTGCCGCTTGTGCGGTTGAGGCCATGCATACCTACTCGCTCATTCACGATGATCTCCCCGCGATGGATGATGATGACTTACGCCGTGGGAGACCCACGAACCACAAGATATTCGGTGATGCGATTGCGATTTTGGCCGGTGACGCTCTCTTGAACGAATCCTTCCTGATGGTAGCACGCACGGAGGCTACCGAGCGTTATAACGGACTCGACTTCGTGCGCGAACTCGCAACCGCAGGGAACAGCCAACATCTCATCGGAGGACAAGTCATGGACATCGAGGCGGAGGGACAAACCATCTCTCGCGAGGCTCTTGCTCTCATTCACGATACCAAGACTGCGGCGCTCCTAACCACCTCAATTCGACTCGGCGCGATGGCGGCCAACGCCTCCCCGATCCAGCTCTCTAGCCTCAGTCGCTTCGGCCGAGCGATGGGACATGCCTTCCAAGTGATCGACGATATTCTCGATGTAACGGCTGATACAGAAACGCTCGGAAAAACAGCGGGCAAAGACTTGGTGGCAGAGAAATCTACCTACCCTTCCCTCCTCGGTCTCGACGGAGCGAAAGCGGAAGCGCTCCGCCTCACGAACGAAGCCCTACAAGCGCTCGATGAACTCGACGGCGACCCAACCCGCCTTCGCCAAATCGCAGACTATTTGTTGAAGCGGGAGTATTAGATTGGTTATCCACAGATTACGCAGATTAACGCAGATTTTTTCCATATGTCTGATGTTGTGATTTATAAATGTCGTAACTTATTAACTCAGCAGCTAAAAACACTCCGATAACTATTTAAATGTTATGTTTTCACGTAAAATATCATCATCACTAGAAATAAGGCTAACACTTCCGAAGTATGCCTCTGAAATCTACACATTAATTGAGAAAAATAGAGAATTCCTAAAGGAGTGGTTACCTTGGCTTGATAACAATACATCAGAAGAAGACACCCAGAATTTCATACAAGAACAGCTAATAAAATTTACCAAGGGAGAAGCTGTTCATACAACGATCTTTCACGAAGGAGCTATTGTCGGTGTTGCTGGATTCAATTCAATAGATCATACTAATGGGATTGGATATTTAGGTTATTGGTTAGCGGAAGAATTCAACGGTAAAGGAATTATGACTCAAGTAGTTACTAACCTAATTGAAATGGCTACTGTAGATCTGTCCTTACAGAAGATTGATATTCGATGCGCTACAGAAAATTCAAAAAGCAGAGCCATTCCCCAAAGACTTGGCTTTACACATGAAGGAACACTAAGGCGTGCAGAGAGGTTATATGACCGTTGGCTTGATCATGAAATCTACTCTATATTAATTAATTGAAGCCATTTCACCTCCCGCTCTGTACACGAAAGTTGACTTGCGTAGGTGACAATTTTTGATATTCATAACCTAAGATCTTTAGGTCGTCTGACCTGACTTGAAGCAATAATTTCATAATAATCTGCGTAAATCTGCGAAATCTGCGGACAAAAAACCCAACCCCATGAACCCCAACTCTCGTCTCGGCATTCTCTACCTCGTCTCTGGTCCATCTGGCTCAGGGAAAACTACCTTGTGCCGTCGGGCCGCTGATGCAGGCATCGCCCAATACGCGGTCTCCGCAACCACCCGTGAGCCACGCGAAGGCGAAGTCAACGGCATCGCCTACCACTTCCTTTCTATCGATGAGTTCAAGGAAAAAGTCGATGCAAAGGAGTTCATCGAATACGCCAATGTTCACGGCAACTACTACGGCACACTTAAGTCTGAGGTCATCACGCACTTGGAAGCAGGGCGTGACATCGTGATGGACATTGACGTGCAAGGCGCCTCCTACATCCGCAAGGTTGAGAATGATCTGCTCCAAACCTGCATCGTCGATCTCTTCGTGATGCCTGACTCGGAAGACGAGCTGGAGAGCCGTCTGCGTAACCGCATGAGCGATAGTGAAGAAGTGATCAAGCTACGTCTCGAAAACTCAATCGAAGAAATGGCGCGCTGGAACGAATACACTTACCTCTTGATCTCAGGGAACAAGGATGACGATTATGAAGCCTTCCGGAACATTCTCCTCAGTGAACGGAAAAAGGTGAGTAGAATTCAAGCTTAAGACTGCTTCATCGTGTGATTTTTATGGTAGTTTTCTCAGAGAGATCTAAGATTGGGTAGCACACGCATCCTTGCGTGTTTTCTTAGGCATCCTGCCGAAAATTTCATCAAATATCACGAACGAAATGAGTCTAAATCAGGTTTATGCCTTGGGTCTTGCTAGTTCTGTCAGGATTCAGAACAAAAGCAGGAGGGTATGATGTTATCTGGTGGATTTCAGGCAGCCAGCTTCGCTGGATAAGAGAACATTCGGCAAGATGCCGATGTTTGCACCCAAGATGGGCGCGCTACCCGTTCACCAGATAAAATATTACGCCCGTTGCTTTACCATCGCCTTCACAAGCTTCTTAATTTCCTGTAATGAGGCTGTTTCCTCTTGCCCATAAAGTGACGATTCCACTGCTGTAATCAAATTCTGCTTTTGTGGAAAATCATCTGGTAGCCTAGCCAACCACGCTTCGTGAGGCTCAGAGACTTCACGTACCGGGAGCTGGATCGGCTTACGGTGTAATGGCGAAAGAACATGATCGAGCCTCGAGTTTCGCTGATTCGAGGCTTTCAATAGGTTCCTTCCAAACACCAGAATCAACAAGAGAACCAAAAACCAGGGGAGAACGGTAAAGACCCACGTGCCAGAATTATCGGCTCGCCATACGATGAAGTCCTCCCGCCAGCGTAAAATCGAATCCATCGCCTTTTGATACACTGGTGGTTCCTTGTGTGCGAAGACATCATCTCCACTAGGGGTAAAATCGACATCTACCCACATTTGCTTTTGCTCGTCCCAGGCCCGCACCCAAGCATGGGCATGAATCCCCCGCAGGAGCCATTGCTCGCGCTTGCTGTCATACTCCCGCACCGCGTATCCGACCGCATAACGCGCTGGAATTCCGAGCTTGCGTAGCAACATCGCACCTGCTGTGGCATAATATTCGCAATGCCCAGACTTACCTTCCAGTAAGAACCGCTTCAAGGGGTAAACACCCGTAACGGTGACGTTCGTGGAATAGGTAAAGTCCTCTTGGAAAACCTTTTTGAGAAACAGAGAAGCCTCTTTCTGCGTAGTCCCCTTTTCGATTCCTTCTTCCTGTAGGAATTCCTCTAAGGTTTCCTTCAGCGGCGCAGGCACGAACAAATCTTTTTCCAGATTGGGCGGATACTCGGTCAGGTCTTTCAGTCGCTCCTTTTGACTGTAGCAGACATAATCGAGCACTCCGGATAAGGGGTTAGTGGCCACGTAAGATCCCAACGAATTAAACTCGATCGACTCCACCGAAAGCGTGTCCATCATCAAGGCCGAATTCGTTATTGGTAAGAGCGTTTTCACTCCTGCCTTTCCGCGAATTCTGAGCTTTTGGTAGGTCAGTTCTTTCACCTCAGCCTCTGACATCCCTTGCTCCACATAGAAGGCTACCCGACCCTCAAAAGAGTTCGTCGCGAGATCATCGTAATCCTGCTCTCGATCGGCTTGCTCACTCACGGGGTCATGATACCAACTCCGATTCACGTATCGGTTAAAGACTCGATCGCGGAGCAAAGCCGGAGGCGCGGTTTCGGGTTCAATAATGCGCCAGTGGATTTTGGGATCGAGCTTGATCTGTCCGATCTTCCCGAGGGCGGTGGTCGTTTCTGCGGGAGTGTCAGATGATTTCAGGAGATTATACCACTTCCCAGATTCTAGGTAAACGTAGAGCCGAATGAGGCCATACATCGAGCCTACGGAGAGCAATAACACCATGACATACATTGCGAACTGGAAGATGCCACCCGAGGCTTTCCGCGCCCCGAACACGAGGCGCCAAAGCAAGAGGGCAACGAGTAAGGCAAACCCTCCTTTCAGAACAAGTGATTCCAAATTCCACGATGCCGCCACCATCGTCATCACGAGGTAAAAGTAGCCGAAATTCATGCGCCACACCTTCGCTCCCTGTCCGTCTTTCTTAAATCGCCAATGCGTCATGAGCGTGCTGGCGTGCACGGGGTAATGCGAATCCACCGAGAATCGCTGACAGAGAATTACAGGTAAGAAGAAGAGCGGGAGAGCCTCTACCAGCACCTCGTATTGCTTTCGTTCCACGTCCTGAATCCAGAGAATAATGGCTACGACTCCCATAAGCAAAAAGCTCAGGTTAAAGGCACGGAGGTAATCGGCAGCTTGAAAATCCTTACGCCGTGACAGAAAGCGCGGTGACTCCAAGGCCACGGCAAGAAGGATTCCGACCCACCACCATTCGCGTAACAGCCCCCACCCAATCACAGCGGTGCTCAGTAACCCAGCGCGCATCGGTTGGCGCATCTCTTTCTCCATCTCCGTGATCATAACAGAATACCCTCCGCGATATTGATTCCATTGATTCGGGCGCCATCTACGACGAGATTCTGAAGACCTTCGGTAGCCTCTTTCGTGATCTGATAGGTCAACCCAACATTTTCAGGGAGTGTAGTTTCCGCCCAGAGCTCTTCCCGCTGAATTTCTGCTAAGGCTCGCATCAACTCCTCATACTGCTGTGACCAATCGTAATCCCGCGCACCCTCCCCGTGCGTGATGATGACTTGTCCCACCTCCCCTGCATTAGCAAAGTAATGCACGACCGATGCTGTTACAGCCGCCGCGGTCTCCAACTCCACGGCACTCATTCCCGCGGTGTTCCAGTGCACGGTGTAGTGAGGGACCGCGAACTCCTCATACTCCTGCACCATCGCCTTCTCGGTACGCGCCATTGCCTTCCAGTTCACCTTCCGCCATGAATCCCCGGGACGATACTCCCGCATACTCAGGAACTCTTGCGATTCCCCCACTTGCGGGCGGGTCTCCAGTGAGGCCTCATCCGTCTTTCCGGCACCGTATTGCACATCAATCGATACCGGATAAATCTGGGGCGCGACGTAGATCTCACCTCTCTCCCCGTTCGTTTTTCGGGAGCGCTCTAGCAACCCAAAAACCCCGGGCAACTTCGCCCGCACATCGACCAGCGACCACACCCCTCGTTCATAGAAATGGGTCTCCAACATCACTTTACGCTCCTCTCCCTTCGCTAGCTCTAATGATTCACTCTCCGAGGCCGAGAAAGCGCGCTGATCATTCATCCAGCGCCAACGATAAAACTTCAGCACCCGATCAACAACGTTTCGGCGCTCCTCCATCGGTTCTCGCGCTTCATAGAACTGCCGAAACTTCACCCCCTCGCCCCTTGGATAAAGCGCCAACTGACAACGCGTCACGCGTCCCAACGCTTTCACGACAAAAGGGACTGGCGTGGCACATCCAGAATGCACCACGCCCACTGGAACGCTGCGCACCTGCACCTGTGACTTCCGAAAAAGCAGAGAAACGATCTCCACAAACAACATAAATGCACAGAAACAAAAGAGGAACCCTAAGGCATTGTTCAAGACATCCGTGCCGAAAAATGCACTTAAAAACACCATCGCGATTACGAGCCATCCTAAGAATGTGACACGCCGCCTTACCACCCGTTGCCACCACTCTATGCGTCGATATGACCACCATAATACGGCATCACACAACTTCCCTAGAGCAACCATTAGAAAAGTATAATGCGATGGTGATTTTTAGGATAGTAAATTTTAGGGGATTCTTAAGGCTACACTCAAATATGCGGCTCTATTTGCGACTTTCAGTTGGAAGGCTTACGAGCTCGACCTTAACCCCAGAAAACTAAGCACCAAAGGTGTGAAATTTGTTAGCAACTATATTCCATGAATTTCATTTTTGACGATTGAGTTCAGATGAATGAGGAGCTTCCGAGCGGCCGCAATCATTGCTACTTTATGGGGTTTACCTTCCTTTTTCAGCGATTGATAAAAGGCCCTTATCACGGGATTA
>CALKLP010000326.1 GCA_937991965.1 uncultured Verrucomicrobiales bacterium
CAGTAACAATAATTGAAAATCTGGATTGGATAGAGGGATCAAATAGGGCATTTACTCCGCAGGAAATCAAATTTATACAACTGGCTGAAACAGGGGTTCTAGATCTAGAACATGAACAGTCTCAAGATGTCTATCATCTAGCTTTTATCAAAGCATGTGAACATGGCCATGTAGCTTGTGCTTATAAGTTGTTTGATTCAACAGGTGCTAGCCTTATAGGTACAGGTGGAAAATTTCTTGAGCTTCAATCATCAGAAATTCCTGAGATCAGGCAAGTGATGATCGATATACGTAACGAAGAGCTTGAGCCTGCTGAATGGGAATGGGAGGAGAAGTTTGAAGACTGGAAGAACATAGAAGAATTACTTGTATCAGATGAAGATGGCGTAACAGGTTTATTGGTAGCCAGTATTTCAGGGCATTTTATGGAAGTACTACGACATCTATCGGATACATCATTAGAAGATCTCTACAAAATCACTCCAGATCGTTTTTGGTATAAATCATCCAAAGAAACCACGATAATCGGTTCTTTAGCCGTGTTTGGTGAGTTGAAAGAACTCTTTGAGTTCTTGCCGTTCTGGGCTGGTGATGCTGACGGCTTTGTTGAAACTTTTGCTAGGCTTGATGCAAATGTTAGAAAGAAATTAGATGGTTTGGACATGCAGTCACTTGAACAGATGTACCGCAATGCACATGGGCGCAACAGAAAAGGGGGTAAATAAGCAGTGTTTTTGAACGCTGAGCACTAGAGCCAGGCATACCGCAAAAATTTGTCGGCGAAATTATTTCACACCCTTCTACGGTCAAATTTGAGCTTTTATTGGAGAGGGGAGATTCTTGACATCAGATACACAATATGCGTGTATCTATTGGGGAATTACAAAGATAATTTCTGGAAAGATGTAGCTATAAGGATATAAACATGACTAAAAAATATGATGGGGAATTCAGACAAACAGAGCTGTTAACAGTGCGTTTTGATAGTGAGGTTTTAGACTGGTTTATAGGTCAGGGTGGTGACTATAAAGCCAAAATAAATGAAGTTCTGCGGAGCTACTACGAAGCCCACAAAAACAAGGGATCATAAATCCTACTCAATGATTTGATCCAAGCAGTTCCAGAATTGATATAGTGATATCAAGCTATCACCAAATCATGAAAACTTTGCATCATGGAATCGAGCCAACCGCAAGATCAACCACCCAAGGCAAAAAATCCAGCATCTAAGCCCCCCAAAAAACGACCACTTCAAGTGACCGTTTCGGAGGAGCTGTTTGACGAATTCTCCAGATTTGCAGGCGAAGAATTTGGATTCAGGAAAGGCTCGAAATCGCTCTTCTTTGAAAAACTCCTGATCGAGTACAAGAAATCCAAAGCCAACTAAAAACGGGGTCGCGACACTTCGTGTCGCTTCGCAAAGGGCTCGCCAGATTTGCCTCCGCAAATCTATCAGCATCGCCTTCGCGACCCCGTTTAACAGCAACAGAAAAGAACTCACCATATCATGATATCAAGCAATCATGAATTGTAATGTTTGAGTGCTTATTTCGATGATATCATGGTATCACGATAACAAGTTATATCGGCATTGGGAGATTTACGATCATGCATGAAGAATTAACACTGGTTTTGACTGATATCACAGAAGCCCAGACGATGGCTCTAGCCCAGTTTGTTAAGAGGGTAGGGTGGACAGATATCCGTCAAAATGCCGTTGATGATGATGAGGCATATCAAATGCGAGATGCCATCGTTGCACTCCAGAAAGCACTAGATTTTGTCGGCTACTCGCCACGGTAGTGGTGAGAGCCTCTGTAGAGCCAAACAAGGTGCTTCACCGTTTTGGCTCGTCCTTGCCAGTAGGCAGGCTCTGCCTGTCGCTCTGGCACAGTAGAAGCTCTTCAGCGATGCGTTCATCGATGAAGAAAGTCATTTTTGCTAGTTCTTAAGATCGCAATTAAATTATCTTACCTGTGACTTGTCACAGTTACAGAAGCAAATTTCTCATGATATCATGTATAAAATCGATCTTAAGAACTAGCGCAAGCCATGTGCGTGTTACACGCACAGTCTTGACAAGGGGAATGCTCCGCCCCCGTTGTATCCCCAGGCTAGCTCTCTGCGAGCTAGTTCAAACGGTTTCGTTTGATCAAATCAGGGGTTATGCACCCCTGAACCCAGCACCACCAATCTGGTGGATCGAGCAGGGGGATTTCATCCCTGCACCCTGACCAGACCCTTCGTCTGGATACCGCGTCGGTGTTGACCGACAGCTAGCAAGGAGCGTCCTTGCATGCGAATTTGCACGATTGAAAGGAGACCCTTATCGTGGTGAAATCGAGCCAAAAGAGACGGCGGAATATCCGACATCTCGCCATCTTTGACGATGGCGAGAATGCTGAATTCCTGTCTCGTTTTGGTCAATTTCAGGCTTCCAAGGAAGCCAAGATTTACGGCAATAGTGTCGCAGGCTTCATCCGCTACGCCACTATTGGTAAATCTGCTCGCCCTCTCTCCCCAAGCAGAACCCGAAAACGGGCTTCCGCTGTGCAGGAGAAAGTACTGCTTCGGATTCTTGCCGAATTGGGCAAATCTGGCTCGAACCTGAACCAGATTGCCCGTGCCTTGAATAGCGACCGTGGCGATCTGCCGATGCCAATTCAGGACGCTATGGCAAGCCATATTCAGGCAACCGAAGCCATCCGCACCGCCCTTGGATTTCCATCATCTAAGAACGACGAAGAGCCGTCCTGATGATTATCAAGGGCAATAGCAGAGCAGGGGCAGGCGATCTTGCGAAACATCTTCTCCGATCGGACACCAACGAAAAGATAACCGTCATGGAAACCTTTTCTGTGAACCCAGATCCAGCCCAAGCCCTGCGTGAAAGCATCAAGGATATGCAAATCCAATCTACTGGCACTCGGGGAGTAAAAGGTCTCTATCACGCTAATATCGACCCTGCGACCGACTACGCCATGACCGATGATCAATGGCTTCGAGCGGTCGAAGTGCTTGGCAAAGAACTCGGGCTGGACGGTCAGCCCCGAGCTATCGTCAAGCACCAAAAAGAGGGCAGGGAGCATCT
>CALKLP010000327.1 GCA_937991965.1 uncultured Verrucomicrobiales bacterium
TGCTCCCACCACTACGCGTAACTTTGGAGGCGAAGGAACACCCGATGGGCTGGGTTTGCGCAGACCCCTTACACCTGAACAGCAGTCGGATCTAGACAAAGCCATCGACGCATCCCGACGTGAGATCATTAAATTAGCCAACCCCGCCCGAGTGATCGGCGTTGATGTCGGCAGTTCAGGGTCCGACTTTCTAAGTGAGTTAGACGAAAGAAACCGGAATGGTAACCGCGATCCTGATTCTCCATTCTCAAGGTTTAATCAATCGGATTTGGATCTACCAGATATGACGGGTGGACTTGATGATACTACAAAGTCTATTAGCAAACTTGTGAAGGGACTGGGTGATGGAGCTACGGCGTTTGGTAACTTCGCCACAGCAGCTGGTGAAGGGTCCGGTAAATCATTCGAAGCGTTCAAAAAGCTCCAAGTAGCCCTCTCCTTGGCCGCGTCATTCGCGGGTGCGGCACAGGTATTGGGTGATCCCACATTGGGCTTTTTCGCGAAAGCGGCGGCCTTTTCTTCTATACTCGTAACCGGATTGGGTGCCGTACGGTCCATCCGGAGTATTGGTTTGGGTAGCACTAGTGCCGGTGGCATTCCCAGTGCTAGTCAAGCGTTCGCGGGGAGCACACCTCAATCGCGTTCTAGTTCCCTTATTGATGCAGCGAATTCGAGTACTAAAACAACCGAGATCACGATACGTGGTGGCGACCGGTTTAGCGCCGATCAGGTCGAGGAGTTAATTCGCGAGATCAACGACGCGGACACCGCCACTAAGATTTCATCAAGGAGGATTGAAGATTGAAAAGCCGACTTGTGGGCGGTCCTTATTGTGCGGTTGATGGCGCTTTCGACCCTGCAATATCCGATTATGCATTTCTAGAAGTTTGGGATTATTCGGTGCAAGAAGATGCACCCGGTGCTCTCGTTCCCGGGTTATCACTAACTTTGTTAAATAAACCCGATGGAACATTCAATACTCAGGCAATCCGCATTGTGGGCGGATTTAGGATTACGTCATTCGGACCGGGTACTTTCCAATATAGTCTTAAGTATTGCCCGGAGACCACCTAATGGCGGCCTTTCTCAATCTTTCTCCGATCAATGCAGCCGAAGAGGATTCAAGTGGTAGATTCTGCCAAGATGATGTCGTGTCTCCCCTGCTCCTCCTGACGTTTGCGGTTACAGGCCCTATAGTTTTTGAATGGACAGTCACAGCGGCCCCCGTTGGTGCTACGGTGAGTTTTTCCAATCCCGGGGCTGCATTCAGTCGTGTGACCGTCGACAGACCCGGTAATTACGTCATACGTGCGTGTGCATTCGGGGAGACTCGTTGTGAATGTGCCGAGATGACACTAACCTTCTTTTGCGAGGAGGATGAATTGTGTGATGAGGAGATAATTTCCATCACATGGAAAAATTGTGATTTTGAAGCCCGTGAGTTGGTCTCCGGGATCGAGATCCCATTACCCGAAGGTTCCCCCATGCCCGAATATACTTGCCCAGATGAATTCCTCGTAGACTGCGGGGATTGTGAAGATCAACGATGTTCACGCCCGCATAGACCGGTGTTCTTTTATAGAGACGTGTGCGCCCTTGGGTGGACTCTGGAGGCCGAGGGATTGGATGAGGGGAGCAATATCTATGATATGTGCTCTTGTAATATGGGGCAATCGATTGAGTTCACCGGACGTCTCGTAATCCGTGGGCAGGGGGACCCGATGTTGATCAACACCGTCATGATTTGGGGCCACAACATGGTCGACGCGACCGTCAGTACTTTTCCTGCTGGTCCATTTGGCGGCAACCCCACAAATGTAGGCGTAACCTCCGATAATTCGGGACTCGGTGGATACCTGACGCCGGTCATCATTAATTGGGCCGATGCCCCCGAATCCACGGGCGAGTTTGAGATCATCATTGAATCTAACAACGACGACCCAATCTGCATTAATCAGATATCTGTTGGATCTAAATTTTTCCTACCTAGAGACGAACTTTCAGAAGGGTTTGTCAATCCCCATGACGGGTTAGATCAGGAAGCGGAACAGATCCTATCTGATTGTGGACCTTTGTCTCGCTTTCTGGTTCGTAAGCCGATCACGGTCCCCCTGCCCATACTGGATGTTAGTACCAAATGGCTTAAAACGGAATGGCGGCCGTTTCTGCGTTATATTTCTCGCTACGGATTGCAGTTTCAATGGAGCCGAGAGCAATGTCCCGGAGACGTTTTTAATGGTTGGGTCAAGGGCGTTCAGCAGGGATCTAGTTTTGACACCTGTGATAACCAATCAATAACTCTGATCATGGAAGGTTACATCACTCAACCCGAGGTGAAGCGTTATGTCCGACCCGAATAGCGCGGGGACGTGTAACGATATACCGGTCACGCTGGCGCAACTCGTGATGCCCGAGTGTGGTTTGGTATACGGGGAAGGTTCGTGCGGTGCCACAGGTGCTGCGGGTTCCGAATGTTATAATACTTGGAATACTTGCCAGCGTCAAGGCTGCAATGAATTCACGTGTAACCCGAAGGATTATTGGTTCGCGACTTGTGATGTAGGTAAACATTTAGTCGGCAAATATACACCC
>CALKLP010000328.1 GCA_937991965.1 uncultured Verrucomicrobiales bacterium
GGCCGCGAGCACAGTTCGGTGAATTTGTAGAGGGTGGCGGCAGAAAGCCATACATTTATTCACTGGGGCTGGAGGGGAAGAAGGTGCTTATGGAAGCTCCGTATTCTTTACCCATGAAAGGGGTGAATATTACGTCCAACAATACCAAGGTGGATCGACCTCACATTAAACACACACTTATTACGACTGAAGTGGTCGCGAATGCGCGTGTGGCTTGTCGAGATCATGGCGTGAACTTCATTGATGAATCTGATCTGATTACATCGATATCCCATCCGCAGAGAAATATCGGCAATCACCGTACGCGCAGCTGGCCGGTTCCACCGTATCCACCGCTCACCACGGAAGAAACATGGATCATTCCTGATCGCATGTTTTGTTTGGAGTTTCCCAGCAGGCCAAAAGGGCAGAATAGGCTGTATTTCTTCTTGGAATCTGATCGTGGTACTGAGAACCACATCAGCAGTGACGCATCAAAGGCGACGCTGACGAAGAAGATGCGTCAGTATCGTGTGACTGCGAAGTGCCGTGTGATGCAAGATCACTTTCCCGCCATTGGCAGTTTTATCGTATTGGTTGTGGGTATGACGCCCAAGCGAATGCAGAACATGGTGCAACATTCACAGGCAATCGAAGGTGGATGGAACAAACTCCTGTTTGCGGATATCCGGACAGTTGAGAACAGCCCTTTTTTTGCGATTCCCTGGGCCAATGGCAAGGACAATTCCGTTTTGCGCCTTGAGAGCATTTTATAGCGCGTCAATGTGTAAATAATGCTACAGCATTGCTTACTGGCTTGTCTCCTCCTACACGCGATTGCAGGGCGTTTATTTTGCTCGCATGCAACAATACTGCGTCCTACAGTCAGTAGTCACGGGATTATTGACCAATAGGCTGTTCCATGATTGAGTGAATGTATCGTCAGTTGGCGATTCCATTTCTATTTCACACACGCTCCGGCGTGTGCTGGAGTTATTATGGAGACATAGCCCTATGGCCTATAAACCGTTCCGACCGGATATCTCAATCGCGATGGTTCTGGATATGTATGAGATTACATACCCCAGTGACCGAGGTGAAAAGGATGAGGCATCGATTCCGTGCCCATTTTGTGAATCAGACAGTCGATCGTTGAACATCAATTTCGACCGTAGTGTTTTTAAGTGTCACCGCAGTACATGCGGTAAGAGTGGCGGCACGTTTAAGTTTGTCGCTGCGTATGAACATGTCACCATCGATGCGGCAAAGAAAGTTCTTGATAAGCGCTTTCCAGGCTCGTCAACATTACCGAAGGCGGCCGTAGAGTCGGCAGGGAAGTCTTCAAAGACTCACCGAGTAAGGGGAAAAACGCAGTTACCGGACGCATCGGTCGGAGATTCTGTTAGTGAGCAAGCACTGCATGAAAATCCCGTGTTGAAGTTTGAGCTCAAGAACATCGACCAAGAGCATCCATCACTGAACTCTCTGGGTCTTCCTGATGCTGTTCTGGATGCCTTTGAGATCGGATACTACTCGGGCCGTGGTTCTCTGAAGGATTCAATCGTGATGCCGGTACGGCGATCGGACGGAGCAATCCTGGCGTATCTGGGTCTGGATTCTCAGCGCAATGTTGTGTATCCGCCCGACGATAAGTTTGATCGAAGAAGTGATGTCTTTGGTCTCAATTTTCCGAGCACGTATAACCCAAGTGAACCCTTGTATGTGGTGAAGAATCCCGTTGATGTTTTAGTGTGTGCAGCCTACAACTGTCCTGCAGTAGCGACGATGTCTACGTGTCCTTCTCATCGTGATTTGAAAATGATTCGCGATATGTTGACGAACTACACCAATACGTATTATCTCATTCGAGATGATCAAACTGACGAGGAAATAGGGGAGATATGCCGACTCTTTGCGGAGGATGTGTCAACGACATGGAGTATCCGCTCACTCGACCGGCTTTTTCTCTCACAGTAAAGGCTTATACGCCGTCCAGATGTATTTGGGCGGCTATCTTTTTAGTCGAGAATAGTTACAACGTTTGAGAAGGCGTTGGTTATGAAGGGTGCCAACTAGCGCGCGACTTTGATTGTTTGGGAATCTATTTTCCGTCGTAAAAAAAAGCCACTCATTGAGTGGCGAAAACGCATGATTCTCCGGTAGGTTCAAATTGTGTTGTTAGAGTAATCCTCTCTCCGCAAGACTTGTGATGGTGTCCTCGCCAACGATCAGGTGATCGAGCACTCGGACGTCGATGAGTTTTAAGGCTTCACTGAGTTTGCTTGTTAAAGTGATGTCGGTGTTGCTGGGTTCAGCAACACCTGACGGATGGTTGTGTGCAAAGATCACTGCTGCCGCATTGAATTCAATCACCTTCGCAACGACGACGCGAGGGTACACCGCTGCCGCATCGATCGTTCCCGTAAACAGATCCTCGTGTGCGATCACCCGGTGACGGTTGTCCAGAAACAAACCGTAAAACGTTTCGGTGGTGCGATCACTGAGATGTAAGTGAACGTAGTCACGAACCCGTTGTGGGTTCGTAAATGCATCACTGCCTCGTCTGAGTCGGGCGGCTGTCAGTT
>CALKLP010000329.1 GCA_937991965.1 uncultured Verrucomicrobiales bacterium
CGCGCGATCGGAGTATCACACACAGCTTGCAAAGATGAGTGTCGACAAAATCTTCGATCTCACAGCTGGAGTGTATCTTAATTTTGTATAATATAGTTCACGAAGGATGAAAGGAAAGCACCGTTCAGTGTGCCTTGGTAAACCTCTTCGGGTTTACTACCACAATATTCTGAAAAAGTATATTTCAGAGAAGCACTAAAGAGAATTAGGAGGTGATATTGAATGCCTTCAAATCAGTACGTGATTTCAATGTACGCAGAACTTACAGTAGTAAAAACATGCAAAAACGGAAGAAGGATCGTCAAGTCGTCGATACTGCCCGAAACGAAACAAAACGTTCCGTTGACTTGTATCAACAGTCTCAAACAGTTCTCAGACGCGGAGCGAGATACCATAGGTCCTCCGTGTTTACCTCCACAATGTGCGAAGAGTTCACCTATAGATACAACCTTAAAGGAATATTGCGTCGGCCGTGAATACCCACTTAGTAATTTTTTTTCCATATATGTAGAAATTACGTTATAACAGGAAAATGTGCAAACACGGAAAAAGATGGACCATCCAGACATCAATACCGCCTCACACAAGGAAAAAAAAATGATCCGTAGACCAAAAAAAAAACGGTACCACTATCCCTAATAGCTCCCCGACTCAGCGCAAGATACGATATGTCCTGAACAACTTCAAATATATTCCCACGCTAAACGGCACATCTTTGGGAAGACGTTAAACCGCCTGGAAAAATCGGCCCGTCCGGGGAAAACGTCTGTAAGAGAAGCTAAGTAACAGCATGTGTCCGATACGAAATACTGGAACGATAGCAGCACCCTCCCTGTCAGGTGATTTCCACGCGCAAAAGACAACAGTTTGTTACACCAGAATTCAAAATACTATGTGCCTTGTATTATAGAAATGGTGGTCGCTCCAAGTCCATAAGAACGTCACGTCCCAAGCAACTAACCCTCCCGATTTACCTGTTCAGTGATATGTAGACAATGTGGAGCAAAAAAATGGAGGTATCAAAAAGGGGGGTCGATTGAAAATGAAAACAAAAATGCCAGAGAGAGGTGGGTCGTGGAAAACAGTCGAGTGCTTAAACTATTCCGCTCATGAAAAAATTCAGAAATGCCAGGATAATCGGGCATGCCCGGACTTACTACAACAACGACGGGCACCCTAGTACAACAAAAATGCAAATCAATACACACTCATGTGGGTGTCTGGAACGGTCTCGTGCTTAATCGTTACGCTCATGCGACCATAAAATGTAAAAAACCAATTGGATGTGCCCAGACGACCTACCACAACACCGGACACCTTACAGAAGGGGGGGGTATCCATAAAAGGATGGTCGGACGTGATGCATAAGCCAGTTGGGTGGCGGGAAACGACCAATTTTGTTTTCTAGAGGCAAAGATCTTCGATCCACAGTACCACCAGAACATCCCCATTATAGGATAAGTTTTACTGCGGTATCATCGATTGCTGGGGCCGACGGCATGTTGCCAAAAAGATTCCTATAGTTATATATTACTGCTTTATAATCTATTAGCACATTACGCGTTGACCCGTCCTCGGATTAACATCTGGAGAGAAATCCAAAACCGAAAATTGTCAATTCCCGCTTGTGTCTTTTACGCCCGTAGTTCGCGTTCACGGCCGGGTAGGCGACGGATGAAGAAGGGCGAGGGGCGTTGGAGCCGCCATTGGAACAAAAAAAAATCTTGACGAGAAATCCGATATCGAAAGGCAACGACACCCAGAAGTCGCGTCGATCGGTCAAACGCTCGAGGCGGTCATGAACAAACGTTGTCGGGACCAAATACGATGCCAATTCGAGAACGTTGTCCCATGCTTTATTCGTTTCAACCTTTGTATAAGTCAAGATCCGAAACAGACTCAGGAGAGTCTCCAAAAACAAATAATCGCCACTTCTCGGCGGTCTTGCTCGGCCATACGCGTTTCTCGCCAGGTGCGGAACGGATAACGAAGGGGGAATGGCGTTGGAGCCGCCCCTCGATGACAGCCCTCGAACTAAGCGAATTGACCATGAAATTCGAGGTTCGAAAATCCCATACAGAGGCCGAGACGAGAACAAACTTCCTTACAAGTCCCTGTCTTTTCAAAAGAATGCACCATTTTATATATATGGTATTTCGTGGAGTTTCCGACAAAAAATAATCGAGGTCTGGTGCATGATTCAGTCCAGTGGCGATATACCATCGTGTGTTGTAGTTTGAGAGGGGGATATGTTTTGTATACGCCAATTTAGACCTTGGATGTTTTCAACACCTTCCGGGGAGACGCTTAACAGATTTTGATACCAGGGTAGGAATGAGATTGGATTCAAGGGTTAGAATAAAACACCACGCAGTTAGATGGGCAAGACAGGTAAGCTCACAATTCCGTCACACCAGCCCTTCTGGCCTCCGTGAGGCACACTATCAGGTCCTCCACATCGGCTTCCGTCACACCAAAGCCTTCAAGGTCACTGCGGTTTGAGGAGTTATGGTTGCGAGAGGGCCGGGGTTGGGGTTGCGGTTGGGGCTCAAAATAGGCTTTTACTGTTAGGGTTAATGTAAGGGTTATGCACGTTCCATGAAGGAGGCGACAACGAGGACAGCTCCGGCCAAGGATATCGCAGTCGTATGCGCCATAAGTGGAATCCACCGAGGGCTGCATGCTACGGTACCGGCGCACCTGAATGTCGCTACGGTTCTCCCTTGAAGCGCTGCACCGAATCAAAAAGGCATACTCAACGGAAACGGATGTGCAACCCAACGAACAATGGCATTGTCTACTGATCGTATACATACATCAAACACATAACACTATAAGATTATAGCGACACCGGGTATTTTCTCGATTGAGCCAGAAAACGTGCGGGACGAAAACTGCCGCCATCGTCGATGCACGAGTTCACGTTTGAACCTCGACCGGCCACATAGTAGCCGATCGACGGGCGTTGAAACTACCAGAATTCCCAGCCGCGTACTATCTCTAGCGACATTTCACTGCTGCAGCTGTCAACCGTAAATAAGAGCGTACAGTTTCAGTGGCGGTAGTGATAGTCGAATCCTACGTTCTTCAGATGATTCCTCTACCGAAAACGCACGGTCGCTTGAGAAAAGCAACACAAGCGTTAGCTTACCCTACAAGCCTGGATCCGTCCTCTTGAAATGTCCTGTCAACGGCCTAACGTTTGCATGTTTTGCACCCGGGTTCCTCACATTCGATAGCCTTTGGGAGTGCATACGTACTCTCGTTGGTGAGATCGAGGCAGGGGTTTAAACCTGAGTAGTTGGGCGTTTAATTGTAACAAGGGGATCACCGTCGCTGGTTAGGAATCGCGAAACAGACATATAGTGGCTAGGGATTCGAACCGCCTATTCCGCCCCAATGGTGGAGCGATCATAGTTTGGATTCAACACATCTCAACGAGACATGAAAGGTATGCGGTGCGGGAATAGTACGACTTAGATCATCATGCAGTGTAAACCAGTAGTGAAGAACGCGATGGACCTATAGGCTAACGGCACTCGTTGACTTGAAGTCGTTCTTTCTGACGGAAGGTATGAGCGGGATCCTTCCTAATGCTGCCGGTGCCACCATTTCCTTCAGCGTTTTCCGCCCGGAACGAACTAACCTCCAATGCCGACTACGGCGAAATCTGTGAAATGCCTAGCTAGTAGCATTAGGGTGTTAGTCTACAGTGGTATATACCCCTTCACCTCGTGGTTATCCCAGCTACATCAAAGGTTACACCACAGTTACGCAAAAGATGTGATCATTTGATCAATCGTGCATCCGTGCTTAGGTGTACATCAGGGCTCGTACAGCGGTACTCCTAGAACATTGCAGACTATTTCGGTTGCTGTTGGCTACAGCAGGGTGTGTCCTCATATGGGCAGAATTTGAGGCCAAACTAGCGCCAACATCGTAGAGTTCATTCATGATATTAGTACAGTAATATGAACCTGGGACGTGGTAGTGAAGCAGCAACAAAAAGGCTGCAATGACAGCAGTATAACTCGTCTACTGCGACACCACTATCAGAGTGATTCTAACGGTAGTATAACATAGGCACCGGCGCTAAGTACTACTGTATCTTACCTGTAAGCGTGAATATGTACCGCACGATACATTGAGATAATTTACTGGATCGTTCTTAGATTGAGTTGTGCGAAATATCTTCCTCAAACATTTGTTGGCACCCCGATCAAACCACTGGTGTTTCTCTTCACAAGTACACGTCTCCTAAACTCTGCGAACAATGAAAAGGCTTGGAGGGCACATAATGATATTCCCGACTGTGGTGGATATACACCTTGTCATCCAAGAAAAGCCCAGCGATAGTGGTCGGCGACATTTGGAGCGCCATGTGCAGACATGGTTGCTTGCGGTTCTCTATGCATCTCGCACGAGGTGGGCAACTATACTCCATGCCGTAAATCCAACGTAAAGGCAGTCAAACATCCGTGTTAGCTCTTTTTTTATACCATACGAGTCGCAAAAGGCCTAGCTTCATGCAGAAGTAGAGCGGGTGATTAAAAAAAGAACAACACACCTGTGTTGCCGTCAGCATATCATCCCACCTCCTAGTGATCCAGAAGCAGTACCCATCCGCTACAGCAACAATAGTAGTAACCTGTAATATTGGCCCCACGCTCAACATGGTGGTAATATAAAATACAAAAGTTCACTCCAGCTGTGAGATCGAATTTTTTTGTCAGAACTCATCTTTGCAAGCTGTGTGCGATACTCCGATCGCGCGTGTTGCTGGATATTCTTCTTATTGAAAGATATAGGTCGGCGACTCCTCTTAGAATCTCAGTGTAGCCTGTACCAGGGTCAACAGGATGGGATTAACCA
>CALKLP010000330.1 GCA_937991965.1 uncultured Verrucomicrobiales bacterium
CAGCAGCAACAACAACATTCAATCCCTGGCTCTTGAAATAAATAAAAATCCATCTTATTTCTTCATAAAAAATCTTAACAATGAAGTACACTGCGCTTTTATTGCTCTTAGTCGCTACCAGCACACTCGCCAAAATCGGCCCAGGATCCGGCATTCCAGATGTTGTCATGCTTGAACATGACGCTTTTGCTCAGGACTTGTCTGTCTCCTTCGATTTGAGTGATGCCAGAAATCCTCTCAGCTCCGAGACCAGTGAAGGAACCATTTATGGAGACCACCTCCCATTCCAGTCTGTTGACTACTCCAGATACGGTGTCAAAAAACTCATGAACGTTCAGTGGGTCTCCCACAACATCGCCGCTCTTGTCTTCGATCACCACAAGGTCGTCTTCCAGATCATCGATGGAAATGGAAAACTCTTGCTCAAGAGTTACTTCCACGATTTCAACGTTTTGAAAGAATTGTACTGCTCAGGATTTGAATACAACTCCGAAAGAAACTACGTTTACGTTGGATGTTTCGAAGCCAGACAGCAATCCAAGCCAGGTGTCGTTTTGATCTCCACCTTCGATTTGACCATGGGAGAAGTCGTCAGCGAACTTTCCCTCAACCAGGATGACGGATTTGAAATCAGAAACAATCTTGTTCTGAGAATCATCCACGCTCCTCAGGACGCCAATGAAGAAGTCTACATGATCGCCTACGACCAGGGAGTTGGAGAATCCCAGCATGGTAACAACCACATGTTCAGAGTTTTCAGAAACGTTGCTTACAGACAGCTCACTTTCTACTACTTGGGAGAAGTCGAATCCGTCGGACATGAACATTCCCAGCTTCTGGATTTGTTCCCTTACAGAGGATCCGTTCTTTGGACAGGAAGAATTGAAGACAGCAGATCTCTCATCAGTATTGCTCAGTGCAAATTGAACAATGGTGATAGAACTCTTGTCTGCGCCAACGCTAAGGCTACTTTGGTGACCGAAGGATACGTCGGATTCTACAACGAAGCTGTCATGGTCACCGCTGATATTCCAACTAGAGACATCAGAGCTTACCAATTGGAAGGACATTTCACCGATAAGGACTGGAACACTTACCAGATTAGCCACATTGCTCACGCTGACTTCTTCGATGACGAACACTCATGGATGACCAGTGCCCAGTACAGTGACTATGGAGTTTCCTTCTCTTACACCAAGAATGGACACGGGGAAGAATATGGTTGCACTTTTGGAAGTTGGACTCTTCGTCATGCTAACAGTCACCCTAACATGTTCGGATTCGTCTGGAATAAGTCTTTCGTCATTGGAGATGGTGAAACTGGACATGCCTTTTTGGTAAGAAATGTCAAGCTTGAGCTTTTCGTTCTCCCACACAATTTGAAACTCGGTGAAAACACCGTCAAGGTAACTGTGAGCGACAAGGAAAGCAGTCAGACTGCCGAAGGAAAGGTCTACGTCATGGAACACGTCCTCGACAATGTTGCTTTGAACAAGATCCCAGACTTCGAAGCCGAAGCTGGAAAGACTTTCGCCATGAAACTTCCAGCTAACTTCATTAAGAGTGGAAACGAACTTTCTATCTCTGCCATTAGTAAGAATACCGATGCTGTTGTGATTAAGGATGCTTTCTTCACCAAGAAGGTCAACATCTCTTGGGATGAGATTAAGGAACCAACTGGAAACTTCTTCTTTGACGGAAACGTTTCTGTGCTCGAACACCAGACCTCAGGATCCAAATCCTTGTTGTTCTCCACCTGTGAACAGGCCTATCCAGGAGCCGATATCAGCTGTAAGGTTTTGCACGCTGTGCCACTCCAGCACGGAGATGTTATGGGAGAGAGAATCGTCGCTTTGAGCAATGGTTTGATCGTCGCCTACGTCACCAACGACAGAACTGAGACCTCCACTTTCATCGCTGTCACCGCCGATGCCGTCCACCAGCACACCCACGATATTCTTATCACCGGAATCGCTGCCCACCAGAAGGCCACCTCTGCTCTCGACTACGTTGCTGTCAGCACCCAGGAACATGCCTTTGTCTTCAGCGTCAACCCTAACGATATCCAAGAATGGAACGAAGTTGCCCGTTTGGATAGAGAACACTTCGACGTTACCGACTATTGCCCAATCGAGATTAGAAACCAGACTGTTGGAAAGATGGCCTGGTTCGTCATTTTGAGTAACTGCCATGGAGGACACAACTTCAGTCAGCAGGTGTTCACTTACGCCATCACTGAAAACACCCCAGCCCCAACTTTGCCATTGAGCTCCCTCGACAACCCAACCAACATCTGTGCTTTCATCAACGAAATCGTTGTCGCCACCAGAGAAAGAGTCTACGGAGTGAGCATTGCTGATGACTGGAACTACTGGAGCATCCCTCTCGAAGACCTCCAGGTCGACAGAGAAGACTTCAGCCTTGATTGTGTCGAAAGTGCCAACACTGCCATTATCACCGGAACTCAGGAAGGAACCACCCAGAAGACCCTTGTTGTCATGAGAGGTAACTCCGGACACAGACAGGACAGAAGATACCCACACACCATCGAATCTATCGGAGCTGATGTCATTGACACCTTTGGATTCATGGGAGCTGTTATTCACACTGGTATCGTCGGAGGAGAACACGCTTTCTTCCAGACCTACACAGACCCTCAGATCATTCTTCAGACCAAGGCTGTCACCGCTGACACCAAGGTTGAGCTTGAAATCACAGTGATGAACCACGAGAAGACTGTCCATGACTTGCCAAATATCACCGTCAAGAAGGCTAAGAGTGAAGGAAAGAAGATCGAGGATATGTAAAGTGATTCACTAATTACGATGGTTTTGATT
>CALKLP010000331.1 GCA_937991965.1 uncultured Verrucomicrobiales bacterium
AAACTGGTCGGGTCACCAAGTTCGTGCGGATTACACTATCTGACCCGGACAAAGCGGATCAACTTCTGAAAGATGGCCTGATTGCTAATCACGTCCACTATACATGTGAAAAACCACATCCAAGAGCCGCCCCACCTCCACGCTGCTATCGGTGCCAGAAAATTTGCGACCACAAATCTAATCAGTGTAAAGGAGTGCAAAAATGTGGGAAGTGCAGTGGTGATCATCGCACCAAAGGATGCGAAGTCGAACCCGTGCTGTATTGTTGTCCTAACTGTGGCGGTCGTCATGCAGCCTGGAACAAGGCATGCGAGTACAACAACGAGCATGAAAACAACCGAACCAAAGCCCAAACTGCTTCGAAGACCGCTGCGAATAAGCGACCCCCGGCTCCTCCCCCAACTCTTGGAACTCTGGATAAAACAGCATGGCCCGACCTACCCTCGGACAATACCCCAAACCAGAGAAACCCTCCAGAGGCGACTAAACACGTCAAAACGCCTGAACTCGAGGAACTGAAAAGTATCATCACAGAGATGAATAGCAGACTCTTAACAGTTCAAAAACAACTACTAGAACAGAATGTGAAAACACGAAAACTCGTGGAGAAGAAAATGTCCGAGCTCAAGCGGGAAATTCTGACCGCTATCAAAGAGAAAGATAACCATGTTGATATCGAGAAAATTATTTCAGTCCAGGATCAAGTCTTGCATGAGCCAGTGCGAGCGATGGAGACCGTACTTCAACAGATGGAAGAGAAAATGAAAACCGCTACCACAGCTCTCAACTCGCTCCCAGATATGAGAGGTATGGAGGAGTCAGAATGGGAAAACGTTACGAACAGCTTAAACAATTTGAACCAAGCATTTTCACCGGACATGAACCGACCTACTACTCCTCCTGACATAAACTCCACTGAAAGACTAAGCACGGACAACGCCAAGAACAGGAAGAAGATGACTGAATTTATTTACACCAACTCCTCCCCTCCCTGCCTCAGTGTCACCGACAGGCTTCAGAAATTTAGATACGAACCGTAATGATGGATGACCGAAAAAATCACAGGAACAACTTGAACATTCTAACACTAAATGCTAATTCAGTTAAAAACAAACTGAGTGAGCTAGAACAACTGCTGATCAAAGAAGTACAACCGGAAGTCATCTGCTTACAAGAAACTCTTTTGAAAAAAACATTGAAATTAAAAGGCTATACCGAGGCGGGAGCCATTCACGCAGACCACAGTAAGGGCAGTCGTGGAAATCTTATTCTGGTGAGAGATGGAATTACGTTCATAGCAGACTATAGAATGCAGCAGAAAGGCATAGAACAGGTCGGAATCCAATTGCTACTACCGGGGACAGCTCCTATAGCTGTAATCAGTACATACCTCAGCCCCACTCTCAACAAGCAGCGACGAAACAATTTGAAAACAACAATGGATATGGTGACATCGAGACTGAAGGCTGATCATCCGTGTATGGTGATAGGAGATCTGAACGCCAAAACAAGCCTGCCGCAGCACCATAACACTAACAGACTAGGCGAAATATTGGACGAACTGGCAGAGGAAGAAGAAATCACCATTCATGCACCAGACAAGTACACGCGATTTGACCCTGGAGGAAGGGCCCCGTCAACTATTGACGTCCTGCTCACAACACCGAGGTACGCCTACCTAGTGGAAAGGAAGGTTGTCCACGAAGACGTTGGCAGTGATCATAGACCCATAAGCTTTACGATAAACCTGCGAGCCCATCGACGGAAACCAATGGAATCATGTCTCCCAAACCTACATAAGGCAGACTGGATCCAGTACCAGCAGACAATGTCTGAAACGATGAACTTTGCGCCAACATTAGCCCACAACAAAGCCAGCATAGATGCGTCTGTCGAGTTTATCACAAAGGCCATCAAAGAGGCGGACTTGAAATCCATTCCTAGATCAAAAATCAAGAGTGGACCTGACAACAGAGCCCTTCCCCCGGTCATTGTGAACAAGATAAAGAGAAAACGAAGTTTGAGAAAACAAGCAAAACGATGTCCAGCATTGAAGAAACAAGTGAACAGCTTAGGACGTGAAATCGACGCGGACATAAAGTGCTTCGAGGAACAAAAGAAGAAAAGACTATGGGAAGAGGCTAGAGTCAAAGGTCCCCATGAATTCTATAAGGTTGCGCAGACGTACTTCAAGCCAAAATCAGGAGCGATAACATATCCAATAAAGAATGTAAACAATGAATACTTGACCAGCGATGAAGAGCGACTGAAACAGTTCCAGGAGCTGTATCAAGAAATCTATAGTCCTCCAGAACCGCATCCCGAACACGCAACGGTCAGCGTAGAAGCAGATAACTACGCCGAATCTCTGGACCAAAAATACGAACGGGTGGAAGAAAGATTGCAAGGTGAGCTCATCATCACATGCACTCCATTGAGCATCATGAAGAGTCTACAAAAGACCAAAAATACGTCTCCGGGAGACGACGGCGTCTTCTACTCGCACATCAAACACCTGCCCAACGTCGCCTTGGAATATCTGGCGCGGCTGTACCAAACAGCGTGGGAGTGCTGCTACTTCCCAGATATATGGAAGGCAGGAATAACAATACTACTGCCAAAATCAGGAAAAGAAAGGTCAGATCCAAAGAACTATCGTCCGATTACACTACTCTCAGCTCTGGGAAAAACTTTCGAAAGATTTGTCAACAACGAGTTAACAAAATCCATCGAGGCTAAAAACATCATCCCGGAAAGTCAGGCGGGGTTCAGGGCAAATAGGTCCACACACGACCAACTCTTCAAGATTGGCGAAGGAATCAGTGATGGGTTCTGCGACAGTAAAATCACTCTGACTGCGATGTATGACGTAGAGAAATCTTACGATAAAATCTGGCACAACGGCCTTATGTTGAAAATGAAGGGAATCCTAGGTGAAACCACAATAGCTTTCTTAAGGAATTATTTGTCCGGAAGAAAGATCCACCTCAGAATAAACCAGAAATTGAGTGAACCGGTCACCCTGAGAGCAGGAACAGCCCAAGGCAGCATTCTGAGCCCGTTGATCCACAATCTGTGGTGTCACGATGTACCCCAGCCATCAGAACAATGCACCAAGATTTCGCAGTTTGCGGACGACCTGGCTATATGGACTACGCACAAATCAACAAAAAAAGCAGAACGAAAACTACAACATTATAATGACAGAATAGCCAGATGGTGCAACGTATGGCGCATAAAACTCAGTGTCCATAAAACCCAATGCACACTATTTCATCAAAAGCGTATAAAACACCGGCCAGTACTAATAGTAAATGGTGCAAAAATCGTGGCCAAGAAGAATTGCGAATTTCTAGGAGTGGTAATGGACGCGAAACTCACCATGAAATGCCAGTTGAAGAAAATAGAAAAAGAAATCAGAACAAGAACAAAAATTTTTGCCAAAATTACAGGCTCGCATACGAAACCACGAGCAGACACGAAAACATGCTTAAAGATTCTAAAGGCAATGATAGTTCCAATAACTACCTACGCCCCGTCAATCCTATGTCTGGCAGAACCAAGTAAACTGGAAAAAATCGACGTTGTGCTAAGAAAAGCTACAAGACTCGCAATCCATTGTCCTTCAATGACCAGAAATGACTATCTTGAGTCCGAAACAGGCATAACAAACCTAGAGACAAAAGTTCATCGACTCGCCAGGAAATATCTGACAAACCCTCAAAGGAGCTCCTCGGTTCGTAAACTAGTAGAAGGATATTCACCCAGAATAAATACAGGGAGTATAAGAACCATCCTTGGAACAATACTCACAGAAAGAAAACCAGTACAATAAGACTATAAATTAAACTTCTGTAAATGTTCAAACCGTTGAAATATGATCTATCAGACCGAGAGTCTAAAGTGCCGAAAGGCAGAGAGACTATAAACAACTATAACAACAACAACAACAATGATATAATTAATATGATGCTAGTCAGCCTCGATGGTCGAGTGGTTTAGCCGCTCGACTGGTGACCTGGTGGTCCCAGGTTCAAATCCGCTCAATGTCAGGGCGTTTTTTCGGGGTGTGCTGTTTGAGCAAAGCACGTTAATTGCTACGATCGACACAATACCCCGGTGCAAAAGG
>CALKLP010000332.1 GCA_937991965.1 uncultured Verrucomicrobiales bacterium
TTCGATTAATAAAAAGAACGTAGTCGGCGGGGCCTGTATCGGTTTGGTATTCGCGCACCGCCTGTCCTTGGCTAACCGAGAAATCGAAGGAGTCCTTGTCCTGCACGGCCCATCCTGCGTCACGAAGTTGCGCATCAATCGTATCGCGAGCGATTTGCTCTGGGTTTTGGTTAGCACTGGAATCCATCTACCTAGAAGTAGAGCGAATTTTCACACGGAGGTAAAACAAAAAGGGGGAAAGGGTTGGTTCTTCGGGCGTTTATTTCTGGTGCCTTGTGCCAGATTCAAATCATTGATGAGATATGAGGTGAAGTTGGGGAGCGATTTCCCGAGGTGAGTAACGGATCAATGAGGTTCCCTGCTTTCCCGGTATTTTCTCAATACTAAAAACCTTTCTGCTCGACAAAAAAACCCCAGTAAAGGCGTAGCCTTTCTGGGGTTTTTAATGATTGATTTCGCGTTGTTTTACGCTGCTGGGTTTTCGATCGCGTCACGCTCTTCGTTTACGGAGCGGGCACCGTTTACGATCATGTTGCGTCCCATGAATGGTTGCTCATGGAGAACTTCAACTGCGCGTTTGGCGTCGTCGATGCTCACCATTTGAACGAAGGCGAATCCCTTAGAGCGTTGAGTGCGCTTGTTGTAAACGACTTCTGCACTTTTGACTCCTCCGAATCCTTTGAAGAGCTCGACGAGGTCTGGTTCCGTGACATCGTAAGAGAGGTTTCCGACATAAAGACGTGAGCTGTCGACCTTTTGTGGAGGTGCTGGCTTCGCAGGTCTTTTCTTTGCGGTTTTCTTGGAGGCTGTTTTGTTGCTCGGCTTGGTTTCTTTTTTAGCAGCAGGCTTGCTCTGCGCTTCGCCTGTTGTAGGAGGCGTGTAGAGACCTAGCTTAGAGAGGAGCTTTTGCCACCAGCTTAACTTCGGTTGAGCTGGTTTGTTTTTTCGTTGTGGAACGCCTCTACGGTGGCTGTTCGAGTTATTGTTGCGGGGTTTCTGGCTATTACCAGAACGATTGTTGGATCTGTTTTGCGATGACATGTATTATGTTTATGATGTGTCACGCGCGCTTGCTCTTAATGAACTCAGGTTCCGATAGCATAAATAGATTTGAGGATATTTTGCTCAGGAGAGAGTGATAAAAAGGGACGGAAAGCGGGCGTAACGGTTTTTGTTGGAATAGGGAGGGCACAACTCAAGGACGGAAAACACGATTCAAGAACATGCTCAATCGCTTGATTAAGCTGTGTTGTGTATGTTCGGTTTTGAGTCATAGGGTGTTTTCGATTCGGGCTTCTATAGAAGAAGTGTTGAGCCTCTCTTTCGAGGTCGGATTGCTAAAATCACTATTTAGAGAAGAAGTTAGCAACATGTTCTAACTTTGGTTGATTACTTCTCGACTGGAATTCCTAATGAAACTCAAAGGTCTGTCTAAAAGTAAGAAGCAAAAATTAGCCTTCGAGGTGGTGGGTAGAGTTGGATTCGAACCAACGTACACTTACGTGAGCAGATTTACAGTCTGCCGCCTTTAACCACTCGGCCATCTACCCATAAATCGAAGGGCGATTAGTATTTCGATACATCCTAGAAAATGACAAGGATAAAATTGCACTTTTTTCAAAAAAGACCAGGTGCTAAAATTCTCTTTGTCTTCTTAAGGAAATTACCAAAACAAAGAAAATCAAAAAGCAAATGTGGCTTTTTCTTTGTTTTGACTTGCCAAAAGAGAATTTTCACTTCATTTAGTTTTTACTATGCCAGTCGCAACCCCTTCTCAATATCGTGAAATGTTAGATGCTGCCCAAAAGGGTGGATATGCTTATCCTGCTATCAATGTTACTTCTCTAGCAACTATCAGTGGAGCTCTCAAGGCTTTCTCTGAATCTGGTTCAGATGGAATCATCCAGGTTTCTACCGGTGGTGGTCAGTTTGCTTCCGGATTAGGGGTTAATGATGCCGCCTATGGGGCGATCGTTCTTGCAGAGGCGACACATATTCTTGCGGAAAAGTATGATGTGCTAGTAGCTCTCCATACCGATCACTGCCACCCAGCGAAAGTAGATGGTTTCTTGAGACCGTTGCTCGAAGCATCTCGCAAGCGCATCGCAGAAGGGAAAGGTCCACTATTTCAATCTCACATGTATGATGGATCAGAGCTTCCACTCGAAGAGAATATGGCGATGTCTAAGGAGTTGCTCAAGCAGTGCGCAGAGCTTGACATTATACTAGAAATCGAAGCTGGAGTAGTTGGCGGAGAAGAAGATGGTCATGACACCTCTGGGCTTCCAGCGGAGAAGTTATACACTACGCCAGAAGACATGGTGACGGTATATGAAAGCTTGAATGGTCTTGGAAGATTTATGTTCGCGGCGACCTTCGGGAATGTTCACGGCGCCTACAAGCCAGGAGCGGTTAAGTTGGAGCCAACCATTCTACGTGATGGGCAACAGGCGGTTATGGATAAGTATGGTGCGGATTCTAAAATGGATCTTGTTTTCCACGGTGGATCAGGCTCCGAGCTCTCTGATATCCGTGAGACACTTGGCTACGGTGTGATTAAGATGAACATTGATACCGACACGCAATATGCCTTCACCCGTGCGATTACGAGCCACGTTTGTGAGAATATTGAAGGAGTTTTAAAAATTGATGGCGAAGTCGGAAACAAAAAGTGCTACGACCCTCGCTCTTATCTCAAGAAGGCAGAACAGTCGCTCTGTGAACGCTTGAAGTTAGCCTGCGATGACCTCCTTTCAACAGGGAAGTCGATCTACAGTGCTTGAGTTATTAATAGTAGTTTCATATACGAAAAGCCACTGATCTAACGGTCAGTGGCTTTTTTATGGTCTGAGGCCTTTATCCTCTGGCTCGTTCTAACAACGTGAGCATTTGGAGGCTCAGCATGAGGTTGAGCTCTTCTTGCGCTGTGATTTCTGAAAGTTTATCAAGCTGGAATCGACCTTCGAAAAAGGCGGCTTTCTTTGTTAAGCGCATGACGGTTTCATTATTCCCTGAGCGTTTCACAAGATATTTTGGTTGGAAGAGCACCGTGGATAGTAGGCCTAGAACTGGGATTTCGCCTAGCAATGAGTCAAAAATTTTGGCGAAAGGGTTTTCTTCTTCGATGATAAATTTCACTTCATCGGTATTCGCTTCAAAGACGGTATATGTGGCTTTCCAAAGGGACTTCATTCCCTTGCGTCCGATAGAGCCAAGTTCCACACCACTATCATCGAAAAAGGTATAACGGGCGGACCAATCGATGATTTTATCCGTCTTGATGTTGGCGAGCAGTTGTTTTCGGTCTTTCGCGGTGTAGACCTGCACGTGTTCTCTGAACTTGAAAATCTTTTGGCGAATATAGGCGATAGAGTTACCCTGGGCGTCTTCTAGAAAAATTTGTGGAGCGAAGGCGAGGATCTTGAATTTGATTCTGAGAGGATATTGCATTGTTGTGCGGTAAGGTTTCATATCTCTCTTGGCCTCACAATAAAAAAACCGCACCCTTGGGTGCGGTCTTATTTAAGATGGAGTATGAAAAATTACCCTTTAGTGACAGGATTTACCTTTACTGTAATGTTAGCGGAAACATCAGCATGGAGCTTCACTTCAACCTCTGTGTCAGATGTCTTCTTGATTGGCTTCTCGAGAACGATCGCGTGACGGTCAATCTTGAATCCTTTCGCTTCTAGTGCCTTGTGGATGTCGATGTTGGTAATTGCTCCGAAAGCTTTTCCGTTTTCACCGATTTCAAGGTCAAGCTTGAGGTCTGTGCCGTTGATTTTAGCAGCTACTTCCTTATACTCGGCAAGCTCTGCAGCTTCACGCTCGGCACGAGCTGCTTTAAGCCCCTCGATGTATTGTACGTTATGCTCGGTCGCTTCGTATGCAACTCCACGTGGGATGAGGTAGTTTCTTGCGAAACCAGCCTTTACTTTAACAACGTCTGCTTCTGCGCCTACGCCGTCTAATTTTTCTTTTAAGATAACTTGTGTAACTGCCATAACCGGAAATTGGGTGGAGGGAGGTCTTACCTTGCGCGCTCATGTTAAGTCAAGTTCTTTTGCTTTTTTTAAAATTTTTCTATTAACCGAGCTTCACGTAAAATCATATGGTTGCATTAGAATTGACTAATTACTTAAATAATGTTTAAATTGAGTTCCTTAACTAAATTATGAATTATTTTTTAATTATTATTGCCGCTTTATGCTCTTCTCTGTTTGCGCAAGAAGCACTTACCCCGGTGGAGGCGCATGGGCAGTTATCTGTAGTTAATGGAAAAATTTTGGATGATACAGGAGCTCCTGTAGCTTTAGCGGGCAATAGCTTGTTCTGGAGTAATGATGGCTGGGGAGGAGAGGCCTTTTATGAGAAGAGCGTGGTTGAGTATTTAAAAAATGATTGGAACTCGTCTATCGTGCGAGCCGCAATGGGTGTTGATGAGGTAGGAGGATACTTGAGTTCGCCCGCCAGTGAAGCTAGTAATTTAGCGAAGGTAAGAACGATTATTGATGCGGCGATTGAGCTGGGGCTTTATGTTATTGTAGATTGGCACTCGCATCATGCAGAGTTGCACGAGTCTGAGGCAGTAACTTTCTTTGAGCTCATTGCGACCGAATATGGAGACTATCCCAATCTTATTTATGAGATATACAATGAGCCCCTGGCGGTGAGTTGGACTGACGTCATTAAGCCTTATGCAGAAACGGTAATTAGTGCGATCCGGGCGATTGACGCGGATAACTTGATCGTGGTGGGTACTCCCACTTGGTCGCAAGATGTGGACGCGGCAGCAGCAGATCCAATCATTGCTGATCATATCGCTTACACCCTGCACTTTTATGCGGGAACGCACCGAGATAGTTTGAGAGCGAAGGCGCAAACAGCGTTGGATAGTGGGATCGCGCTGTTTTGCACGGAGTGGGGAGCTGTCAGCGCTGATGGTGATGGTGCCGTTGATGAAGAGGAGACGCTGAAGTGGATGGACTTCCTGCGGGAGAACTCCATAAGTCACTGCAACTGGGCGGTTAATAACAAGGCGGAGGGGGCGTCCGCTTTTATCCCGAGTTCTTCTGTCGCAACTGGATTAACTGATAGCGATTTGACCGTCTCCGGGGCCTTGGTGAAAAGCATCATTCAGAACTGGGGAATTGATTACCAAAGCGAGGCGGAGTGGGTTCGTCACTATTCTGAAGAGACGAGCGGGCATCTCATTATTGAATTTTCTGAAGTGGAAAATTGGAACGGAGGGTTCAACGGGAATATTACCATCACGAATAATGGGCCTCCAGTGAGCAACTACAGTTTTGGTTTTACTGCGGCATGGAGTGTTACCAGTTTTTGGGACTTGAATTCGACGGCCTGGGAGGTCGCTGGCGGGGTATATACTGTTGATGTCACAGATCATGATTGGCTGAGTGAGATTAATACGGGGCAATCTGTTACCATGGGTTTTACCGCCAACGGCTCGTTCACTAACCCAACAGACCTCTTATGGAATGGGCAGTCGTTAGTTGAGGAGGCGAATCCTGATTCTACGTCATATGAGGAATGGAAAGCGGCTCACTCAGTAACTAGCTCGGAATCTGATGATGACCACGATGGGTATCAAAACCTTGCTGAGTTTCTCATGGGGACTGCCCCAGATGATCCGAGTAGCGTCCCAAAGCTTACGATTAGAATAGAGGATGGGTATATGAAAGCGCAGTTCCCCATAAATCCAAAGGCGTTAAATGTGGAATATCGCTTACAGGTATCAACGGATTTAATAGAATGGACTGCTGTTTCTGGAGAGACGGGAATGTCAATTCAAGAAGCCAGTGATAATGCCGCTGCCATGATGGACGTGGAATGGGCTTCCAATAGCACATTAGGCTCCTTGGGACGGCAATTTTTTACCAGAGTTGAAGTGAGGGAGGTGCAGTGAGAAATCTTAAGAAAGCAACTCTCCTTGAGACTGGCTCTATGAAAAACACAAGTGAAGTTTACTCTTGCTTTGAGGCGGGGAGTAGTTATGTTGCTCATCCAATTTTTAATGATTGCGCTCGTAGCTCAGCTGGATAGAGCAACGCACTTCTAATGCGTGGGTCACAGGTTCGAATCCTGTCGAGCGTGCCATTTTTCCTTTTTGGTTGAGCAGAGATTGCGAAATTCCGAGCTTTTTCAAATATTGTTAAGGAAGGTGAAATGTTGGATTTGGAAACTCTTCGAGCCAAATGATTATCGAGTTAATTTTTCGAAAGATAGGCACCTTTGACTGAGACTGATAAGGTCTAATAAATTAATTTTTTCGGGTTATTTTAAATCAAGGATTCTTTTTGGCGGCAGGCATAAATCCTTTAATTAAGCATTTAATGCAGTCATTAGAGTCTTATTTGATAATTTTGCAGTTGATAATTTATCTTTATGATTCTGGTTCAGTGTCGTGATCGAAAGATTGCATGATTGCTGGCATGGTAAATGCATTGAAATGACTTGTCTAAAATAGTGTAAAAAGTTGTTAAAATTGCTTGTGAAAAATTTCACAAGCGTGTAACACGCCCGCCACACTATGGCTAATTTCTTCCCACGTTGGACTAACTATATCCCTCTTAAGCTTGCGATCTGCGCAGGTATAGCGGTTGTTGGGGTTATTGCTGCTTTTGCGTATTACGCGACTCCAGAGACGCAGCGAGTAGGTTACATGCCTTCACAACCCATTCCATATAACCATGAGCTTCACGTCCAGCAGCTCGGTCTTGATTGTCGTTACTGTCACAGTTTCGTTGAGCATTCAGGTCATGCTAACATCCCTACTGCGAATACGTGTTGGAACTGTCACCAGCATGTGAAGAAGGATTCTCCTAAGTTAGAGCCGCTCCGCCGCGCGATTGATGAGACGTATGAAGGATATGATGGTCGTCCGATCGAATGGGTGCGTGTTCATCAAGCTCCTGATTACGCTTACTTTAACCACTCTGCGCACGTGAATCGCGGTATTTCTTGTGAATCCTGCCACGGAGATGTTCACGAGATGGAAGAGGTTTATCACGCGAAGTCACTCACGATGGGCTTCTGTATTGATTGTCACCGTGAGCCAGAGAACAATCTACGTCCCCTTGAGGAAGTTTATAATCTCGATTACGATCCAGACGAGTATCTTGAGCAAAACAGAGATGTAGCCACTCTCGTAAATGATTTCATCGCCAACAATGACAAGTTAAGCGGGAAGAAGCTATCTTCTCAGCAAAAACTAGGTCACTACCTAAAAGATCACTGGAACGTTGCTCCTAAAGAGTCCTGCGCAACCTGTCACCGTTAATTATAAAATTTCAATTTCATGAGTAAGAGAGTTTTACATCACCCAGATGTCCCTGAGCAAGAGGCAGATCTTAGCGTATGGAGAAGTGTTCGTGAACACGAAGACACCATTAAGTTCCGTCACCAGGCGATTCGTGAATTTCAAGACGAAGAAGATACGATGGACGAAGATGAGCGTGAGCTCTCCCGTCGTAACTTTGTGAAGCTCATGGGGGCTTCAACCGCTCTTGCTGGACTAGGTCTTGTATCTTGTCGCCGTCCAGAGTCTTACATTTTACCATACGCAGATGGGCCAGAATGGATTGTTCCAGGTCGTCCTCTCTTTTATGCGACAACGATGCCCGCAGCCGGTGGAGCAATCCCGCTCGTAGCGACCACGTATGAGTCACGTCCTACGAAGCTTGCTCCAAATGCAAAGCACCCAGATAATATGGGGACAGATGCGATGGTTCAGGCCTCGATCCTTAATCTTTACAGCCCATCTCGTTCTAAGGAGTTTCTCAACAAGGGAGCGAAGGCGAGCAAGGCAGATTTTGACGCCTTCTTTAATGGTTTTGTTAAGAATCCTGGAAAGCTTGGTGTTGTCTTAGGAAACGATGAGTCGCCAACGAGAAATCGTTTGGCAGCTCAGATCGCTAAGAAATTCCCAAGCGTTAAGTTCTACAATTACGAGGCGCTTGAAAACGTGGCGGCAGAAGAAGCAATTGCCAAAGCATTCGGTGCCTCTAAAGTTAAGCTCACTCCGAAACTCGAGAAAGCAGACCGAATCCTTTCTTTCGACAGTGACTTCATCGAGCTCGACGCTCAGTCTTCCTCCTTACAGTATTCTAAGAAGCGCCAAGGTGGTGGTGAAAACTATGACCAAGAGATCGATAAGAAGAAGATGAATCGCCACTACCAAGTAGAGGCCGTCTTCTCCCTTACTGGCGGAATGGCAGATCACCGTTTGCGTGTTGCTCCATCACAGGTTGCAAAAGTGGCCGTAGCAGTGGCGAGAGAAGTTCTCGCGCTGAAACCAACCGCGGCACTTACTCAAGCTGTATCAGGGCTTTCCGCTTCCTTCACGGGAGACGAAGACTACATCACGGACTGGGTCAGAGAGTGCGCGAAAGATCTCGTTGCGAAAGCGGGTAAATCATTGGTTCTCGCTGGTTCCAACCAACCCGCAGAAGTTCACCTTCTGGCTCTGGCGTTAAACGATGCGCTTGGAGCTTTCGGTAAAACGATCAACGCTTACGCTTCTAAGAGTAGTCCAACAGGTTCTCTCCTCGACCTCAAGAAAGACGTCGATGGTGGCGCGGTTGATTCCCTCCTTCTCCTCACTCCTTCGAACCCGCTCTTTGATGCCGCTGCGGATGTTGATTTTGCGAGTATTCTTGATAAGGTTAAAGTTTCTGTTCACCTCGGTGAGCGCACCGATAAGACGGCCTACGCTTGTGATTGGCACATTCCTGCGAATCATTACCTCGAAAGCTGGGGAGATGCACTGACCGCGAATGGATACTACTCCATCGTACAGCCTCTAATTCTCCCTCTCTACCCGGATACCTTCTCAGAGATGGATATCCTCACTGCTCTCACCAATGGCGTCGCACTCGAAGCTGCGACTGCTGAAGCACCATCTGCTGGTTATGAGGAAGTGAAAACAACCTTCACGAAGCAGTTTGCCAAGTCCGCTAGCGACTGGAACAACTTGCTCAAAAACGGCTTCGCGAAAGAGCGTGGCTATGCTGGAGCGACTTTCGGAACGGTCCCAAGCTTGAAGTCACTTGCTGCGAAGTATGAGAAAACGCCTTCTAAAGACGCTCTCGAAGTCATTCTGGCGAAAGATCACTCCGTTGCGGATGGACGTTACATCGATAACGCTTGGCTCCAAGAAGCTCCAGACCCAGTCGTAAAGCTGACTTGGGATAACGCCGCGATCGTTTCTCCTAAAACCGCGAAATCAATCGGAGTTTATAAGGAAATTGCACAACTAGAAACCGACAATGCAGGCCGTCCAGAAATCGGAGAAGCTGGTAAGGCTCGCGCTCCAATGGCTGAGATCAAAGTTGGTGATACAACTGTGACGCTTCCAGTCATCATCGGATACGGGCAAGCGGACTACACCATTTCCCTTCCTGTCGGATACGGACAAGCTAGTGATGACGGTCGTAAGTCTTCAGATAGCTTCGACGAAGCAAAGCCTACCGTCGGCCACGTTGGCAAAAACACTGGTTTCAATGTTTACCCACTCCGTAAGGAAACATCACAGTTTCTCCTTGCAGGTGCTAAGGTAACCCCAACTAAAGAGAAGTACCCAATCGCATCCACCCAAGAGCACCACGCTATGTATGGTCGTGCTCTTGCACGTGAAATCTCAACGATGGAAAGCCCATCGAAAGGAGATTACAAGAAGCAGCTTAAGAAGGTGGGCCAACAAGGAATGGACTCCCACATTCCAGAAAACATCCCTCTCTATAAGTCAAAAGACACCGAGAAGAATGACCTCATCAGTGATAAGATTCACCAGTGGGGTATGGCGATCGATCTCAATACCTGCACCGGTTGTAATGCTTGTTTGATTGCCTGTCAGGCAGAGAACAACATCCCTGTGGTTGGTAAAGAGCAAGTGGCCAAAGGTCGTGAAATGCACTGGATTCGTATGGACCGTTATTATGCGGCTCAGACTAAGGAGTATGATTCTCACGGACATAAGATTAAGTATAAAGAAGGTGAAAAAGCCGGAGAGTATAAGAAAGTGCCAAAATGGGTGACCGAAAACCCAGCCGTCTTACCTCAACCAGTAGCGTGTACGCAGTGTGAATCTGCGCCATGTGAAACGGTTTGTCCGGTAAATGCGACTGTCCACACTGAGGAAGGACTCAATGCTATGGCGTATAACCGATGCATCGGAACGCGTTATTGCGCGAATAACTGTCCTCTCAAGGCGCGTCGCTTTAACTTCTTCGACTACAACAAGCGTAACCCGCTCATTAAGAAGAACCTCTACAAAGGACCATTCGGCGAGAAGAAAGTCGGCAGTCCTGAGTCACTTCAGCGTAACCCGAATGTATCGGTCCGTATGCGTGGTGTGATGGAGAAATGCACCTACTGTGTGCAAGCTCTGGAGCTCGCTAAGATTAAGCAAAAGCAAATCACGAAGAAGAAAGCAGAATCCGCGGGCTCATCCGTGATCGCTGCTGCCAGCGTGAATGCTGCCGATCTCAGAATCGCTCGTGATTCTGTCCAAGTTGCCTGTCAGAGCGCCTGTCCATCAGATGCGATTTCCTTTGGTAACCTCCTTAGAGATGGCGACAACACTCCTGATAAAGACCGTGTTGTGAAGGCAAAAGAAAGTAAGCGTAACTATGAGCTCCTCAAGTATGTCGGACTCTTTGCGCGCACCACGTATCTTGCTCGTGTCAAGAACCCTAACCCAGAGATGCCTGATGCCAAATACATCGGTCTCGCTACCATTAACATTCACTAATTTTCGATCCCATGGCTACTGCAACTGAAAATAAAACGGCTAAAAAGGAACGTAAGGGTCCAAAAATCCCCGTTCTGAAGCGTGAAGAACTGATTCTAAACGATCGTTCTTACAACTGGGTGACGGAGCGTATCTGCGGAATCGTAGAGAAACCTCAGCCTTGGCTCTGGTGGCTCCTCTTTATTCCAAGTGCAATCGTAGCCGCTTGTGGTGTTGGATTTGGTCTTGTTTACCTTGTTTCCACTGGTGTGGGAGTTTGGGGGAACACGAACCGCGTGATGTGGGGATGGCCGATTGTTAACTTCGTATTCTGGATTGGAATTGGTCACGCTGGAACCCTGATTTCGGCAATTCTCTTCCTCACTAGACAGAACTGGCGAACCTCGATTAACCGAGCTGCAGAAGCGATGACCATTTTCGCGGTATGTTGTGCCGGTATCTTCCCGATGTTCCACGTTGGGCGAGTCTGGATGGTATGGTTCCTCGCTCCGATTCCTAATTCAAATGCGATCTGGCAGAACTTTAAATCTCCACTTCTTTGGGACGTATTCGCGGTATCGACTTATTTCTCCGTTTCCTTGATTTTCTGGTATCTCGGAATGGTTCCTGACCTTGCGACTCTTCGTGACCGAGCTAAGGGATGGCTCAGTAAGTTACTTTACGGAATCTTTGCTCTCGGATGGCGTGGGTCGAACCGTCACTGGCAGCATTATGAGGTTGCTTACCTTCTCCTCGCTGCGATTTCGACTCCTCTTGTTCTCTCGGTTCACTCCATCGTATCCTTTGACTTCGCTACTTCCGTAGTTCCAGGGTGGCACACCACGATTTTCCCTCCATACTTCGTTGCTGGTGCGGTCTTCGGTGGATTCGCCATGGTTCTGACGATCATGATTCCGGCCCGGGCCCTTTATGGCCTGCAAGACATGATCACGATGAAGCACATCGATAACATGACTAAGATCATTCTCACCACGGGAACGATCGTAGGTTATGCCTATCTCATGGAGCTCTTCGTCGCTTACTTCTCTGGGGCGAAATATGAGGCAATGGCCTTTAAATACCGTCTCTTTGGACCAGAAGCGGTTGGTTATTGGACCATGATGGCGTGTAACGTGATCTCTCCACAACTCTTCTGGTGGCGTGCCTGCCGTGAAAACCTCTGGGTGGTTATGGGTGTCTGTATGGCCGTGAACGTAGGAATGTGGTTCGAGCGTTTCGTAATTATTGTGACAACGCTCCCCCGGATGTGGCTCCCAGGTGACTGGAAGACCTATGATCCTAGCCCAGTGGACGTATTCACCTTCGTGGGAACGATCGGAATGTTCCTAACTCTCTTTAGCTTATTCCTCCGTTTCCTCCCTTGTATTAACATTGCAGAGGTGAAATGGACCCTTCCTCAGAGTGATCCACACTTTGATGATAAAGAAGAAATCGACGACGACGGGATTGTAGAGATCTCAACGTATCAAAAAGAGATCGACAACGGCGCAATCAAAGCTTAATCCCTAACCCCCGAAAATTCAAAGTGAGCACATCAGTAAAAAAAGTTTACGGTTACCTAGCCGAGTTTGAGACCCCGTCTCAGCTCTGGAAGGCTTGTGAAAAATGCCGTGATGCAGGATTCAAAAAGTGGGATGCCTTTTCCTCCTTTCCCGTTCATGGTCTTGACAAGGCGATGGGATGTAAGAAATCCATCCTCTCCTACATTGTCTTCTTCGGCGGACTTATGGGATTCATTACGGGAACCTCCCTCGCCTACATTACGCAGGTTGAGATCTACCCAACCATCGTTCAGGCGAAACCCGCGAACATCTTTACGATTCCGGCGTTCTTCCCGATCATGTTTGAGCTTACCATTCTGTTTTCAGGATTCACGACGCTCTTCGCGCTACTCGCGCTGATGGGACTTCCTAGATTGAACCACCCGCTTTTCGCGTCAAAGCAATTCAAGCGCGCGACTGATGACGGACTTTTCATCGCGATCGAAGCTCGCGACCCAAAATTCTCTCCTGAAGGAACAAAAGCCTTTCTCGCTGAGATCGGTGGAACCTCAATCGAACTTGTCGAAGACGACGAAAAATAATTTCTACCCTTCTAAATTAGCATGATTAAAACATTTCTCATAGTCTTTACGATTTTTGCCATCTTCATGATGGGAGTCTTCGGATTCCGCGGCGGTAAGTCCCGTGACACCCCAGTGCGTCTCTTCCCTGATATGGATGTGATGGATAAGGTGAAAAGCCAGAAGCCAAGTGACCTCTTTAAGGACGGTGTTGGATCTCGCCCGATGGTGCCAGGCACGATCGTTCACAGTGCTGATGACAGTCTTTACTCGATCGAGTTTGGTGAAGGCCGTGAAGGGTATTACTACACCGGAATGTTCGGTGACTACTACGGTCAAGGAATGCCTGAAGAGCTCAAGCTCACATCAGAGTCGGCGGATGCCTTTTTACTCCGTGGTAAAGAGCGTTATGGTATTTACTGTGCAGTCTGTCACGGCGATGCTGGTGACGGGGCAGGGGTAACCTCAAAATACGGGATTGCAGGAATCGCGAATTTTCACGCGCCAAACTTCGCTACTGACCAATACGCCGATGGCCGCATGTATGATGTCATCACGAACGGTAAGGGCAACATGGGCGGATACGGCTACAACATTCCAGTGACCGACCGATGGGCAATCGTGGCCTACGTTCGCGCCCTCCAAAACGCTAAAAGCATTCCACTCAAGGAAGTATCACAAAACAACTAACACTTTTATCACCTTTATAACATGGGACACTTCGTTACATCAGCAGATATTCCAGTAGATGGGGAAAAACTGACGAATCCACTAGTCAAGCTCGTGCAGCTTGTATCTGGAATCGTTGCTATTGTTGGGCTTATCATCGGTGCAATCATCTGGTTCACTGCGCCAGAACTTACCAAGGGGGCGTATTCATACTCTTACCTCTTCGCTTTCTCATTCTTCTTAACACTAGCACTAGGAGGCTGTTTCTGGACGCTCCTACACAACGTGACGAACTCAGGGTGGGGGACATCGGTGAGACGGATCTTTGAGAATCTTGGATTTGTTTTCCCATTCATGTTTATCCTTCTCATCCCGTTCCTCTTCCCATCTGTTCAGCAGTATCTCTGGGAGTGGCACACGATCTTCAATACCGTGACGGCAGAAGGCACTGGAGTAAGTCGCTTTGATGGTCACCTATTCGGTTATTGGGGTAACTTCGGTAATGAAGAACTGCACAAAGCCTTATTCGACAAGCACGAAGCCATCCTCGACACCAAGTCTTGGTATATGAACCCAGTCGCTTGGTATGTCAGAACATTCTTCTACTTCGGTTCTCTTGGGTTTGTGATTTATCACATGCGTAAGCTCTCCGTGAGACAAGACACTGATCCTAACCCAGGTGTTAAGAATCTCTTCACGGCACGTGCCCATGCTTCATGGGGGCTTCCAATCTTTGGTGTAGCACTCACCTTCTGGGCGATCGACTTTATCAAGGCGCTCGACTATAAGTGGTTCTCTACCATGTGGGGGGTTTACTTCTTCGCAGGTTGTGCGATGTCCTCGATGGCCTTTATCATTCTTACTACGATCATCCTCAGAAAGCTTGGTCACTTTAAGAAGGTTGTTACCGGTGAGCACTTCCACCTGATGGGTAAACTGAACTTCGCCTTCGTTGTCTTCTGGGCATACGTTACTTTCTCTCAGTTCTTCCTCTACTGGTATGCAAATATCACGGAAGAAACGACATACTACCTCCTTCGTAACACAGAAGGCTGGAACGTGGTCAGTATCATCCTAGTTCTTGGTCACTTTGGTGTTCCACTTCTAGCTCTCATCCGTCAGGACGTGAAAAAGAACATGTTCTTCATGAGCATCATCACGATCTACCTCCTCGCGATCCACATGCTTGATGTGTATCACATGATTATCCCAGAGCGTGCACCGTCACTTTCCATAATCTTGCACATGGATGACATCCACCTTTGGTTCGGTCAGTTCAGTGTATGGGGGCTTGATATCCTCGCTTTCGTAACGATCGGAGCAGCCTTCCTTTTCTTCTATATCCGCAATCTCAGATCCGTGGCGCTTTACCCGCACCGTGATCCACGAATTCTTGAATCAGCAAACGTTCACAACTAATGGACCCACAAAGAGATACCCCCCTTAAACGCTTCGGCGCCCTTTGGATTGGCTTGTTTATCATCCTATCCTTCGGTGTTGCAGCTCTCGTCGTCGCCCCATTCCTAAACAACAGTAACGTTGAGGACGAAGTCCTTCAGGCTGAATACGATGTGCGTCTAGAGACCAAAGCCGAAATTGACAAGGCGCAAGCCGAGCAACTCGTTTACAAGGAATCTGGTGATACGGCGCAAGTCCCACCACAACAGGCTTTTAAATTCACGTCCAAGCAGCTTCTTAACCAAAGCGCGACTGCTTCCACGCAAGTCGTTCCTGGATCCGCAACCGACCTTAAGCAAAACTCAGCACAATAATTCAAGATGTCCAACGACTCAACACAATCTATTGATTCAGGCTTACGCACCGCTATTGATAAGTCGGTTAGTAATCCCGTCATGTTTTTCTTCACGAGCGGAGCCGCATGGCTCGCGGTATCGATTGCTCTAGGAGTGTTCGCCTCTATTAAGTTCCACACGCCCACCTTCTTCGAGGGATTTGGCGCATTGAGCACGGGAAGAGCTTACGCCGCACACATTAATGTTCTCATCTACGGATGGTGTTTCCAAGCTGCCTTTGGAACGATCAT
>CALKLP010000333.1 GCA_937991965.1 uncultured Verrucomicrobiales bacterium
ATTCAAAGGGAGCGGCGGAGGGGAGGGAGGAGGGCGGGGGACATTGGGCAGCTAGATTTGAGCGTGGAAACTATAAATCCTTCAAGGGGATACATCTGACGGTTTCGAAAATAATGTATCAGTTTATCATGGGGAAGGGGGGGGGGGGTTGGGGCAACTCATATTATTTACCAAGTACCAAGTATGTGCAAAATGGGACAGAATGACCAAGTCTACTCGTAGGAGAGATCAAAAGGACGACCAGCTATTGCATTCATCCGAGGCGCGCAACTCGTGCACGGGAGGAGTGGGGTGGCGCAAAATTTTGCCTGCTACCCTATGCCGTGGCCACACGCTACAGTAATTAGGTGTGTTGCAATGGAGCCGTCTACTCCAGCAATCGACTGCAAATTGTCCACATAATCTACAGCAGAAATGGGCCTATTGTGCAAAACCCTATGCGGGGAATTCTCATCGTTTTTAGCCCCGCACTGCCAGATTGGGCACAAAACACTTGGAGTTGGAGTAGAAGCACTTCTGGAGTCGGAAGATAGTTTGTTATTAAAAAACACTTGCGAAGGGAAAACTTTCTCTACACCTGCATGTGCCGTGGTCACATTATCCGTAGCAAGAGAGAGCACGGGGATCTTCAGAAAACGACACGCTGTTGCCGCGAAGCGGAACCAGGACAGATCGACGGTCAACATGTCACTCTTGTGAAACGTTCGTCTCTCCAAGGAAAGAATAAAGAAACAAAAGTTTTTTGAGACTCTACCTGCCCACCCCTCAGATACGGAAGCTTCATAACAATTTTAGGACTTGTGTCAGTCTACTCGCTGTACGCGGACATACACCGCATAGTATTACACGGTACACACTATTATGATAGGTTGGTGTACCTGGATACTAGTAGAGTGCTTCTTCACCCGCCGGAGGACAGGTCCCGCGTGTTCGGTTTCGCGCACAACCATTGGTAACACTCGGGGTTTTTTTTCCCGACGGGGTGGTAGCATCGGCCCTACGTGAGGTGCTCCGTCATTCTTATCCAACACCATAAGTAAGTACCCAACTGGTCCGAAGATACATCCGTATAGCTACTGCATACTGAATAGTAATCTATTGTATATAAAGGCTCCACATGTGTGCCGGCATTCGACGGCACCCATGCTCCGGGTAGGGCAGGGCAGCACTTCCCCTTGTTCGATTCAATATTCGATAGACAGCAAAAATCATTCCTGGACAACGCATAGTCTACGCGTGTAGAATGCTAAGTATTGCCAAGATATCGATGTACACAAACAGTGGATTACTTACGTCTGCCGTTTCTTGCGCCAATCCGATTCCGAGCTTCATTGTGTTTCGAAAGGATAAATCCGACCCCTCGCAGGCTGACCCTCTAATCTGGAGACGAAGAGACGTCTCGAGTGCGTTTCGTGATGTTTTGACTCAACGATACATCCAGGGCCAGCAAGGGGGTGAACATGTATACTGAATGTTCTCTACATTGCCACTGAGGGGCGCGCACCAAGCCAGCTTCTGCTACACCATGCATGATAGTATCTGGATCTGGGGCTCGAAGACCAACCGTTTGGATGTGTATAGTCTGCGTGGAGACACTTGCTGACGGTGTTATAGGCGTGAAACACAATGTCGCTGTCTTCGGCATTCAATTTTCTCGAATGTGATTATAATACTGCTACTTTTTGCTATCTCATAGATAGAGTATTAGGAGTACGCGATAACACTAAGTTAAGAACTCGGCAGTTATGAATTTCAGGGTGGAGGTTTGAATGAAAATAATAAAAGCGTGTACTACCTGGTATGGCCTTTTTGTCCGATCGCTGCTCCCTCATTGATCAGGGGTCGTGCAAAGATTAACCGTAATCTGGCGACTATACGGTCCCATCCCAGGATCATAATCCATCCACAAATACATGTACAACTCCGCCAACCCGGGAACGAACACGGATATCACCAGGATGAATAGATACCTCCCCGCACAGAGTAAGAGTAATCCCCAACCCCACCGACCGGCCAATCTCTGATTGGCTGGGGGTCGTATATCATAGAGCCAGCTTCACCCAGAGACGACAGGGTTCCATCTCCCGTCCAGTGGTGATTCCATATCTCAAACGTTAGGCGAACAGAGGAATAAAACCGAGTTATCTCGGGTGGTCACCGCCGCTCACGGTGTGGAAACCCCCACTCCGTTGGCTAAAACCGCCGATTTGTTCGAGCTTCGCAGCGCTGCTCCACGCTAGGAGCATTATAGGGGCTCACCAACCAATGGGGGACAGTTCCGTCGAACGCGGGGGAGATAGGGTCCCATCCCCGGTTCAGAAATCCTCCTAATCCATACAGCTCCAACAACGCGGGAACTATAACGATGGTCTCCCTGGTCGATATCTCCCCGTGCGGCGTGTCAACCCCGACACCATTGGATTGTTCGTGATTGGCTTGTAGGCTTTGGCTCAATAAACCCACAATTAATTCGGCCGACTCTGGTGTTCTCGCATACCTCCGTATTCAACAAACATTTGCAATGCGAGCGCAATTCGACCAGCTGTTTGCATGACAGGTTGCGTAAAAAAGCTAGTTAAGCGTATATCCATTTGGCGTGCCGAGCAAGCACGCTCAATATGAGGATGAGAAACAATTGAAGAGCAACAACAGCACCAAACGCTTTGTAGCCACCCCCGGTTATAAGCACAACTACAGCCAAAAATTTGGTGTTCAAAGGAAAACGACATAATAAATGGAACTAAGACTAAAACAGCTCGACAATAATAACGTGGAAAAAAATATGAAACGAGGTCAAAACAGTGCGTATTTGACTCGTGCAATGAATGATCGAACAATATAATGGAATACTATCAACAACTCTTATCGTTTGTTTTATTGTTATTTTTGTTTCATGGAATTCTTGCCCGCATTATCACCTCTTGGTCGTTTATGAGACCCCGAAAAAAGGGACTGAAAATGCCAATTTCATTCGCCTGTTGGGGAAAAGCTTATCTCAAACATGCAAATATTAGTCGCGGTTTTTAGCATGCTACTCGCTTGCATAGGGCAACAATTCAATTCGGAAAAGTTGCCGGCATAATCACCTCCTTGTCACCTATGCGACTCCGAAAAAAAAAACTGAAATTCCCGACTTCATTCGAATATTGGGCCAAAGCCTACCTACCTAACGACCTCGCAATTACCTACGCGGTCGCAACTTGGCTAGTTATTCGCATACTAAGCCGCGCAAAACACATTTGCCTAGGGGGTCAAAGCCTAACTAAGCTCGGAGTTTTTTACGCATTCGAAGTTTTGCTGGATATTTGCATAATATGTCGCGCAAAAACCAATTTTGAATTTATGTCAGGTTGCCTGGGAGAGTTTGCAGATTATGTCAATTTGGAAATGATGATGTTTAAAATGTCACTTTTGATAATGTTTTCCCGTGTTTTATTCATCCAATTTCTGAATACGTTAAGCAAAACAAACGCTCGAGGGTAAACCACCGGAAAATTCAAAGATTTATCAACTGCCGTTTAAAAATTATACCAACTTTTAGAAATTATCACGATTTGCAGACGCTGCAGACGTCAAGACACAACCGAAGGCTCGAGATTACCTCCTCAAAATACAACATCTTGAAACTTCCCGCTTCTTTCGCTCAGCCCCCGTCCGCGGTGACGTCAACGTTCGGCACGGATAAGGCCTCCCGAGGGTTGTTGGAGCCGTCCTCCGACAACGGCGTTTGAACACAGCGAATTCACCGACAAATTCTAGTTTGGAGAATCCCATACTGAGGCTGAGACGGAAATTCGCCTGAAAAAATCCCTGTCCCGTAACAAAAAAAAATCAATGTATATGTGCATTTTGTATTTTTAGATCTTCTGGAGGTCCGGAAAAAAAAAGCTTAATTAAGCTCCATACACCTTTACTTTGTGTACCATTATTTTTTGCACATCTATCTTCAAAACGCAGACTCGAATTTGACCTCGCCCTTTCGGTGTAGTCAATCCGTGGAGTTCCCGGCATTCTTCGGCCGATCCCAGCAAGGTTTGGCGAAGATGGTGAGATAGCCACCCAGGAAGCGACAGCTCATTATTTAGCTATGTCTTTGACCAGGGTAGTGCGACATCTGCCTGCCCCTGTACCTTTTTTATCCCTTCGACAGCAGTCTTCACCCCTGCCGTCAGAAAAAGGTGCACTCGCTAAACAAAACAAATAATATAGCAAGCCCGAACATTATTCCAACCAAAAAGAAATAACATGTTAACGTAAAGAGAACTTGGTGCCGATCACAACCTACCACGTACAAATATAATACGTACTTTTTCTCTTTTTATCCGATTTATTATCCGCGCATTACTGTCGCCCTCCCTCCCAGTTGTAGCTCAGATACGGGTTCACGTAGCGGGCTCTTCCTCCACCTTGCACACTACGGTACGCGCCCTAAGGTTTATCGCGGAAGAATTCAGCATTTTCTTCCCTTGTCGACTCTCGTCGAATTGTGCCTACCCACGCTGATAGGCGTTCTCAACAACAAACACTTGATCTTCGCATTTTGAATTCATTTTTGTAAATATATTTTCTAAATCTCACAACAAACTGTGGGAATCTAACTCAAGGACCAACGCTGCTAGTAGTAGTACTCGAGGGTAACCTGAACCACAAGACCATCGGGCCGGGGGCGACCGGATTGTAACAATATGAACAAAAAATAACAAAAATAAAAAAGGAATTGTACGGGCAGCTCAGCGATACGGGAAAAAAAAGTGAGTTTTGTACGTACGGAAGAATGCGCCAATAATACAAAGCACGAGTGTGAGTGAAAGGCGTGTATCATACGGAGTACATAAATGCATACGGGGTAACGCATGACCCAGGAGGGAAAAGTCAATTAATTATCAATATGTTGGACTATCATACCGAATGAAAACAGGCGACTGTTTGGGGTATTCGGTTGCTCGATACAGGCCTGCGGATATTTGGCGTTTCGTAAATTATAGTGTTTTGTATTTTCTGTGGAGGCGTTTTTTGGTATATATATATGCCTCGGCAGTGTCTGAGGCTTGAGACTTTTCCCACGAGAGGCAGTCGTAATGATAAGATGCGGCCCGGGCTTTGATGACAAGATACTGCCCGTATATATGAGAGGGTAGAGCGTGATGACAGGTACGGAACACCCCTGTGTGGCTTATTTGAGGAGCCTTTGACGACAGGTACTGAGCTTATTCTGTGTGTGTGTGCTTGACAGTCTGCGACTGGTGCGGCTCTATGCATGATATATGTTGTGCTCTCCTCTACTTACTCCATCGGGGCACGCCACGTGGTTACGTAGTACACGTTGTAAGGTTCGCGAGCGTAATAAACAAACACGATTCTCGTTGGTGTCCGGGCCCGGAGCTTTTTGAAGGCGTGCTTTTATGTATGAGGAGACAGAGCTGCTTCGGCAGCAGCTTGTGTTGGTAAGTGTCGATGAAGTTGGATGAACGAGAAGCGGGGTGGGCTGAGCGAAAAGCGACGTTGACAGTGGAGAGAGCGTGGATGACGGCGGCGGCGGTGGCAGGGACTAGGACGATGGAGCTAGACGCGGCTTTGGCATCGTGGGAGGCAGTGGAGCGATCGCTGGAGTCAATCGCCGGGTCATCCACTGAGCGAGACGCGGAATATATGGTTGTGTATATGACAGCGGAGGTTTTGTCGGTGGCTTTCGGAAACGATTATTTGGCAGCCGCGAGAGCACTGGGGGTGCTCATGGAGGCAGCAACTCCGCCAAGTGTGACGATGAAGCAGCATGTGCTTGGGGTGGAGACCCCGGTGTATGGTGATGAGTCGCTTGAGTCGGAGGTTGCTCATACTGGTGTTGTTCACGGGTGACCAGCGCTGAGCGTTTTCCACTGCTGTTGGGTGAACCAGTTATTATGGTGGATGGTGATTATTCTGATTTTTCAGTTAGGCGCGAGCTTTCGGTGACTGACAAGTTTGGTGGTTCGGGTGTTCGGGGGTTGAAACGCAGCAGCAGCGAAAAATGCAGCAGCAGCAGCACCTGCAAGAGTCTGAGCCGGTAGCGGTGGTGGCTGTGGCCGCTAGCAATAGGCCGGGGGACGTGCGAACTGTGGCGATCAGCAGTGAGACGAGGTCGATGAGGAAGGTGGTGCTGCAGCAAAAACGGGCCTTGGGCCGGCGTGATGCATCTACGCATCCGTTTGACCCGGGTACACCAAAATATAGAATGCTATCGCTTCGACCGGAAAATGAACTTGGGGGGGGGCATGATGAAGAACACGAGGAGCAGCAGGAGGATTACAGCAGCAGTACCAGCAACAACAAACGCCTGGATCAGAGATGGGATGGGACATCATCGCTCCCCTTTGGCCGCGGGTAGACTTTACGGGCACTCTCCAGGCATGTTGTATTTCGAGTGTAGCATCGCTCGATTTTTGAAAATAAATGTTGGGGTGGTGGTGGATTTGACTGTTTTGTTTTTGTGCTTCCCTGTGCCACATGGTAATATTTGACGTTGTTTTTTGTCAGTTTGTCTTTTCTGTGTGCAAACCCATGAGGGAGGTATGTGTGTGATATCATGTTTTTTACGTCGTAGATATGTCACGTACCTGGCATAATAGTGCAGAAGAATGGTGTGGTGTTTTTTTTCTCCTTTTTTCTCACTTTTTTATTTTCCAGCTTCTGGACAAGCCGTGGTTACAGGTGTCGTCCCTTCTCCCCCCCGGTTCTTGCCTTAAATCTTTATCGCGCATAGGGGTCAGCAATCCCATTGCTCGTCGATTTCTTATTGAGTGTTCCGGTTCTTGCCTTCAATCTTTATCGCGCATAGGGGTCAGCAATCCCATTGCTCGTCGATTTTTTTTTGAGTGTTGCTAACTCACGGTAACGCGCTTTCCGCAAGTCAATATGTGCGCAAGAAAAAGTGCCACGAATATTTTCGAGTGTGCACTCGGCGGGGCTCGAACTCACGAAACTGATCTATACCAGGCTCGAGGATAACCTGATACGCCACCGGGGCGACCGGCAGTGGTATATCGCACGATTTATCGACAAAATTTGTCTAAACAATGGACGATTGACTGGAATGTATGAAACCTGCTATACTATGCGTATTTCCAGCTGATTCTGTGCTCTTTTTTTTGACGAGATGAAAGGGATGACGTCGGGATGCTCCGTACAACTTATCACATAAGGGCATACGACTACAGATGGACGCTGCTGGGTACGAGCTACAGCAGTGGTACGTGTACTTATTATTGTTGTTGCCGGGACACCGGGAGATGTGTAGCGATATGATGCCCCTTTGTTTATGGCAGATCGCGATTGCTGATATTACGTACCAAGTATTAACCCTTATGTGACTCCAGGTACCTGGTACGAGCTAGCCATCAATTGATGCAATATCAGGCGTGATATGATTTAGCAGCAGCATCCTCACCGATATACTACTGCATCATATCAAACCGAAACAGTACGCGCATTGCATGATGGCTAAAGTGACGCAAGCTCCATTTGAGATGAGTCTTTAGAGGCGCAATCAGCCCACCGGTAACACTGTTGTTGCAGAAAATATATGATAACTCTCTGCAGCAAACAAAAGTGACAATTGGATTGGTGAAAAAACCATGCGGTAAGGCCATTTCCTACGCAGTCGGATTTATCAATCGAAAAAAGCATTTTTCGACTGAAGCTCAAAAATCGGACTTTCTTAAGCCATTTCTTAAACAGTCGGATTTATCAGTCGAAAACGGCCTTCTTCGACTGAAGCCCAAGTCGGGCTTTCTTACACAGCCGAAAAAAGGCTTTTTGGACTCAACCCTTTTCGACTGAGAATTTCCACTGGCGGATCCAGTCGAAAACCTCAGTCAAAAAAGTTTGACACCTTATTTTTTGAACCCATCGCATAGCTCATCTCGCCACAAGGCACAGACACACACGCCCACACACCCATTCCAGGTACCACACAGCAGTATCATAAAACAGCGCCGACGCTGCCTTTGCTATCACTGCTGCTGCTTCTCGCCGCGAGTCAGCGTGGTGCACTCCTAGCTCCGCTCGCCAGCAGCGTGTATGACACGACAGCAGTAGCGCGCGTTATCGATGCCATTTTGCCAACAAGGGCTATGCCTGCTGTAACTTCGGCGTCTCTCGGCTGAGTGCAACGCCAAACTTAGGATTAGCGACTTTCGGATAAGCCCAACGCCACCAACCCGCTTAGACGATGGTTCGCCGCGCGCGATACACGCGATGCTCGCGAAGAACACGTGGAGCACAGCTGACAGAGCTGCCGACCGATGATCGACTGCCATACAGCAGTATACAGCAGTACTCCCTCACACCGACCGCCTCAAGGAAGAACACCAAGACAATCAAATCGACTCGAGTGACGATAAGAAGAGAGACCAGAAGAATCCAGTACAAAAAAGTCCAGTCGGAAAGGATCGCTTTCGACTGGCGGAATTCGACTGTTGTTGTTTAAGAACGGCCTTTACACAGTAGAAAATAGAGCTTTTTCGACTCAATTTTTTTTATTGAATAATATTCCGACTGGGGGATCCGGTCGAAAAACTTGACTTTTTCGACTGGATCTGCAGTCGAAAAACTCAGTCGGAAACTTTTTACACCTTTTTTATAACGCATCGCATCGCTCACTCCACCACAAAACACAAACCTACCCGCATTCTAGGTACCACGCAGCAGTATCATACAACAGCGAGGACGCTGCCTTGGCTATCACGGCTGTTACTTCTCGCCTCAAGTCAGCGTGGCGCACTCCTATCTCCGCTCGCAAGCTGCGTGTATCACGCGACAGCGGTAGCGCGCGTTATCGGTGCTATTTTGCTAACAACTACTACCCCTGCTGTAGCTTTGTCGT
>CALKLP010000334.1 GCA_937991965.1 uncultured Verrucomicrobiales bacterium
ATGGGTAATCCCATATCTATTCCCACCGAAAACCACGTGGTACGCCCGTTTCGCCCAGATCGGGTGCTTACATTCTGTCAAACCTCTGCGGTGCCTAGAGTACTTGAAATTGCACTTGATGTGAACACTTCGACTTCACTGTCCCTTGTTGCAGCCTTGGCAACTGAAAAGCTGTTGAATCAAGGAATAGTATCACAACGTGTGCCTGCCACTCTGCCAGGTGTTGGGCAGTAGTTCCTGCAAAAAACTATGGGGGGTGGTTGGGGGGGTGGGGTAAAGAGTAAATAACCGTTTTTGGTATGCGAGCATTAGACCCTCAAAAAGACCTCTTGCGCCACCCCGAAACACCTTCGGAGTCGTAGTGCGGAAAGAACGGTACCTTTTCGCCACTAACAGGATTTTTTTTCGGCAGACTCCGAGCACGTCATGTGGTCGAAATAGAATGTCCTCGTCGCTTCCGACAGCCTGTGGAACACGCGAGGCTGTTGCCGGCTAAACAAACTATTTCCAAGGTCGCAAAATAGCGTCCGCGATACCGTTGTCCTCGGTCAGACCCCATTTAAAAGAAAAGCGTAAAACACTATTCGACCTGGATCAAAACTAACCGTACAAGCGATGTGTGAGAAATGAGGAATTTGCTCGACCTTTAGGGAAAGCGCACACAATCGACACATTTTCTACGTCGGCCAAGAGATGCCAAGAGATGCGCTGGTTGTAAGACCTCTGAATATCGCGCGAAATACTGCAGTACTACGTGGCAAATAGAAATTGTCTCCTGGCTTTTTATTCGCCGAGATAACCGTTACGGGTGAAAACAAACCTCCTCGATGAATGCCCTATCACCGCTTTCAATACCCCTCCCCATTTCTGGAAGGATGTGTCAGTCGCGCCCCCGGTGACGGCGGCCATAAAGTGTTGTATTCGATGCGACCGGCCCTGGTGCAAGGATGACAAGATGCTTAACCACTGTTTAGTTTTTGTCGGAGGTCCACATCCTCATCTGGCTACAAATCGATTCGACTCAACCCGGTTTTCCTAACCTCGAGATACCTGTTGACATGGTGTGTGATCAGTATGACGCTGGCCGGATTGCTATCGTCAGGTATATACCTCTCCCCGCGATGCCTTCTAGCATACGAATGGACTCCCCCCCTGCCTCGAGGGTTGTGCACAGGATATGATTCAGTTTGTTCATCTTGTCCTGGGGTATCCGAAACGATGCCGGTTGGGTATCGTGTAGATTTCCAATGTATCACTGCCACTACCATGACACCAGTATTGCTACGTGGACTGCATCCGCCCCGGCCAACCATTGCACCCGGTCGTATCGTCCGGGTGTTGTCTACACGGTCGCCAACCAAGAGTCGTCGTTTTAGACTAGTGCAGGGATGTCGTTTGACCGTAGAAATGCCTCCTCGGCTTCGCCTAGCCTATGGTACACGTATGCGCTTCCGCACCGCCCAAACGTCCTATTGGTCCATACATAGTTTACACTTTGCCACCGCATCACGAGTATTGGCCACGACGCCGGGTGCAGAAGTACATGGTAAAAGACCGATGAGTCATCTAGGGAGCCGGGCAACATCCTTTGAACGCTACAAGGGAAACTCGGTCTACTGTATAAAATGTAAAACGCGACCGTTCCCCATACCTCCTTTAATTTAGTGGGCGGGCACCAAAACCAGGCGAAACTTGGTTTCTTCGACGGCCAGTCCTTGGGTCAATCATGGTCGAGCGAGGCACTTCCTGGGTCCGCACGTCCACCTTCTTCACTTCGCCCCTTCGTATGATTATTGCCTGCACCTCTCGGTGTGGAAGAACGCGGAGTACCACGATGAAATTGGATTCGCGAAAACTGGTGTAAATTTATTCTCCGCTCATACGGCTATTTTTCCGAAGTTCCTTTTTGCGACACGAGGAAAAAACTCGTGTACGTTGACCTCGTCAACCATGTATGCCACAATAGATGTGCGCAGGTTGTGGCCTGGCAGAAAAACTTATCCCCAAATTTTTCTTGCATACGAAGCAAACCGGGCACGAACTTGTTTCCGTTGACATCTGAGTCCTATATCGAGGCCTGCCATAGCACGCCCGAACTTGCCGGTATTTTGGTTGACCGTCGTTCTGTGATAACTGCTTGTACATCATGTAACGTAAGTCGTCGTGATTCGCCCCTTTTCCTCATAGTGTAATATATACATATACGTTACCTTTTTTGTCCGGCAAACTTCACAGGGATGCTTTGCGTGTGTGACTGGTCGTACGTAACGCCTGGGCCTTGCTGGCTCCACTGCAACAGCGATTTCTATCAATCTAATCGGTCTTCCATTGCCTTTAGAGTCCTTTACAAATTGTGCTTTACCCTAAAAAATGATGTCAATACTATGATATGCGGGTGAATGGACACGATGCTGAAAGCCCAAACAAACCATCGAGAAATCACGATTGTCGCCCTGGCACCAAGCAAAGCCACTCCATCATGTTTTTGCTACTGACCTTGAACGTCTATGCGACTGTATAATACGATATTCTCAAGATTTGGCGATGGTTTCAGCGGTGCAAAATTGGAGTTCGGGGGGAACGCCCTCGCCGTATGATGCCGTGACTACGGACTCTGGCAGTTGACCTGGGACAAACTCGGACGAGGCGGACTCCACGTTATACGCTCGCTACACTTTCGATGTCAGCGACTTCCACTCGATGCACGGTGTCGTCATTTCGCGCTTGGTATTACAAGTACGCCTCGAGTTCGTACATACATTCCTCGCCTGGTAGAAACAGATTATAACACCGCCTGCAATGGGATCCCTTGAGCGCCATGCAGTGCCATTTCCGTCGAGTGACTGGCGAGGGCTTTTCAACCCTAATCTGCCCTCTTTTACTGGAAATGGATATTCTCGCAAGCAGGGTGTTACAACGTTTGCCCAAAAAGTAATAATTTTTGGCGTAAAAAAATATACCACGTACGTAATTTCTTAACAGCACTTTTCTTGGTTATAGAGGTAGATACTACTTGAGGACCTCTACCTCAGCTCCAGAGTGTCTGGAGCCTGTCCTGTGACCACGGACTTGATTATGCGAGTTAATGTGAGAACAACAACAACATTCATACGCGAATCGACATTGGAACGCAGTGTCTATCCTGTCACGACACCCGCAACGGTGAATCCACGCTCACGCGATTACCCCGACTGCTTAGCGGCGACTCTTCATGCAGGTATTATATACGGATTGCGTGCCAGGCGCTTGGAATGCGAATATCATTTCGTTGATAATGTCATCAGTATGTCTGCAGATATTTCTAAGTAGAAAGAGCGTATAAATCTACCTCCGTCGTTGACCGCATGGGGTGGTAAGCTGATGTTTGTGTCAAGTAATCTGTCAAGGTAACTTAACGCACACGCAATCGCCGCCCCACCACATGGATAAATCTTTCTGGCGGCCCAACACAACCAAGGCGCTTAAGGTCAGGTTTAGTGTTCGCGTGAGGGTTACTGTAAGGACTAGATTAAAATTCGTAAATATAATTCCAGGAGGCATAGACTCTGTATTTTGCAAGGAAGGGGAGAAAAACCACATACCCATCTTCATCGCTGACCCAATAATGTCATGCATTCAAGGTTGTCTCAAGTAAACTGTGGGGGCGACTTCACACCAACCCACTCGCTTCGAATCCACAACGTCCATGGTCGCTGGCGGCGTGCTGTATTCACTGGGCGCGAGGCGATATTCGTACTACTAAACTTTTCTGGCGATGTCCCAGTACGACTCTTTGACAAGAAAGCCGAAACAGAGTAGAAACATATTTTTATCAGGTACCTTACTGTGGGATGCACTGAAGGTTCTGTCGAAGGACAAAACGGTAAGCGTGATTTAGCCCTTGAGTGCTCGCCGTCAGTCCAGAAAGAAGTATCATGCCGGCGACATGGTAGGGTAATGGGGGCACCAAACGTTTACAGTAGGATGCATATTTGTTTGTTTTCGACGGCAGCAGTAAAAATCTACAGCTGCATCACAATAAGTTCATCATTCGAGTTTACAGCGGTTCGCAACGCCAACACTACAACTGTTCAACAAAAAAACATGTACTTTGTCAGATAATATACTGTCGTACTCACGATGATATATGTGGACAGTATAGACTCAATTTTAAAACCAATAAGCCCTCCCTTACGATGCTAGCAAAGACTCCATTTTCACCCTTAGACCACGCGGCAATTTCAAATTTACTTAACATAGACTGACACCATATACTATGGTCCGCCTACATCGATGGCGTTTACACCTTAGACAGCTGGGCGATTCCCTTGACTGACCTTGTTTCGTTAGACACCGGTGCTGAGGAGGACCCCACGTCGACACAAATATTTTGTACAGTATCTTTGCAGCTTCTTCTGTGGTATCTGACACCGGCCACAGACCAAGGCTACGGTAGGGGGGGTACCCCCATTTTCACTGGTGTGTTTGAGCAACTCGCACGAGTAGCTCGGTACCCTACGGATGAAGATGGTTTAGGCACTTGGTTTGGCGCAGCTTAGACCTCCTTTGCATTGCGGAT
>CALKLP010000335.1 GCA_937991965.1 uncultured Verrucomicrobiales bacterium
CATATGGAATACGCCAGAGGCTGTGTCAATTCGGGGTGAGCAAGTAATCAACAACGAATTACAGACATACGTCGATGTTTTTAATGGTGACGTTGAGAAATTTGGGATCGCAAATCCCATATCCACAAAGGGTGACGTCCTTACGATCACGGGTTCCCCTTTAACTGGGAATGAGGGCCATTTAAATACTGTTAAGGAAGTTGTTAATGACGGCCGACGTGAGTATGTGCCCCATGGGGTGGAGTATGCGTCGGCCGTTGTCACTACCCGCGACTCTTTTTCCTTCTCGGAGGGGTACGTTGAAGCTCGATTACGGGGTCCGTGTGACGCGGTGGGTTCTTGGGCTGCTTTCTGGTTGCTCAACCTAGAATACACCGAAAATCAACCGGAGATTGACATTGTTGAATTGGTCAATGGTAATGGCTCGACTGATCAGTGCGCTTATCAAGCATACCATTACATAGATGACAATGGTACACGCTGGAGCCTCGACGGGTCGGGCGCTAGGAAGGACGGCGTGAGGGATTCGAGGGTGTTCGGGGATTGTCACACCGAGACGGGGCAGACGGCGGCCTTTGATACTAACTGTCTGCCTGATGGTGATACGTATTGCAACGATTACCACACCTATGGTATGCTCGTCCAACCGGACCGCATCGTTTATTACATCGACGGGGTTGAGACAAATAGTATATGCGAACTCGGCACCGCACCGGACCAAAAAATGTACATCTTGCTTAACCTAGCGATTGGCGGTAATTATCCCGGTAAGCCGGTTAAAGCATCATACCCGGCTTCTCTTGAAGTCGATTACGTTCGAGTTTATCAAAAGGGTTAAAGTAATGGGTGGAAAGTCTAGCAATTCAGGATCGCTTGGGGCAGGTGATGATATCGAGGATCTTCTGCAAGCGATACTTGACCAACTCAAGATTCCAACCCCTCTAACGTCAGATAACACTCTCATTGGGTGTATTTTCGATGATGACAGAAAAATCACGGGGATAGTAACCGCGTGTAAAAAGCCCGCTTTGGAAGGGGTGCCAAATGATTTTGAATATTGGGCCTTTATACCGGGTTCACCACCGATCCAAGGCTATGAAGGGCCGTGGGAGCCTTGCGACGAAAAGCAAGACTTAGTTAATCTTGAAACTATGTGTTACTAGGAAAACAAAATGCAAAAAGCTTTTAAATTATTTGACCCAAATACTGGGGCGATCGTATTCCGAAATTGTTTAACAGGTGTAATCTTAACGGATGCGGAGGCGGCACTTGTCGCACCTTGTCCCGAAAGGACTCCCGTTACAAATGACTATTGTATACAACCCATCGATAACGAGAACCCCGCACTTGTCGAGAAGCATGGCAAGGAAGTTTGTACCATGGAGACTACATTCAAACCAGATGGGTCAGTGGCCGAAATTAAAGTAATTAACGTCCTCCTGCTCAATGCTGCTGGTGACGACGTTACTGCCACTCACGAGAAGACCGACTGCCCAGTGGGTTTGATTCCTGTCGGCGAAGTTTGCTTCTAAGTTAGGCAATAGTACAGTCCGTAGTTAATAATCCAAAACCAATAAGGATCGATCATGAAAGCAACGATATTTTTTGACCCAAATTCTAAAATGTATAGGTGGTTCAAAGATGGTGCTTTTGTGACCGATCCTTTAGAGATCGCGGCTTTGGAAGAGGCCCGCGATCTCGGGTGTGAGGATAGAGTACCCACATGTGTCGAGTCTCAAGAATGGACTTATGGTATTGATAATACCGGTACTATTTACAATGATGTGGCTACTTACTGCTTGGAACTCTCAGATGGCTCCGTGCTAGAGTGGTCACAGTCAGGGGCATCCAACAGTTGGACACCTCAGTTAGTAGAGTGGTCCTCCAATATTCAAGCGGCGGCGGACTCGGCCGGATTACTCTGGTTCGTTGAACCGAGATTCGTGGATAATACCCAACCCGATAATATCGATGGTTCATATCCCGGACCGGGTGGAACACCTTCGGGACTCCCCGGCGCTCCTTCCGTGCCAATTGCTGAGGCCTTAGTACAAGGGGGCATGGCTTGGCGTTATGTTAATTTTCAGATCTGCCCCGGGCAACCTGTACCAGTGCGGGCGTATAGAAAGACGAGTGTTAGGTACGGAGATGGCCAATACGATCTAACATCAGCGGGGGCAGTACTCGGCCCAATACAGAAGTATTGGATTTGTACAGAGTGTGGGGAAGCCCCAAAGTGGTTTCTGTCTGACGGGACCACTTTGGCAGAAGCGGGTCAAATACCTAACTGCTGGGAACCGTGTGGAACTCTAACACTGACGGAGTCCCCTCCAGATCGTGCGTGTGAGTTTTTCTTCGCTAGCGCTTGTGACAACCAAAATGATCCTGATCCGCTTTCGTGGATTCAAGATATAACAAGGCGAACAACTGTATGCAATGGCGAGGTCCTAAGTGTTGACTACTTAAGTGCTGATCCGGGTGACCCTGCTTCACTTGTCCCCTATGATATTGTTGGTGCTTTTGTCGATTGTGCATCTGGTGAACCAGTGCCAGATGAAGCGCCTGAATGTGAAGATTACGAATACGTAGGGAATTTGTGGAAATTTCGACCCCAAGGTGACGTCGGAACGACTATCGAGTGGTGGAAGGACGTAGTCGATGGAGGTAATTCTGCGCCACACGGAACTCCTGCAGAAATTTTTTCTTTGGTGAATAACAGTTATGAGCACCCCAATGGTGCTGCGTTCGCCAGCTATATATCCCCTACTTTCAGTGCCACCACCTCCCAGTCTGCTTTTATCACGGGTATGGGCCAATCAACTACAACTGACACCAGCGGAACTGATCAACTCAAGTTAAGTGGTTACGTAAATATGCCTCGTGCGGGCGTGGTATCGGATACCAACGCAAATACAGGTGAGCGTGGTTTGTTCGCTATTCAATATTGCTGTCAGGGTGATTTGGTAGTTCTGGCAGAGAGAGCCACAGATAGTGTGAGCGGTGACACGGGGATATTCACAAATGTTGAAATACCCGCTGGTATCCATTATGTGGAAATCCTGACCTCTGACTTGTCTTCAT
>CALKLP010000336.1 GCA_937991965.1 uncultured Verrucomicrobiales bacterium
AGTATCTTGTCTTACCTGTTGGTAGGATTCTATCACGAAAAAGCAGAATCGCGCCGTAATGCCCTGCAGGCGCTTCTGATTACGGGAAGCGGGGGGATGTGTTTACTCGCGGGTTTTATCCTGCTCTACATCGCGGGGGGGTCTTGGAAGATTACTGAACTCACGCTCGTCGCTGAGGCGGTGAAGGCACATGCGCTTTATCCCTCGATCTTTACTCTGATCGCGATTGGCGCGTTTACGAAGTCCGCGCAGTTTCCCTTTCACCTCTGGCTTCCAAACGCGATGGTGGCGCCAACGCCCATTAGTGCCTACCTGCATTCCGCTACGATGGTAAAGGCAGGAGTCTTTCTCCTCGGCTTGTTGTTCCCCATTATTGGAGGCACGAATTTATGGAGCATCACTCTCATGTCAGTGGGCGCGGTGACGCTCTTTGTAGGTGGATTTTTCGGGTTGAAACAGCATGACCTGAAAGCAATTTTGGCGGGCACGACCTTAGCGGTGCTCGGACTCCTCATTCTGCTCTTAGGAATCGGGACGAAAAAGGCTCTCTTGGCGTTATGCCTATTCATAGTGGGGCATGCCTTGTATAAGGCGTGCTTGTTTATGGTGGCAGGGGCAGTGGATAAGGCTACGGGTGACCGTGATGTGCGTAATCTGGGAGGATTACGTCGCTATATGCCGATCACTGCCTCTGTCGCTCTAATCGCGGCGCTCTCCAAAATGGGGCTGCCGCCTTTCTACGGGTTTATCGGAAAGGAATATGTCTATAAGGCGAGTGATGCCTGGCCGGCGGAGTGGTTGGACTGGGTTCTCGTCGCAGGAAATGCCATGATCTTTGCGCTCGCCGTGAAGGCGGCGATCTTTCCGTTTTTCAAGAAGAATCCTAATACAGAGCCTGCCGTCCCGAAAAGCATCCCCTTTGAGATGTATGCCTGTCCTGCTGTTCTCGCGGTGATTGGGTTGGGAATCGGGATGATTCCGAACAGTCTGACGCCCTTGACGGGAGCTGCGGTCGATGCGCTCGTCGGCAAGCCCGTGGAGATCAAGGTCGCGCTCTGGACAGGGTTTAACAAGGCACTTCTGATGAGTGGGGTAACGGTTATTCTTGGTGTGATCGTAGTCTTAGCGAGTAATTCTGCGTTCCGTTTCTTAAACCTTCCGTGTTTCGAGAAAATCTCACCCAATGCCCTTTACGACCGCATTCATAATGGCCTCCTAGCTCTTGCGAAGGGATGCACGCAGCTCCTCCAAAGCGGGCCGCTGCGCAACTACCTGGTGATCATTATCATCACGACGCTGGGATTAGTGGGCTGGAAGCTGAGTCTGCTCTCGGGTATGCCTGAGGTGTCGCTTAAGCTGCCCTTTAACATTATCGTGCTTACGTTGGTGGTGATCATGATTGCCAGCACCATCGTAGCGGTCACGAGCTTGTCTAAGCTGACTTCGCTCATCGCGCTTGGAGTGATCGGGTTTAGTGTCGCGCTTTTCTTTGCGATCTACAGTGCGCCGGATTTAGCAATTACGCAGATCTTAGTGGAGACCCTGATCGTGGTGGTCTTCGCGTGGGTGATTCGCAAAATCGGGCAGTATAAGAAATACTCGGAAGACAAAACCCGTCTCTTCGATGCCTGTCTTGCGATTGCGAGCGGTGTGATGATGACGTTGCTCGTCCTGAAATCTAAGACACTCGAGCTCTCCGCCCCGATTGCGAATGCCTTGACCGAAATGAGTTACCCAGAGGGCAAGGGCGCTAATGTCGTGAATGTCATTCTAGTGGACTTCCGCGCTCTCGATACGCTCGGCGAAATCACGGTCTTAACAATCGCAGCGCTCGGAGTATGGGCGCTCCTGAACCAACTCCGCTCTGGAGAAAACTCTGAAGAATCATGAACATCGTCTCCTTATCGACTAAATACGTGTATCCACTGCTGATCGCACTGGCTGTGATCTCGCTTTATCGCGGGCATAATTTGCCAGGTGGTGGCTTCATCGGTGGGCTTTTAGCGGCCTCGGCGGTGATGTTGCATGCGTTGACCTCGGACTGGGAGCAGGCCCTGCGTCGTTTACGGGTTTCCCCAGAGCAACTAATGGCGGGAGGGCTCTTGCTCGCGACTTTTAGTGGTATCTTCGCGCTCGGTGGTGGCGAGCCATTCATGACCGCGCGCTGGATGGAGACCTTCTACCTACCACTCCTCGGAAAAGTAAAACTCGGCACGCCATTTCTCTTTGATATCGGCGTCTTCTTCGCGGTCATCGGATTTACCACCAAGTGCGCCTATTCTCTCGGAACCTATAAATACTAATTACCCTAATGGAAATCGCTATTGCCATCGTTATCGGAGTTCTCTTTGCGGGAGGGATCTATGGAATTCTGCGCCGCAGTTTAGTAAAGCTTATTCTGGGCATCATTTTGCTCGGGCAAGCCGCAAATATGCTGGTCTTCTCTTCGGGTGGTCTGCGCGAAAGTGTGCCGGTCTTTGTGGATGCTTCGACTAAGGCTACTGACGTCGCCGATCCTATTCCGCAAGCCTTAGTATTGACCGCGATCGTGATTGGTTTCGGGCTCATCATTTTTTCGATTTCCCTGCTCATGAAGGCGCAGAAAGCGCTCAAAAGCGACGACATCAACGCCTTCAACAATACCGATAAAGTTTCATGATTGTTCTTCCTATACTTATTCCATTTTTGATCGGAGTTCTCTGCCTGCTGGTGAAGAAAACTTCGCTCTCCTCGACCCTAAGTATTCTGGGCGCTTTTCTGCAGCTGGGAGTGGCAGTCTGGATGTTGACTGAGGTCGTGGCGGCGGAGATCATCGCTGTCCAGATCGGAAACTGGCAGGCACCTTTTGGGATTAGCATTGTAGCAGACTTGATGGCAGCTATCATGGTCCTGATCACAGCCGTGATTTCACTCGCGGTGCAGTTCTATGCGCTGAGCGATATCAGTAAGGCCTTAAAGCAGAAGCACTTCTATGCCATTGTGAACTTGCTCCTCATGGGGGTGAACGGCTCTTTCTTGACGGGGGATTTATTCAATCTCTACGTCTGGTTCGAGGTTATGCTCATTGCCTCCTTCGTTCTCATTACGATGGGGGGTGAAAAGGCACAGCTGGAGGGAGGGGTGAAGTATCTCGTGATTAACCTGCTGTCTTCGATCCTTTTCCTATGCGGCATCGGGCTCCTCTACGGAAAGCTCGGTACGCTCAATATGGCTGACATCGCCGCGAAGATGGTTGATGTGGAGGACGCTTTTCTGATCAACAGTAGCGCGATGTTACTCTTCGTAGCCTTTGGGATTAAGTCAGCGCTCTTTCCCTTCTTCTTCTGGCTACCCGCCTCCTACCACACGCCGAACATTGCGATTTCAGCACTCTTCGCGGGGCTCCTAACGAAAGTTGGGGTGTATGCTCTGATCCGCTCTTATACATTATTGTTTCAGACGCAGTTTGATCTTATTCAAGACGTGCTCATTGTTGTATCTGCCTGCACCATGATCTTCGGTGTCTTCGGGGCGGCCTGCCAGTATGACATTAAGAAAATCCTCTCCTTCCACATCATTAGCCAGATTGGATACATTGTGATGGGGTTAGCGATCGGGACTCCGTTGGCGATTGCGGGCGCGATTTTTTACACCATTCACCACATCGTGGTGAAGACGAACCTGTTCCTGATCGGCGGATTGATCGAGCGAATTTACGGCACTAGCGACTTGAAAAAACTCGGCGGACTCTTTAAGTGGTCGCCGGCCTTTTCGCTCTTGTTTTTCATTCCCGCCTTCTCGCTGGGGGGGATTCCACCGTTCTCAGGATTCTGGGCGAAGTTTGGGGTGATTCGCGCGGGGCTCGAGGCGAATCATTTTTGGTTGGTCGGTGCAGCCCTCTTCGTGGGAGTCTTTACTCTCTTCTCGATGACCAAGATCTGGGCCGAGGCCTTTTGGAAAAAGTCAGAGGTGGAGAGTCCGCCCCATTGGAACTCGCTGACTTATTCCTCCGTGTTGCCCTGTGTGGTGCTCGCTCTGATTACGCTCTACCTCAGTTTCTTCGGGAATACCCTCTTCTCCTATGCCGAGAGCACGAGCGCGCAGCTCCTGAATCCTAGCTTTTACATCAACGCCTTACTGAACTAATGAAACGCCTCATTCCCATTCTCGACCTCGCGCTCTTCTATCTCAAGGAGGTGCTCTTCTCGAACTTAAAAGTCGCGGCGGACATCCTCACTCCACAGCACTTGATGGAACCCGCGATGCTTCGAATCGATGCCTCAGGCTTATCGAACCGTCAACTGTGCGCTGCTAATAACCTCATTACAATGACGCCCGGGACATTGTGTGCAGATTACGACCCAGAGACTCAAGAACTCATCATTCATGCCATGTATGCGGGGAGTAATCCCTCAGAGCAGGAAGATCTTATTTACAACACCTACCTCAAGAAAATCCGCCATGTATTCTGATCTTGTCATGCTGCCAGCTCCCGTGCTCTTCATTGCACAACTAATGATCGCGCTCGCGATGGTGCTCACCTTTATCCGAATTGTGCGCGGTCCATCGATCGTGGATCGGATCAGTGCGCTCGACCTCTTCGCGGCGCTTATCATGGTGCAATGCGTCATCTTAGTCCTTAAGAGTGGTTTCGTCTCCTTTCTCGATGTCTCCACCGCCATTGCCGTGATCGCGTTCCTAGCCACTGTGGCTTTTTCAAAATACCTCGAAAACAAATCCTCATGACCATCCTGATCAGTTTATTTATTCTCGCTGGCTGTTTCTTTAGCCTCCTCGCGGCTCTTGGCGTCCTAAGAATGCCGGACTTCTACTGTCGTCTCCATGCCGCGACGAAGGCGGGAGCTTTCGGCGTGGCCTTGTCTTTAATCGCGCTTTGTATTGCGATTCCAACCCTACGCGTTTTCATACAATCGGGGCTGATCATTTTCTTCTTCTACCTCACCGCTCCAGTAGCAGCGCATGCTCTCGGGCGCGTGGCGTTACTGCGAAAAGTGCCGATGTGGAAATCGAAGAAAGGAGAGTAAATACACGAACGCATAGACGTCTCAATCTACAGCGCGACCGCTGAGCACCCAAAATCTTGAACCTTACCCGGAAAACTGCTTTCATTTTTTTGTTGGGTTAGGTTATATAACAATCACAGGTGATGGGACTGGGCATTAAAGCAATACATATACATTGGTTATATAAGATCTTGATTATGAGTTTTGGGGTTATTCTTTTTACTTTAGCTCTCAGAGACGAAGGTTTTAATTCACGTAACCCAGGGCTTTATGTGAGTTTCTTGCCTGTTGTTCTTTCAGTATATCTGCTTACTAGAAAGGTAGACTATATGGTGGAGAAAAAAGGGTTTCTATTTATGAGGGTTTCGCCTTTCAAGGTGATCAAGATAAATTCTGATAATATTATCTTCGTAGATCAGAGTAGATTTTATGATGCTTCAGATGGTATTTCTTACGGCAAAAGTTTTATTATAGAGATCGATAAGATGGTATTGAGATACGATGAAATCAAAGATTCATTACCTATTAATGCATTGAAAATCAATGATGGTTTTGTTACTATGCTAGAGTACGAAGCTACATTTTGTTCAGTAAAAATATCGAAAAATTAGAATTATTTAACATCAATAGAAAGTGACTTTCCTCTAGTAAGTAGAAGATGGGTGTGTGAATCTCCCCCGATTGTAACAGATCGGTTGATTTTAGTAATTTGGAGAGTCTGTGTGAGAGCAAGCGTGCGCTACCCCATTAGAACAAAATCAATCCTCGACCTCATGGGCTCGGATGGCGCGGCGGCCACTTTTTTGAGCAGTGAGTTCGCGGCGGAATTTTTTACCGTGCTTGGTGGTGCGCCCTGAGACGCGTTTACGCCAGAGCCGAAAGCTTTTGAGTTTCAGGTTGGCGCGCATGATTTTGATGACCTCGGCCTCGGTGAGTCCCGTGCGCTTATAGATGTCCTCGAAGGTGGTGCGATCCTCCCAAGCCATGCGGATGATTTTGCTGATCTCGTCCTGTGTCATGGAGAAGGATAGCTCATCTTGCTGATTTTGCAGGAGATTTTTCGTTTATTCATCAGCTCACTTTTTCTAAGGGAAAGACGACGACATCAATCTCCTTCGCCATGAGGGGTGTTTGCATTTCTCCTAAGGTGAAACGATCCAGCATAGTATTCTCAGTAATCTCACATTCTACCTCCCAGAGCGACCATTGGGGGTGTTGAATTTCGCCTCGGTAGAGGTTTCCTCGCTTATCTTGCGTGTAGAGACAGTAGCGCTCTGTGGCCCAATCTGCGAAGCTATCTTTCTGTGTAATAGATCGCTTAGTGGCTTGGTATTGTGCGCGGAAGGATTCTTGCGGAGAGTAGGTGGAAGTGTAAGAAATGGCACCGTCCTCATTACGGTAAGAAATGCTGGCCTTTCGGTAAGGGAGATTAAAGAAAGTCTGCGCGGCCCAGACGGCGAGGCTGTTTGTGATGTCGAGCGAGAAGAACCATACGCCTGGTTTTCCATCTTTGATCACATAGGTGCGGACATTGAACTCGGGGAAATCGCACATAAATCTCGGTGCTGGGCATCCTCGCGCGGTAACGCCTCGCATGTCGAAGGGCACGAGCCCTATGTGGGCGTAGCCCTGAAAGGTATCAATTTCAAGTTCCTTGGGAATCAAGGCCTCCAACTCACGAATATCGACCTGCCAGTGCAGAAAGAGGAGGTCATGCCAAGATTGTTTCATGATCCAAGGTTTTTTGGGTAATGGCCAAGGACGGTGATCAGTCTGAATGAAGGCGGGATGAGGCATTGCGACAACAAACCACAGATTGAGTAAGTGGCAAAAAATCAATTCAAGTTTCCGATTGCGAGAGCTGATTTTGAGAGTAGCTTACGGGGTGCAGAGGGGTTTTTATGAAGAGGGCGATTTGGTGGATTAAGCGGGACTTTCGCCTTCTTGATAATGCGGCACTAGTGCAGTGTTTGGCGGCGCATGATGAGGTGTTGCCGCTTTTTGTGTTTGAGCGGGATTACATCGCGCAGCCTGATGTATCACCAATGCATGTGCGGGCATGGACGCAGGCGCTCGGGGATTTACAGGAGCGGTGTCGTGCACTGGGCGGAGAGGTGCTGGTCTCCAAGGGGGAGCTACGGAAGGTGTTGACGAATATTCGGAAGGAGTGGGGATTTACGGCAATTTACTCTCATGAAGAAACTGGGAATGGCTGGACGTATCAACGGGATCTGGAACTGGCGGAATGGTGTCGGGAGCATCAAGTGGTGTGGCGTGAGGTTCCGCAGAATGGGGTGGTGCGGCGTCTAAAGCAGCGGGAGGATCGCCAGCCTATTATTCGGGAGCGCTTGCTGGAATCTGCGCCGCTGCCAGTTCCGGATGACTTGAAGTTTCCGAGTTATTTTCGGGCGCTGTGTGAGACGCGGGTGATGCCAACAGTGGGTGAGTTTTTTGATTTGGATGCACATCGGGAAATTCAGTGGGATACTCTACAATGGGTCTCTGAGACGCAGGCGCATCGCGATTTGGAGAGTTTTCTGACGCAGAGAGGGAAGTGGTATTCGGGTGGGATTTCCTCGCCCAATACGGCGTTTAGAGCGGGTTCGCGGCTCTCGCCCCATCTGGCTTGGGGGACGATCAGCCTGCGCTATGTCTTTCAGAGGACGTATCAACGACGAGCAGAGAATAAGGCGCTGAAATCGACAGATGATACTAAGCGGTGGACGCGGAGTTTACGTGCCTTTGAGTCACGGTTACACTGGCATGACCACTTCATCCAGCGGTTAGAGTCGTGCCCGCGGATGGAATATGAACCTATTAATAAGGCGTATCACCAACTGCGATACGAAAACGACCCTCACAAGCTAAAGGCGTGGCAAGAGGGGCGAACAGGTTTTCCCATGATCGATGCGTGTATGCGGTGCCTTAACGCGACGGGGTTCATGAATTTCCGGATGCGGTCGATGGTGGTCAGTTTCGCGTGCTTTGGGCTGCACCTAGATTGGCGTGCGATTCACCCTCATCTAGCGCGGGTGTTTCTGGACTATGAGCCGGGGATTCATCTCTCCCAGTTACAAATGCAGGCGGGAATCGTCGGGATTAATACGATCCGGGTTTACAGCCCCGTTAAGCAGATTCTAGATCAAGACCCTGAGTGTGTTTTTATCAAAAAGTGGATTCCTGAGTTGCTGGCCTTTACGGCTGCTGAAATCATCAATTATGAAAAGGTGACTCTGGGAGATTACCCGCGTCCTATTATTGACTTTAAGATGGAATCTAAGCGGATGAAAGATCAAGTCTATGCGATCAGGGGGAGCGAAAAGGGGCGTTCGGAAAGCCGAAAAGTATTAGAGAAACATGGATCGCGTAAGGTCACGAAACGGCGGAAGAAGAGCGAGAGTGATGATCAGTTGCGTTTGTTTTAAATGGTGGATTCACTAATAATTTCTTTTCTGTAGCGGGTTCTTTGTTACCAAGGCTTATGCTTAAGTCTATCGTTTGGGGAGTTTTGTTCATCGTCTTTGGTGCAGACGCGATAGCTGAGGAGAGCGAATATTACCTAGGAGGGATCCAAGTGAATGAGCCTGATCATGAGAAATGGGTGTCTTCGCTCAAACATCATTGGATGAATACGGTCTCTGCGACTGTGTATGCGAACCATGGGGTGTGGAATTCATCCGAGTTGTATTTTAATCAAGAAGATCCTGGATTAGTGGCAGAGATCAAGGCTGCTAAGGCCGCGGGGTTGAAGGTGGTTTTTATCCCCAGAGTAGCGCTTGATAGTAAATTCCCAGAGAATCAAAATCTGTGGCACGGAATGATTATGCCAAGGACGGATGAAGACTTGAGGGTATGGTTCAAGAACTATCAAAGGTATCTGTTCCAATGGGCGCGTGTTGCGGAAGAAGAGGGTGTAGATGTCTTCGGGGTCGGGAGTGAGTTAAAGGCACTGACGCATACGGTGCATGCCGAGGCAGAGGCGGTTATGAAGGAGATTAAGAGTTTTACGGATTGGTATGAAAGTTACCCAGAAAAGGTGATGTTAGCGGCAGGGAGCCAAGACATACTCAAAAGCCATTATGAGGTCGTCTTAGCGACTAGTGAAGCATATCTCGAGTGGGCGGCGGAAACGTATTATAAGGCAGATCCATTCACGAGTGTAACACGCGTGCAGGAGCGAAGAGCTCTTCTTTACACGCTGTGGGAGGAAACTATCGCAGGAGTGCGTGAGATTTTTTCTGGTAAACTTACTTATGCGGCTAACTTTGATACGTATCAGAATAATTCGCTCTGGAAGTTGCTCGATATCATGGGGATCAATGCGTATTTTCAGCTGAGGAAAGATCTCTCGCCACTACCGAGCAAGGAGCTTCAAGATACCTTAGATCAGGCGTGGATCTCGAACTTTCATGATATTCGTCAGTTTAAAGAACGCAATGAGACACCTGATCAACCTCTTATTTTTACAGAGTTAGGCTATACCTATAAGGAAAACTCCAGTGTGGAGCCGTGGTCCTATGTAGGAAAGTCGATTGTGAAATCTGATGGAGAACCTCGGCTTATCGAATGGTCTACGCAGCCTCATAATTTCACAGAAAGGTTATATTGTCTGCAGGCGTTAAGGCATGCTGTAAATCAGCCTGCTAATAAGTTTTTCAGAGGCTTTCTTTACTGGAAATTCACGACACTAAAGCGGCATGAGGAAATTGAGCCCTTCGCGATGCATATGGCGCCTGAGACGGTGGATCCAGCCATTACGACGCTGAAAGAAATGTTTGTGCCTACTCAGCGAGATAAGGCGGAGCCTGAAAACTAAATGGGATTTAACTATCTATTGGGAAAAAGCATGTAATACTATGCTCTTACCAATTTTTATTTGTTGGCGGTTCTTTTACAGAATCAGGCGTTATTTCCTGACGGACCCTCAATTAGATTTTTTAAATTTGTTTGGAAAATCAATATGAATACATACACAGCAGCTCCGGGCGTCACCTTTTTCGACCAAAGCTTAGATACTCTAGAACCCGTTCCAGTCGTTAAAGCAGAAACCGCCATTGTTTACTGCGAGGGGTATTTCGGACAGATCGACGGTAAAACAGCCAATGGGCTTGTTCGTCACTCAGAGAAATATAAAATCCTAGCGGTGATTGATAGTTCTCACAGCGGCAAAGACTCGGGAGAGGTGCTAGATGATCATCCAAATGGAATTCCGGTTTACAATGACTTAGGGACGACCTTAGCACATTTAGGGAAGCTACCAGATTACTTCATCTTCGGGATCGCACCATCGACTGGAGAGCTCTTACCCGCGCAACGGCGCGTCATGCTCCGTGCGATCAAGTATGGGATGAATCTAGTGAACGGTCTACATGAGTTCCTGAATGATGATCCTGAATTTAGGGAAGCCAGCGAAAAGGCCAAGACCACGATTCGAGACGTGAGGCAACCTCCAGAAAAGAAAGATCTGAGGGTATTTAGCGGCAGAGTGGAAGAGATCGACTGCGTACGGATTGCTGTCATGGGCACGGATTGTGCGATTGGCAAACGCACCACGGCGAGCATTCTCGCTAAGGCCTTAAATGCGAAAGGGATAAAGACAATTCTGGTCGGAACTGGACAGACGGGACTAATGCAAGGTGCTAAGTATGGAATGGCTCTAGATGCGGTTCCTTCTCAGTTCTGTGCGGGGGAGTTAGAAGGCGAAATTATTAAGGCGTATGAGACGGAGAACCCACAAGTTATCTTGATCGAAGGGCAGGGGGCGCTGAGTCACCCCGCGTATTCGACTTCTAGCTTTATTCTGCGCGGTAGCTGTCCGCAAGGGGTGATCTTACAGCATGCTCCCGCTCGTAAGTCACGGTGTGACTTTGATCACATGCAAATGCCAAGTCCCGAGTCAGAGATCAATCTCATCGAGACGTTCTCGAAGACTAAGGTCATCGGCTTAACACTGAACCATGAACATATGAGTGATGAGGAGCTCGAGCTGAGAATTCAGGATTACACGGGGGAACTAAAAATCCCTGTCACAGACGCCCTGAAAAAGTCTTCCAAGTATCTGGTGCAGATGGTGATTTCCGCTTTCCCTCACTTAGAAGGTGGCGCTCATAATGAGTGAGGATCACTTCCCGCGCTTAGAAATCGATCTTGATAAGGTTTTTCATAATGCTGCCCAGTTAGTTGCTCGACTGGGTGAGAGGGGGATATCTGTTACTGGCGTGACAAAGGCGACACTGGGGATGCCAGAAATCGCCAAGTCATGGATTCGCGCTGGGGTCTGTGGGTTAGGAGATTCCAGAGTAGAGAATATGCATGAGATGCAGAGCGCTGGGGTTGATTTGCCAATGTCACTGATTCGAACTCCCATGATCAGTCAAGTTCCTCAAGTGGTGCGCATTGTTAGTACGAGTTTTAACACCGAGATTCAGGTGCTGCGTAGGCTCTCGGTCGAAGCTAAAAAGGCAGACTGCATGCACAAGGTCTTACTGATGGTGGAGCTGGGAGATCTGCGCGAAGGGATTATGCCGGATTTACTGGAGGGAATCGTTCGCGATACCTTATGCTTAGAGCACATCACCTTCACGGGGATTGGGACGAACCTAGCCTGTAGGAGTGGGGTTTCCCCAGGTAATGATAATATGGGTCAGCTCTCTACTCTCGCAGATTCCTTAGATGCGAAGTTTGGATTCGTGATGAAAACCGTTTCAGGAGGGAATTCGGCGAATCTGGAATGGGCGCTCGATTCAACCCGCCTAGGCAGGGTGAATAATTTACGCTTGGGGGAATCAATGTTACTCGGTTGTGAACCACTGCATCGTCAGGTGATTGAAGGGCTTTATACCGATGCTTTCACCCTCATTGCAGAAGTGATTGAGCTTAACCGGAAGCCGTCCGAGCCATGGGGGAATCTGGCACAATCCGCCTTTGGAGAAGAGAAGGTGGCCCAGAATCAAGGCGAGATTACGCAAGCGATTTTAGCGATCGGGAGGCAAGACATCGATCATGAAGGCCTTATCCCTCCCAAAGGAATCGAGATATTATCTGCCAGTAGCGACCACCTCGTTGTGCAAATTACTAAAGGTCATGGCTCGATCCAAGTAGGGCATCTCATGTCATTTCAACTGAATTACAGCGCCTTACTGCGTGCGATGACCTCTCCGTTTATTGAGAAAGTAACGCGAAGCAATTCCCCTAGCTAGATGATCGAGGCCAAGATATTACAGTTTTCAGGTTGCAAAAAGGTTACTTTTGGAGTAAAAAATAACCATGAGTGTTGCAATAACATTAAAATCTATCCCAGATGAGATGATGGAGTCCTTCCGTTCGATAGCGAAGGAGAACCATCGCAGTGTGAGTGGGGAGATTATGTATCGCCTTAAAAAGAGCTTGGCTGCGGATGCTGAAGTCGCCCACATAACTGAAGGTTGCGTGAGGGAAGATGCTGGGATTATCGCGGATGAGTGGGAAAAGATCGGGGGTGGCTGGATCTCGGATTCATCGATAGAAGACGAAATCGCAGAAATATATAGTGTGCGTTCTTTGGGGCGTGATGAAGACCTTTCCCTCTAGATTACGGTGTTTAAAGTGAGATGAAGGGGTATTTATTAGATACAGACACGTGTATTGAGATTTTACGTGGGAATGAGCAGGTGATTCGTCGGCGTCGCGGGTGTTACCTAGAGGTGGTGACGAGTGAAATTACCGCGAGCGAGCTCTACTTCGGAGCTGCAAATTCGAAGGATCCAGCGCATAATAAGCGACAGGTAGATGCCTTTCTGCGAACGATGAAAGTCGTCCCGATTGGTAAACATGGGGCGCAATTCTTCGGGGCATTTAAGGCGCAGTTTAAGCGGGAAGGGCAGCTTATTCCAGATGCAGACCTCTGGATCGGTTCGATATCACGTGCTTTACGACTCACTCTCGTCACAGGAAACAGCAAGCACCTGCGCCGTATCCCAAAGGTGAAGATCGAGGATTGGATAAGAGCGTGAGTAGTTATATTGGCGCTTCTTTTTTGATTCTTTATTCATGCGCTAGCTCGTTTATTTTCAACAGTTAATCCTGTTTATGCATTATACGTTGATCCACGCATGGGCGTAATGCTCTGCTAAGTAAACTATTAACCCTCAGTCAAACAAGTTGAACCGAGGGTTAATGAAAAAGTGGCGGAGGGTCAGGGATTCGAACCCTGGATAGGGGTAAACCTATGCCGGTTTTCAAGACCGGTGCATTCAACCGCTCTGCCAACCCTCCGCGTTGGGCGAAAAGTATTAAACAAGGGATTTTGGTTATGCAAGAAAACTATGGAATATTTTTTTTGCACTGTTACAAGGCGCTATGAATATTCTTCTGGCTTGTGATAAATTCAAGGGATCTCTCAGTGCTCACGAAGTTAATGAGGCTGTGAAAACAGGGTTTGCGCGTGTCTTCCCGGAGGCTAGATATGCGAATTGTGTCATTGCTGATGGGGGCGAGGGATTCGTGCAGGCTTTGGTCAAAGCTGCTGGGGGGGAGATTCGCACCAGTAGGGTAGAGGACGCTCTAGGCCGAGAAGTTTCTGCAGAATGGGGGCTGATTCCGCACGGTGATCATGCCAAGGCGGCGGTGATCGAGATGTCCGCGGCTTCTGGGCTGTGGAGGATTGCAGATGGCGAGCGTGATATCATGTCGGCTTCAAGCTATGGAACGGGGCAGCTAATCAAGGCGGCCTTGGAAATCGCGGAGATAGAGCATATTTATCTCGGGCTCGGTGGCAGCGCGACGAATGATGGCGGTACTGGCATGGCGCAGGCTCTCGGCGTGCAGTTCTATGCCGATGAAACCTTGATCGTGGAGCGTATGTCTCCGCGTTGGTTGGACAAAGTGACGCGAATTGATCGATCTCCGCGAATTCAACTGAAGTCAATAACGGTGGCGTGCGATGTGAATAATCCACTTTGTGGTGAGGAGGGAGCTTCAGCCATTTTTGGTCCACAAAAGGGAGCGAGTCCAGAGCAAGTAACTGTTCTCGATAAGTATCTAGAGCAGCTCAGTGAACTTGCTGGTGCGGATCAGGCAGAATTCCCTGGGGCAGGCGCTGCAGGTGGGATGGGCTTTGGACTCTTGACTTTTGCGGGGGCGCAGCTTGTTTCTGGTTTTGACCTGGTCGCAGATGCGATTCAGCTAAAGGCGCAAGTTGAGCGAGCGGATTTGATTATCACGGGCGAGGGGAAACTGGACACTCAGAGTTTAGCGGGAAAAGGTCCGATCGGAGTAGCGAAGTTGGCACGTGACTTAGGTAAACCGTGCCTAGCGATTGCGGGTGGGATGGATGAGTCTGTGGATTGGGCTCCTTACTTTCGTGACCATGCGTGCCTAGCAGAGATGGCACTTCCTCTGGCTGACCTGATCGCCAATGCCGAAAAATATCTGATCGCCACCGCGGAAAATCTCGCGAAGCGTGCTTTGTAAAGTTTAATAAAATTCGTAATTTTGCACGTTACACATAATCTTGAATTGATATGTAAATCGGTTCGCTCGGTGTTGAGAAAGTTCTTGTCATCGTCTTGCACCATTGTTTAATCATTATTCATCTATGATTTTTCAATTCATAAAATCGTAGGAACATAACACACAATCCAATGTCAGATTCAAAACCAGCGGTAGTACCAAAGAAGTTTATCCTTCCCTTCATCCTCGTAACCACGCTTTTCGCGCTTTGGGGATTCGCCAATGATATCACTAACCCACTTGTAGCGGTATTCAAAGACGTATTCGTTATCGATAATAAGCAAAGTACATGGGTGCAAATGGCATTCTATGGAGGATATGCCACTATGGCTATTCCCGCCGCTCTCTTTATCCGTAAGTTTTCCTACAAAACTGGGATTCTCATTGGCTTGGGGTTATATGCGATTGGAGCTTTTATTTCTATTCCTGCTGCTGCCGGAGCTAACTTTAATCTCTTTATTGTCTCGCTTTACGTTATTACGTTTGGGCTGGCATTCCTTGAGACAACGGCAAACCCATATATTCTCTCAATGGGTGATTCGAAAACCTCTACTCTTCGTCTTAACCTTGCTCAGGCTTTCAACCCGATCGGATCTATCACTGGAATGATCATCGCAGGAACTGTGATTCTCTCTACGATTCAGGTGGAAGATTTTAAAGCTGACGTCGGGACTGCGCTTGCTGACAAGAATCCAGCAGTTGCTAAAGTATCGGAGCACAAAATCCTTCCTTTCCTTAAATCTAAACCGCGTGAGGTTAAGGGAGATGCCAATGTCCTCTCCTACGTTGCAGGCCTTTCTGACGCGGGAGATGTGAATACGGCACTGGCTGATTTCAAGAATGGAGTAATCCCTACATACCAAGGTCAGAGTCATGCTGAATTCCAAAAGACAGACCTTAAAACGGTTTCTATGCCTTATGTTGTCATTGGGTGTGTTGTTGTCGTGATGTTCCTAGTCTTCCTCTTTATGAAGATGCCGGATACGGCTAAGCAGGATGACCAAGCTGAGGACCCATTTGGCAAAGTGCTCGGACGTCTTCTAGGTAACCCACGTTACGTCGGTGGTGTGATTGCACAGATCTTCTACGTTGGAGCTCAAATCATGGTCTGGACTTTCATTATTCAATATGCGGAAAACGAGCTGGGAATTGATAAGGCGACTGCGCAGAACCACAATATTGCAGCGATGGTTCTCTTCCTTACGTGTCGCTTCCTCTTTACAGCGGTTCTTAAGTTCGTTTCGCCCGGGGCTCTTCTCTTAGTCCTCAGTATTGCCGCGGTTTTAGCGACTCTCGGCGCGATTCACCTCCAAGGTATGACCGGACTCTACAGTCTTGTGCTTGTCTCAGTCTTCATGTCAGTGATGTTCCCAACGATCTATGGTCTTGCTCTCGGTGGAACAGGTAGTGACGCTAAGCTCGGCTCAGCAGGTCTGATTCTTGCGATTGTTGGTGGTGCTGTTATGCCTCGTCTCCAAGCTCAGATCATGGACATGGATGGCTTTATGGGGGTTAGTGCTACTCGAGGATCCTTCTACCTTCCAGTGCTTTGTTTCATCGTAATTAGTCTTTATGGGATTCTTTGCTTCAAGAAGAAAGAGGCGTAATCTGTAGAGATTTTCCTTTTCAAAGCGCTCCGATTGCCTCAGGTGATCGGAGCTTTTTTATGCCTACGCCAGAGATAGATTTCGATTCGATTAAGGACCGTGCTCATAGTGAGTGGGTCGAGGTCCGCCATTCTGAGATTCATGGGAGTGGCGTGTTTGCGGCTAAGGATATCCCTAATGAGACGCGCATTATGGAGTATCTGGGTGAGCACATCGATAAGGAAGAGAGTGAACGTCGCGCTTGGGCGCAGATGGATCGGGCGAAGGAAACAGGGGAGGCTGGAGTCTTTATTTTCACCCTTGATGAGGAGTGGGATATCGACGGTGGCTTTGAGTGGAATACAGCGCGGCTCATTAATCACTCTTGTGCGCCCAACTGTGAGAGCTGGGTAGAGGAAGATCAGATTTACGTCTATGCTCTGCGTGATATCAAGAAGGGGGAGGAACTCGTCTTTAACTACGGGTTTGAGGCTGATACTTATGAGGATCACCCTTGCCGTTGTGGATCAGAACGCTGCGTTGGATACATCGTGGTAGAAGAGGAGTGGGATAAGCTTGCGCAACTGATTGCGGAGAAGGAGATGGGATAAACGCATTCGAGACTTTTCAAGACCTGCCTGCATGGGGAGGAGGTAAGGAAATAGAGAGAACAGTTGTTTTCTTCTGGATCGTGTTTTACTAAGTTAAGACCGTGAGCACGATTACTATTCCTGATTCCCCGACGACCTCTGAGGAGGCGATGGAGCAATTTTTCAAATGGTTAGAAGAGACTGGGATCGAACCTTATGACCATCAGGAGGAAGCGATTCTGGAGCTCTTCTCGGACAAAAACGTGATTTTGAATACCCCCACGGGATCGGGGAAATCTCTCGTAGCCCTCGCAGTGCATTATCGCGGGCTCTGCACAGGACGGACGACGTATTACACGGTGCCGATCAAGGCACTGGCGAATGAGAAATTCTTGTCTTTGTGTAAGACCTTTGGGGCGGAGCATGTGGGGCTGGTGACGGGCGACGCTTCTGTGAATGCAGACGCTCCTATTATATGTTGCACGGCGGAGGTCGTGGCGAACATGGCCCTGAGGGAAGGGCACTTGGCAAAGATTGATGACCTGATTATGGATGAGTTCCATTATTACTCGGATAGGGAGCGGGGGATTTCTTGGCAGATTCCACTTCTGTCTCTTCCACAAACACGATTCTGTCTCATGTCGGCGACGATTGGAGAGACCTCGCTCTTTGAACGCGAGTTGACTAAGCTGACAGGGGTAGAAACGGTGCTGGTGCAGTCTGATCAACGCCCCGTCCCCTTGGAGTTTGATTACTCAGAAACGCCTTTAGAGGAGAATGTCGCGCAACTGGTAGAGGCGGACAAGGCACCCATTTATCTCGTGCACTTTACGCAGAATTCGACCGCTCAAAGCGCAAACAACCTTGTCTCGCGTAATTTTCTGACTAAAGAGGAACGTGCAGAACTCACGGAGGCGCTGATTGGGGTGAAATTCTCTTCTCCTTACGGGAAGGATCTACGCCGGTTGTTATCTAGTGGAATCGGGGTGCATCATGCGGGCCTATTGCCGAAGTATCGGATCTTGATCGAAAAGCTGGCACAGAAAGGGGTGCTGAAGGTGATTTGTGGCACTGACACACTTGGCGTGGGAGTGAACGTTCCCATTCGGACGGTTTTGTTTACGCAATTGTGTAAGTATGATGGAGAGAAAACGAAGATCCTGACGGTGCGTGACTTTAAGCAGATTTGTGGGCGAGCTGGGCGGCGTGGTTTTGATGATATTGGCTATGTTATTGCGCAGGCGCCTGCGCACGAAATCGAAAACTTGGTTGCAAAGAAAAAGGCGGCCGAAAAAGCGGCAAAAGGAAAAAAGGTGAAGTCTCAGCCGAAGAGGCCCGCGCCTGAGTTTGGGTATGTCGCGTGGAATGAGGACACGTATCGTAAGCTCATTGACTCGCCCCCGGAACCACTGGTCTCTTCCTTCCGCTTACGCCAGAGCATGCTACTCAATGTCCTATCTCGCGAGGGTGAGGATGGATGTGCCGCACTGAAAAAAATGATCGCAGATTGCCATGAAACCGAGGTCAACAAGCGTAAGCAAAGTAAGCACGCGTTTAAGCTTTTTCGAGGGCTGGTGGAATCGAAGGTTATGTCGATCATTCCTCCGAGTGAGCGTGAGTTCGAAGGGCAGAAGCTGAAACCCAATATGGAGTTGCCTGAAGATTTTTCGCTCAACCAATCACTAGGGCTGTGGCTGCTAGAGGTGATTCCACTGCTTGATAAGGAAGCGATAGATTACTCCCTGCAACTCCTCTCTTGCATCGAGGCGATTTTGGAAGACCCTCAGGTGATTCTACGAGCACAGACGAAGCGCGAGCGCGATGTGCTCTTTCAGGAAATGAAGGATGAGGGGGTGAGCTATGAGGAACGTATGGAGCGTCTGGAAGAGGTCGAATACCCGAAGCCCGGCAAGGATTTTATCTACGACACCTATAATGAGTTCATCGGTAAAAACCCATGGCTGAAGGAGCATAGTATTCGTCCGAAATCAATCGTGCGTGAGATGTTCGAAGACTTTATCGACTTCCCGGATTACATTCGTAACTGTAAGTTGGAGCGGACTGAGGGTGTGCTCCTGCGTCATTTATCGGAGGTGTATAAGGTGCTGACCCAGACTGTTCCCGCAGCAGCTAAAACACCAGAGGTGCTGGAGGCGGAAGAGTTTATCAATGATATTCTTGAATCCACAGATTCTTCGCTCGTAGACGAATGGAAAACCCTGAATGATCCTGACTACGACCCTGAGCAAGAGCGTGAGGCCAAGTTAGCTGAGCGTAAAACGGTGCCTTTCAGCCGTAGGAGGGCAGAGTTCGCGACGGCCGTGCATCGCGCAGTATTGAGCTTTCTGAAAGCCTTTCGAGATGAGCATTGGGAGCAATGTTTTGAGCTCATTCTTCCAGCAGCTAGTAATGGTGCGCGATGGGAGATCAGTCACTTTGAGAATACGATCGATGATTATTTGGACGATTATGCTCCGTATCGTATGGACCCAGAGGCGAGAAACAAGAAGCATCACCATCTGCGAGAGGCAACCACAGATGATGGTGCACGCTTACTCCATATCACGCAAACGTTGTGTGATCCAGAATTGGAGCTCCTCTGGTCGGCAAGTTTCATGATCAACCTCGAACAAGCGGATGAGGAGGGCGAACTTAAGCTGATTTTTGATGGGTTCCAGCGCGCGGATTAGATCAAGTGAGTCCGATGCAAACTTCCCCATAATCGATCCGAGAAAATATTCATGACATGGGGTTTGCTTTCTCATGAAATTTGAGCAAATCTTATTGGATGAAAGAATATCTCGATATGGCTCGCCACGTTCTCGAGCATGGAGAACACCGTAAAGATCGAACAGGGACAGGGACAACTTCCGTCTTTGGATATCAAAATCGTTATGATTTACGTGAGGGGTTCCCCTGTGTGACGACGAAGAAGTTGCACATGAAGTCTATCATTCATGAATTATTGTGGTTTCTTAAAGGGGAGACAAATATTGCGTATTTGAAAGAACATAATGTCCGGATTTGGGATGAATGGGCAGACGAAAAAGGGGAATTAGGTCCCGTGTACGGAAAGCAATGGCGCTCTTGGCCATCGCCTAACGGAGAAGCCATTGACCAAATTTCTGAGCTGATTGAGTCGCTCAAGAATAATCCGTATTCCCGCCGTCATCTTGTGAACTCGTGGAATGTAGCCTACGTGCCTGAAATGGCACTTCCACCATGTCACTTGCTCTTTCAGTTTTACGTGCATGATCCGGAGAGCGAGCGCCCAGGCCTGTCTTGTCAGCTTTATCAACGAAGTGCAGATTTGTTTTTAGGGGTTCCCTTTAATATCGCCTCATACGCCCTCCTCACCATGATGATTGCTCAGGTTTGTGGGTATGAAGCTCGATCTTTTGTGCACACGTTCGGAGATTTACATATTTACGATAATCACTTGGATCAGATCAATCTACAGCTCACGCGTGAACCGAAAGCGTTGCCTAGAATGGAGATTAATCAGGATGTTAAAGATATTTGCCAATTTAAGTTTGATGATTTTAAATTATTGGATTATGATTCACATCCTCTGATTAAGGGGAAAGTTGCCGTATAAATTATGCCTAATAAAATTACTGGAATTGTCGCGATGACTGAAGATCGTGTCATCGGTCGTGATGGAGATCTTCCATGGCATTTGCCTGCAGATCTTAAGTTTTTCAAAAAAACGACCCTTAACAGTACGATTTTAATGGGGCGTAAGACCTTCGAGTCAATCGGGAAACCATTACCGAAAAGGAGAAATATCGTCCTTACTCGGGACGAGAATTGGAGTAAGGAAGGTGTAGAGGTAATTCACAGTGCTGAAGGAGTGAATAGCTTACCAAACCTGTCAGATGAAAACTTATTTATCATTGGGGGGGCTGAGATCTATGAGCTTTTCTTGCCTTTAATGGACGAATTAATAGTCACTCATGTCATGGAACGTTTTGAGGGAGACACTTACTTCCCAGAATACCAGAAATACTTCAGAAAAAACGTTCAAATCATGAAAGAAGATAACTTTATAGTTGTAAAATATTTTTAATTATCAACAATCTTAAGTTACAACACACACTCTGTCGCATCAAAAACAAATTTTTATAATGGATAATAAAGCTAAAAAGAAAAAATCAGAGATTAAGTCTAACACACGTTCAGGAGGAGTCTCACGCGAAAGTCAGCTAGGAAATGCTACAATCGTTAAGGCTGAAGCGCTCAAGTTCGTGGATCCTGTTGCCGTTTCAGACTCTAATGTGCAAACTCTTCTCTTCTGCTGGTGTGTCTCAGGAAGTGGTATTGTTGAAGCCAATGGAGAAAGCTACGAGTTTTCTAGAGGCAATCTTTTGTTCCTCCCTTGGGGCCATGATATTACGTACAAACCAGATGAACTAAGACCGTTCTACATCAAGGTTTTGCATGTTGTTCCATCACATAACCCTAAAGTCGAACTGAAAAACGAAGTAGGTTCAGCGTCTAATCCTGATCTTCTCGATACTTCAGATCGTAAGAGTGTTGATCACCCGATGCTGCGCACTCCTACGTTGATTGAAGATATTGATGACGCGAATCTTTCCGTCCTCTTTAACTATGCTCTTGGTGTCTTTAAGCGTGAAACTCCACCTCTTCCTGTGGCGCGTCAGATGTCACGTCTCTTCCTTTATGAGTTCTTCTCACTCAAGATGACGATCCCTACAGAAGAGGAAGACAATGTGCCACGTCGTTTACAGTTCTTGATCGATTACATTAAGGATAATCTCTCGGAAGACATCTCTCTCACGGACATCGCGGCCTACTCAGAATTGAGCCAGGCCACGATCAACAGACTCTTCCGTGAGCACCTAGGAACTTCTACCATGAACTTCATTCACCAGAAGAAGATTGAAAGAGCGAAACACCTCCTCCTTGTTACGGACCTTCCTGTCTCCGACATTGGGCCGCACATTGGGATTAATGACGTTTACTACTTCTCACGCTTCTTCAAGAAGATGACTTCTTACAGCCCAACCGAATTCAGAAGACTGTAATTCGTAGCTGCTTATTTATCAAAAAAGCTCCTTGGTAAAACACGCTGTGTTGGCTTAGGAGCTTCTTTGTTTTTAGAGGATACGATGTCTGATGAGCTATGTCAGGTTGCAACAACCTGAAAAACCTTCACATTCTGCGGATAAAAACCCACCAATGTTGATTAGCTACTTGCCAAGCGCAAAAAGATCATCGTATATCGCCATACTAGAATTACTAAACCATGCGTATTGTTCAGAAATATGGCGGAACTTCCGTAGGCTCATATGACCGGATTAGGAACGTCGCTAACCGTGTGAAAGCTCTCTATGATGAGGGTAATGAGGTCGCGGTCGTCGTTTCTGCAATGAGTGGAATGACAAATAAGCTCATTGGGATGGCCAAGGAGATGTCAGCGAACCCTCCCGAGCGGGAAATGGATGTACTTGTCTCTACTGGGGAGCAGCAGTCTATTGCACTCTTATCCATTGCCTTACAAGAACTCGGCGTTCCCGCTGTTTCCGTGACTGGTCGCCAAGCAGGGGTCAGAACAAAAGGCTCTAATACGCGTGCCCGGATCGAGGATATCAACCCATCTTACATGAATTCCATCTTGGATGCCGGGAAGGTCGTCGTTGTCGCTGGTTTCCAAGGACTCAATGAAGAAGGTGAGATCCAAACCTTAGGGAGAGGAGGCTCAGATCTTTCCGCTATCGCCCTCGCGCATGCTGTCGGTGCAGACATTTGTCAGATATTGACTGATGTGAACGGCGTCTACACCGCTGACCCGCGTGTCGTCAAAAACGCGACAAAAATGGATGAGATTTCTTACGAGGAACTCCTAGAGCTTGCCTCTGTAGGCACCAAGGTGATGCAGTCCCGCTCCGTAGAATTTGCCAAAAAATTTAGCGTGCCTTTTGAGGTTCGCTCCTCCCTGAATAACGAACCAGGAACCTTAGTAACCGAAGAAAAACCAAGTATGGAATCTGTAGTCATCCGAGGCGTCTCGATCGAGCGCAACCAAGCCCGCGTCACTGTCACTGGTATCCCTGATGAGCCAGGCTGGTCAGGAAAAATTCTCAAGGCCCTCGGTGCGTCTGAGGTCAATATCGACATGATTGTCTCGAACATCGCCAATGATGGCTTTGCTCGCCACTCCTTTACCATGAATAGTGATGACCTAGGGCGTGCTCAAGCTGCTCTCAAGCCTGTCATCGCAGATCTTGCGGATGGTGCTTTAGAAACCGAAGCTGGGATCGCTAAGCTCTCTTGTGTTGGTATCGGCATGCGCTCGCACTCTGGAGTTGCCGCCAGCATGTTTGAGGCTTTAGGAACTGCTGGAATCAACATCGGTATGATCTCGACCTCGGAAATTAAGATTTCTGTAACGGTGGATGAAGCTCAAATCGAGCAAGCCGCACAAGTGGTTCATGACGCTTTCGAGTTAGGGGCTTAGTTTTAGAGGGAGAACATCGTCCTTCCTTAAAACATTTTTGTTGCACCTGCGTGCTCTGAGGCATACATAATTTGCCCATGTCACCAGAAGATTTAAGTCCAGTTGGAGAGCCTACTAAGATCGAGTCGATCTTTGTGCGGAATAGAAATGTGCTCGCGGTACGCGGCAATTTCTCGGACATTTATGCGGATTATTACATTCACCTCATGGAGGAGAAGCTGAAGTATGAGCCAAGGCTTGATCTAATGCTGAAGAATGCAATGGCGGTGCTGACCTTACACCTCGTCGCGCGTCCATGGCGCGAGACGATCGCGTGGACCGTCAATCTACGTGCGCCGCGCGTGAATCTCTTCGTGACCGGAGGGAGCCTGAACGAGTTTATTACGGGTCGGGTGTTTACCCAGGGGGTGCGCGAGCCGGATCGTAACTTGCTTTACTCACAAACGCTGGCCAAGTCCTTGGAGCCACGCACGTCCATGGTAGAGGTTGATGGTGAAAACCCAACGGATTGGGTTCAGCACTTTTACGAACAATCAGAACAACGCCCCGCAAAATGCTTTGAGCTTCCGAATGAGGAGTTTATCCTCTTTGCCGCGCAGCCAGACTTTGACGAGGAGTGGTTTGAGGCCCTGGATGAAACCGTGGCAGCGAATTTCCTAGAGCAAGAACAAACGAAGGTGCTGGAAACTCGTAAGTTCCGCTTTCACTGTGATTGCAGCGCCGAGCGTATTCTACCTGCCTTAGCAGGGTATAAGGAGAAGCCAGAGGCGCTGTTTCAAGGTGATTCTAGCATCACGGCCCAATGCCCCCGTTGCGCGGCCTCTCATGTCATCACTCTGGAACAATTTCTCAACAGCTAATTATGACCTACGACTTTGACACTAGTATCACGAGACGCGGCACGGGATCGCTAAAGTGGGATCGCCGCGCGGATCTAGATCCGTATTGGGTTGCCGATCTCGATTTCGTTTCTCCGCCCGAAGTGGTGGAGGCCATTCAGGCCCGCGTCCAGCACGGAGTTTTTGGTTACGCTGTTCCGCATCAGGGGCTCAATGAGGCTATTCTGCAATACTTGTCCGATAAACACGGGACACAAGCGAGAGAAGAAGAAATTGTGCACCTCGGTGGCCTTGTGCCAGCTTTATCACTGGCCGCTCGTGCTTTCGCAAAGCCTGGAGAGGCTCTCATGACTTGCACGCCTATCTATCCACCCTTTATCGGAGTGCACCATGATGCGCAGCTCGAACTCATTACCGTTAATCACAGTATTACGGATGGTGTGGCGGGGTTAGATTGGGCAGCGATGGAAGCGGCCGTCACGCCAGAGACGAAGCTGTTTCTCTTTTGCAATCCTCAGAATCCATTGGGCCGCGTCTTCACCGCTGAGGAGGTGCATAAGCTCGCTGAATTCTGTGAGGAGCACGACTTGATGTTAATTTCGGATGAGATTCACGCCGATATGATTTTTGATGAAGAAGCGACGCCGCATTACTCGGCTCTTCGCCTTCCAGAGCGTTTTAATAAGCGCGTGATTACACTCTTAGCTCCTAGCAAGACTTATAATATTGCTGGCTTAGGGTATTCTTATGCTGTGATTAAGGACGATTCCGTGCGTCGTAAATTTACCGCCGCGCGTGGACATACTTTACCTGAAATTAACTGCATTTCTTATTACGCAGCCGAGGCCGCTTATCGTCACGGAGAACCGTGGCGTAAGGAGCTTATGCAGTATCTCAAAGGGAACTACGATCTTGTTAAGGGCTTCATGAAAGAGCATTTCTCAGAGGTAGAGACCATGGAAATGGAAGCGACCTATCTCTTCTGGATGGATTTCCGTAAGATGGGGGTGGGAAATCCCGCCGATGTGTTTGAGAAGGAAGCGGGACTATTCCTTTCAGACGGATCCTTTTTCGGGCGCGCAGGGTGCTGCCGTTTTAATTTTGGCTCCCCGCGTGCAAGAATTGAGCAAGGCTTAGAAAAAATGCGGGGCGTTTCGCTTTAACTGTGAATTAGAAGCAGGAAAGGAGTCATGATTTGTAATCATGAAGGTGCCGAAGGGTTTCCAATCCTGCGGTAGTGATGGTCTTACTTCGCAATTTTGAGGGAAGAGCCAACCTTAATCAGAGTGCCTTTGACGCCATTTGTTTTTTGAATGGCGGAGACGCTTGTTCCATACTTGCGGGAGATGGAGTAGAGGGTGTCGCCTTTGGAGACTTTGTGGTAGATCGTTTTTGGCTTCGGCTTGACTACAACCTTCGGCTTTGGTTTCGGTTTCGGAACAACTTTAGGTTTTGGCTTAGGCTTGGAGACTACTTTTGGTTTGGGCTTTGGTGCCACGTATGTCTTCTTTACCGGAGCAGTGGTCGCTTTTGGCTTGGCAGTCGTGGTGGGCGTGGCTTTTTTGATCACGGTTACTTTTGGAGGTGACGGCTCGCTAACAATTGTTTCTGCGGGCTTTTCTTCTACAGTAGGAGTAGTTTTCTTGGCGACTGTTTTCGAGCCCCCTGAGAATCCGGGACGACGCTTTTGCTTCGCTTTTTTGTCGGCGTCTGCCTCGATATAATTGCCTTTTTTATCAAAGGGGCCATAGCCTGGATCATAGATATTTCCCGACGAACCTATGCCACCACCACATGACACGAACAGGACTGTCGTGGTGGCGAGAACACTAGAAAAACAGATTTGTATGAGCTTACTCATGAATAGTTAAGTTTACTTAAGCAAATATCCATCAGCTATGGCAAGAAGAATTCGATTTTTGGATGTTGATAGGTGGCATTTTTTTGTTACTTCATAGGCAATATATGAAAATTGTAGTAGCATATTCAGGTGGATTAGACACGTCAGTGATTCTCAAATGGCTTAAGGAGCATTATTCTGCGGAGGTTATCGCGTATTGCGCCGACATCGGGCAGGATGAGGAACTAGACGGCTTAGAGGAGAAGGCGATCCAAACGGGAGCATCTAAATGTTATGTCGATGACCTGAAGGAGGAGTTTGCCCGCGACTACATTTTCCCGATGTTCCAAGCGAATGCGCTTTATGAAGGCCGTTACTTACTCGGGACTTCGATCGCGCGTCCGTGTATCTCCAAGGGGATGATGGATGTGGCGCGTAAGGAAGGAGCCGATGCGATCGCACACGGTGCCACCGGAAAGGGGAATGACCAAGTTCGTTTCGAGCTCTCCGCCGCGGCACTTTCTCCAGATGTCTCGTGCATCGCACCATGGAGAGATCAGGAGTTCCGCGACGCCTTCCCAGGACGTAAGGAGATGATCGAGTATGCCGAGAAGCATAATATCCCGATCAAGGCGAGCATGAAGAAGCCTTACTCGACCGACCGTAATCTACTGCACATTTCCTTCGAGGCCGGCGCGCTAGAAGATCCATGGTATGACGCAACGGCAGAGGCGGATAAGGATATGTATATGCTCTCAGTGTCCCCAGAAGATGCGCCTGATAAGCCAGAGATGGTTCAGTTTCTCTTTGAGCAGGGGAATTGTATCGGACTCAAAGTAGATGGGATCGAGGAATACATCGCGCTCTATGATGATGTCACAGCGGTTGGCGAGAGCGATGGCTACACCCTCCTGACACCATACGGCATCATGCGCGTTCTCAATGCCCTCGGTGGTAAGCACGGAATCGGTCGTATCGATCTCGTGGAAAACCGTTTCGTGGGCATGAAATCCCGCGGCGTGTATGAAACCCCAGGTGGCACGATCCTACTCGCCGCGCACCAAGACCTAGAGACGCTCGTGCTCGACCGTGAAGCGCAAGCGCTCCGTGACTCTCTGATGCCTAAGTATGCGCAACTCATTTACAACGGCTTCTGGTTTGCTCCAGAGCGTGAAGCCCTTCAGGCGCTGATTACCGAGACGCAGAAGACTGTTTCGGGTGAAGTGAGAATGAAGCTTTACAAAGGGAATGTCATGCAGGCCGGACGTCGCTCACCACTTAGTCTCTACAGCGAGGAAATCGCCACAATGGAAGGCGGTGGAAGCTACAACCAAGACGATGCCTCTGGATTCATCGCGCTCAATGCTTTGCGCCTTAAGGCGAACGCCGCGCAGAAGTAACAGGCTTTCTACTGTTACACCCTTAATATGAACCCAACCTCCTACCACCAAACTCGCACCGAGCTCATTGAGCACACGGAGGCGTTGTCTGATTTTGCGCGGGAGATTGGGAGTTCTCAGGTGGATTTTTCTGATCACCTCGTTTGGTCAGAGCCTCCTGCCATGATTGCGGTGATCGGAAACCCAGATTCTGGTACGCATGAAGTTATCAGCAGTCTGATTCAAGATCATCTAGAACCTGCCGCTGAAGATGAAGAAAAGAAGGGGATCGATTATCACTTTACGCATAGTGTCTGGAATGATCCGAAGGCACTTGAGGAGCTAGAGAACGCGACTTCGTATGCGACCAATGCGACTTCTCTGGATAAGCTTAGTTTTGTAGAGGTTTTTGCGAGAGAGCTTACGGGTACACCTGCGATCAAGCCGGTTGTGGCTGAGGCGCAAGGGGTTATTTTCGTGATTGATGCGCGAGACCCGTGGTCAGGGCGGACATGGAAGCATTTTGAAAACTACCTCCACTCTCACGAAGGGCGGATTCTGTTTTTCCTGAACCGTCTCGAATGTATTGACGAGCGTGATTGGGAGGTTCTTAGGAAGCACTTACAAGATAAGGTCACGCAACTATCTGGAGAGGGGATCGAGATCTCGATGGCGAATGAGGAGTCGAGCTTTCAGGCCGCCAGAGAGTATTTGGCGGGAACCACGATTAATCAGGAAAAGTGGGAGCGCTTAAAGCCGCTCTCCAATGAGTTAAGCGAGGCTATGAGCAAGATCCAAGAGACTCTGCATCAGCAGTCGAATTGGCAAGTAGGAGCAAAAAGTTTTTCTGATGACTTAGACCAAGACATTATTACGGTCAGAAGATCCTTAGATCATAAAATTCGTGCCAATATCCAAGACGTGGGGCATTCCTTTTCGGGGAAAGCGCAGGGGATTATCGAGGAGACTCGCGCAACCTTTACGACCAAGGCTTATCTGCGCTCCTTCGTGAAAAACTCAATTTCTCTAGAATCTTTCAACACACGGCTAGAAGAGGCGGTGACGGAAACACTCTATGGGGAATTGTCTGGGTGTAATGCCGTCATTAGCGGCGCGATTCAGGAACACGCGACGAAATTCCAAGAAGAGCACCCGCAGTTAGCCTCTCGGTTACCTAAGTTTCAGGAGAAAGTTGAGAAGGTGCCAGTGGTGCTAGATAAGCAAAGTGTTCAGGAGGAAGTGCATAAGACGATGCTGGAGCTTGATGTGAAAAAGATGTTCAAGGAACAACTCTACACTATTGATATTACCACGAATAATCGGCTCAAGCTCGTCATGCTGATCTGTATCATCGCAGCGGCGGTGGGAGTTGCTGGGTTTCACATCATTGGCCTCGTTCTACTTGGGTTTGGGCTTGCGATGGGGTTTTGGGGCCTACATCTCCGCACGCGTGCGATTAACGATTTCTGTGATTTCCTAGAAGAGTGGTTTATGGGGTTTGGCCCTCGCATGAAGGGTTCCACCGAGTTGCTTGGTGGGAAGGTCGTCAATCACGCTGTAACCTATTACAAAGAGTGCTTTACTCCCGTTCTAGACATTGTGGGCGAGCATGATACAGAGATGCCCGCTCGCAGCGAGAAGGCACGCGAACTAGCGGAGAGGAATCGATATCTCATTCAGGTGCTCATGAGCTGATTGAGATTTTTGATTATCTTATAGCTTAGCTGCTGTAGATAGTGTAGCGCGTATGGTCTATTATGACAAACTTCGCCCAACTGGGCTTAAAACCAGAGATCCTGAAGGCTCTCGATAAAAAAGGCTATACTACGCCATCCCCGATCCAAGCTTCTGCGATTCCACCTGTTCTAGAAGGGAAAGACATTCTCGCTGCGGCTCAAACAGGAACAGGCAAGACTGCGGGCTTCGTTCTCCCCATCATTCATCAACTTTCTGGCGCTCCTTCACAAAGAAATCCACGTGCACTCATTATCACGCCAACCCGTGAACTTGCGGCTCAGATTCTCGATAACATCAAGCTCTACAGTGAGTTCCTTTCCCTCAAAAGCATGGTTGCGTTCGGAGGAGTTAATATTCGCCCACAGATTAAGGCCTTGGCCTCAGGGGTTGATATTCTCGTGGCAACGCCAGGTCGCTTGTTAGACTTGATCGAGCAAGGAGCATGTAAGCTAAGTAGTGTGGAAACTCTTGTTCTCGATGAGGCAGACCGCATGCTTGATATGGGATTCATTCGTGACATCAGAAAAGTGGTCAAACTGGTTCCTAAGAAGCGTCAGAACCTTCTGTTTTCTGCAACCTTCTCGAAGGAGATCCGCTCCGTGTCGGAGGAATTCCTCAACAACCCCACGATCGTCGAAGTCGCGGTGCAAAACGCTACCGCGGATAAGGTGAAGCAGTTGGCTTACCGCTGTGATAACACAGCGAAGACGAAAGCTCTTATTCAGCTCTTTAGCGATCACGAGCTCTCCCAAGTGATTATTTTCACTAGAACCAAGCATGGGGCGAACCGCCTCAGCAAAAACCTAGAAGAAGCCGGGATTAAATCCGCTGCTATTCACGGGAATAAGTCCCAAGGAGCGCGAACCCGTGCCTTATCTGATTTCAAAAGCCAGAACATTAAGGCTCTCGTCGCTACCGATATTGCTGCTCGTGGGATCGACATTGCTTCCTTACCATTCGTGGTAAACTTCGAGTTGCCAAATATTCCGGAAGACTACGTGCACCGTATCGGACGGACGGCACGTGCTGGTAAAGAAGGAACCGCGATCTCACTTGTTTCCAATGATGAGCGTCCATTCTTCAGCTCCATCCAAAAACTGACGGGGAATAAAATCCCGCTAGAAGACATCGATGGGTTCATCCCTGAAAACTGGCCCGACCGAGCGCCAACCGAAAAAGAAGTCATGAAAGCTGCCGAACAGCGTAAGCAAGAAGCCCGTAAAGGTCGCTCCGGTGGTGGAGGCGGCGGTGGTGGAAACCGCAGATCTGGCGGTGGTGGCAGAAGCGAACGAGGAGGCAACTCTGACCGCAGAAATACACGCCGTCGTTAGAAGGGCTCATCGATCTATCATCCGCTGAGAAGTGTTTATGCTCAGCGGTGAAACTGGGAACCCTAATTTTTTAGTGAAACAAAGGAGGCAAAGGCCTCCTTTTTCTTTTTCCTAGGTAGAGCCGATGGGCTTTGCCATTTTATACTTCGGTGGCTCGATCAACATTTCTTCGAGTGTAGCTCCAGCAGGAATCATCGGGAAGACGTTATCTGTTTTGATACACTCCGCATTGATGAGGACTGGACCTTCGTTATATTCGAGAGCCTCCTTCACGAATCGCTCTACATCAGCAGGGCGCTTGATGTTGATTCCTTTGACACCGTAGGATTGAGCGAGTTTCACGAAGTCAGGATTACCATCGAGATCAACGCCACTCATGCGGTCATCGAAGAAGAGTTCTTGCCACTGGCGCACCATGCCGAGGTAGTGGTTATTGAGAACAACAATCTTTAGGGGGAGCTTATGAATCGCAGCGGTGGCGAGTTCAAAGAGGGTCATCTGGAAGCCACCATCACCACTAAAGCTTACGACGGTCTGATCTGGGCAAGCGAACTGGGCGCCGATCGCGGCAGGGAAACCAAAGCCCATCGTGCCCGCTCCACCGGAGGAAATCCACTGGTTCGATTTATGGTTCTTAAAGAATTGGGCCGCCCACATTTGGTGCTGTCCTACATCAGTGCACACGATGGCGTCACCACCAGTCTGCTTGTAGAACTCATCGATCACTTGCTGCATGCGTAATCCACCTTGTTTCTTGTAGTTGAGCGGGTATTTTTTCTTGTAACCTGCAAGGTGTTTGAGCCAGCTCTCAGTTTTGAGAGGTTTGATTTTCTCATTGAGGGCAATTAGGGTCGCCTTTGCGTCAGCAATGATGTGCACGTCCGGGGTGATCATCTTGTTGATCTCGGAGGCATCTAAGTCGACATGGATAATGTTAGCTTGCGCCGCGAACTTATCGGGCTGGCCGATGATTCGGTCATCAAAACGAGAGCCAATATTAATGAGAAGGTCACATTCGCACACGGCCTTATTTGCGTAGGCGGTTCCATGCATTCCGAGCATTCCTAGCGAGAGATCATGGTTTTCAGGGAAGACGCCCTTGCCTAGGAGGGTGGATGTGACCGGGCAACCGAGAGTGGTCGCAAAGGTCATGAGCTCTTCATGCGCCTTGGCAATCATAGCACCTTGTCCTGCGAGGATAAGTGGTTTCTCCGCTTGGCGAATCAGTTTGATTGCGTCATCGAGGTGCGTTTGATTGACATCGAAGGCGCGTTCTGGGTGATAACCGGGGAGGTTCACTTCGGCTTGAATGGTATCGGCGGTGAAATCTGACTGTGAAATATCTTTCGGGATATCAATGAGAACGGGGCCCGGACGGCCAGTCGTTGCAATATGGTAAGCCTCACGGGTAATGCGGGGAAGGGCATTGGTTTCCTTCACGAGGTAGTTGTGCTTCACTACGGGCATTGTGATTCCGAAAATATCCGCTTCTTGGAAGGCGTCCTTTCCGAGCATCCAGGTCACCTGCTGGCCTGTGAGGGCAATCATGGGAACCGAATCCATCTGCGCAGTCATCAATCCTGTAACGAGGTTTCCTGCACCAGGTCCGGAGGTAACTAAGACAACTGCAGGCTTTCCGGTCGCACGTCCGTAACCGTCAGCCATGTGGATGGCGCCTTGCTCATGACGTGTGAGGATGAATTTGATGTCTGATTCAACAGTCTCCAGTGCATCAAAAATCGGCAGGGCCGCTCCGCCAGAATATCCAAAAATATACTTAATCCCAAGATCATCGAGGGTTTTGATTAAGGCTTGTGCGCCGTCTAGTTGTTCGTTCATGAGATGAAAATCGCTATTTTTTTAAGAACTTGCCTAATTTCGTCATTTTTTTCAAGTGAAAACTTCTCTTTATCAGGTGTTTTTCGTCTCGCGATCAATTCCCTTAGATGAAAATCGGTTTTTTTCTTAGAAAAGAGGCTTTGATTTTTGTTTTGAGATCCGCTAGTCTGCTGGAATGTATGAAAAGCCGATAGAGTGTATCGCCGAGGTAGTGGAGCAACGCGATGAACGACTCACTTATGTGTTACTCCCGAATGGGAAGAGAATTCTTGCGCACCTCGCGAAGGGGATGACGCTTGATTTGTTGACTGTTCCAGTGGGAGCAAAACTCAAACTAGAGATGACTCCATACGATTTTGAAAAAGGCCGAATTGTAGAGGTGGTCTAAGGCAGGAAGGGAAAGCTCTCTGATTTATCTATAGTTTTTCATTGTGCTGACTTCGCTAGTAATTAGAACAAAGTCGCTTACCCCATCCCCATGCTTCCTGAACTAGATTTTCGTAACCTTGCTTTTCGCAGAGACCCGCATGAAGAGTATGCGAAGGCACGGGAGAAGGGAGCGCTGGCAAAGGCAAAGGGGCTAGATGCTTACGTGGTGGTTTCTCATGCGGAGTGTGAGTCTCTCCTGAAAGATCCGCGTATTTCGCTCGATCACTTTAGTGGTGCTGGGTTTTCGGCGGATCACCCGATGCAGCGTTACTTTCAGATGCGCGATGGGTTAATGTTGTTCGCGAATTCGCCCCGCCATGAAGATTTGCGTAACCCTGCGCGAAGTGCGATGTCATCACGACTGATTCGGCGTTATGAAGAGAGTATTCGGGAGCTCGCCCAAGAAGCGATCCGTAAGATGAAGCAGAAATTGGTAACAAGTGAGTCTGTGGATTTTGTGCGGGAGATTTCCGTGCCATTTGTTTCGGCGGTGATTTGTAAGGTGGTGGGGATGCCTGCCCAAGATCACTCCTTGCTAGCAGGAATGACTCAAAAAGTAGCGGACGGGCTGGATCCATTTGGCGCGAGCCATGACCTAGCGCAGGCAGGTGAGGGGTATGTCGAATTCCAAGACTACATGCGAGAGCAGCTTGCCTTAGGCTGCTGGACGCAGGAGGCGAATGAGTTTGCGGATTCGTTTCTGGGAGATCTCGCGCAATGCCCGCATATGCTGGGTGATTTTAAGAGTAGTGCGGATCTTATCTCGACGACCGTGATGCTTTTGTCGGCAGGTCACCTGACGACGAACCACAGTCTTAGCTTAAGTGTGAGAAGTTTGCTCACAGATTCGAGTCAGCAGAATGTTTTGAAAGACGGGACGATTACGCCTCACCTAGTAGAGGAGTTGTTTCGCTATCACACCCCAGCGCAAATCACGCGACGTAGGGTTACACAGGAGGTAGAAGTCGCAGGGAACGTGCTCCAGCCTGGTCAAGCGCTTTGGTTATCGTTGGTCTCGGCGAACCGAGATGAAAACGTTTTCTCTAACCCTCAAGAGCTTGATTTCTCTCGTAAAAAGAACCCTCATCTCGCGTTTGGTGGAGGACAGCATTTCTGCCTCGGGGTGCATTTGGCGCGGCTCCAGCTCAGAGTGTTTCTGGAGGAGCTGGCAGGTCAGTTTCCAAAGCTACGAGTAGAGGACTCGGTCGATGATCATAACTTGGTCTTTCGTGGACTGAAGAGCTTACGACTTTCATTAACATAATTCCGGGTGTGATTTTATCTGGTGGATATTAAAATGTGGGATAACCAAGGGGTAGCACACCCATCTTGGGTGTATTCTTAGGCATCCTGCCGAAGAACCTAAACAATAGCACGAATGAAATGAGTCTTAATATTGGCCCTGTTTTTGAATTTACTGGCTTTGCCGGGTATGATTTGTCTGGTGGATTTTTAAAGCAGCCAGCTTTGCTGGGTAAGAGAACATACGGCAAGGATGCCGATGTTTGCACCCAAGATGGGTGCGCTACCCGTCCACCAGATAAAATCACACCCCATAATTCATTGTTACAATTGATTCACATTCGATTATGATCTTGAATTTCCGTTTTCGCTAGAATAGGAGAGGGGCATGAATTCTGAAATTCAAGCCATCAAGGATAGCATTCGCGATATCCCTAATTTCCCGAAGGAAGGGATCGTGTTTAAGGATATCACTCCGATGCTGGGTGATGCTGAATTGTTTCAGAGCTGTATTTCTCTGCTAGCGGCACGGGTGAAAATCTCTGGTGCTAAGAAGGTTGCGGGCTTAGACGCGCGGGGCTTTATCTTTGGAGCAGCGGTGGCGGATCGACTTAATATCGGTTTCGTGCCGATCCGAAAGGCAGGGAAGCTTCCAGCCGAGACACGCTCTGTGTCCTATGACTTGGAATATGGATCTAACACGCTAGAAATGCATGTGGATGCTGTTGAGAAGGGTGAAAAGGTCGCGATTGTCGATGATTTGTTAGCGACTGGAGGGACTGCAGTTGCGGCGGTGGAGCTTTTGAAAGATTCTGATCTGGTAGGCGCGTTTTTTGCGATTGAACTGGGTTTCTTAAAGGGGAGAGCTGCACTGGGTGAACTTCCAGTGGATGCCCTCATAACGTATGACTAATGAAGGCGTTCTGGGGAGAAGTGATCGGCACCTTTATCATGGTGTTTGTGGGATTAGCCACAGTTGTGAATGCTGCGATTATTGGAGCATATAGTGGTCTCTGGCAGGTCGCGATGCTGTGGGGGATGGGGCTTATCGCTGCTATCACAATCTGCGGTCCCATCAGTGGGGCACACTTTAACCCAGCTATCACGCTGGCCTTTGCGAGCACTACTGACTTCTCATGGCGAAAGGTGCCTTCATATCTTCTAGCCCAATGCCTAGGGGCACTAATCGGGGCGGCATTGGTCTATGGGGTTTTTAGTGGAGTCATTCAGGCTTACGAGGCATCTCATGGAATTGTCCGGGGGACAGAGGCTTCCATAAGGACGGCGATGGTGTTTGGAGAGTTTTATCCTAACCCTGCTGCAGATAATCCAGACCTCGAGAATGTTGGGATGGTGACAGCCTTCTTGGGTGAAGCGGTTGGAACCATGATTTTGGCCTTTGTGATTTTCTGTATCATCCAGCTAAAAGAACTACCAGGGTGGATGATTCCTGTTTTGATCGGAATTACCTTAACCGTAATTATTTCATTGTTTGCCCCTATTTGTATGGCTGGATTCAACCCTGCACGTGATTTTATTCCTCGTGCGCTGTCCTACTTCCTCGGGTGGGGAGATGTCGTCTTTACCGCGAATGGCGCGGGGTATTTGATTGTTTATATCCTTGCGCCGATTGTTGGGGCTCAGATTGGGGCATTTGGAGCAAAACTGCTGATGAAGAGGAGGGATTGATCTTGAATATTACACAATCTCAAGCATATGTGTAGCGCATGACTTCTCGTCACAAAAGCTACATAAAACGTTTTCAACGTAATGATTTGCGTTGGAGAGGTAATTCTGAAGATTCGGATTTGAAAAAGTTACGAGAGATGGAACAGGCGTGTATAGGTTTGATCTTGGGTTTAGTAATGTCTATGAGATTATGGCTGGTTGGTATTATCTCACCTGCAATATCTTGGCAGTCATTCTTGGGTTTTAGTCTTCTTTCATTCTTGGCTTATTTAATTTATAACTATTATTGGCTTCATAAATCTGTGAATTACTTAGTTGGTGCGAGAATTCATGATTTTAGGGAACTACCTAGTTGGGTAAATTTGGATCAAAGGGCCAGTCCTAGCACGTCAGAATAAAAAAGTGAACTTTGGAGGTGCAGTCTGGAAAAAATGCGCTTGAATGAGCATTGAATGAACGCTCTTACGTATTTTGCTATTGTCTTAGTCTTAGGGATTATTGCCCAATGGGGGTCGTGGCGACTGAAGACGCCGTCGATTTTGCTTCTCTTGGCCTTTGGGTTTGGGCTCTCGATCTCTACGGGAGTGAAGATCGATGACTTTATCCCGGAAGATACCCTCCTGTCGATCGTGGGGATTTTTGTCGCGATCATTCTCTTTGAAGGAGGGATGACACTGAAGTTTAGGGAGCTGAAAGAGGCGGGCACTCCGGTGATTCGCTTGTGCTCGTTCACGGTCTTGATCGGGTTTGGGCTCACTTATTTGCTGATGCATTACGCCTTAGGATTTGCGTGGCAGATTTCGGCGCTGGTAGGAGCGATCCTGACCGTGACAGGGCCTACGGTGGTAGCTCCTCTCTTGCGGGTGGTGCAACCGTCTAAAAAAATCTCCAGTATTGTGAAGTGGGAGGGGATCGTAGTGGATCCGATCGGCGCGATCATGGCGCTGCTGGTTTATGAATTTGCGCTGCTGGGTTGGAATGATTACGCGAAGAGCGAGTATCTGATCATCGGTGCGAAGTTGATCGGAGCAGGGGTGGTCTTCCCGATCGTGCTCGCGAAAATCCTGCTCTTCCTGCTCAAGCGTCACTTGATTCCTGATTTTTTACACAGTGTTTTTCTGCTCGCGGTGGTGGCCGGTTCCTTTGCGGCGGCGGATGCGATCCAGAAGGAGTCTGGACTCTTAACGGTGACGGTGCTCGGAATGGCACTGGTGAATCAGAAGGCTGTGTCGGTGCAGCATATTATTGAGTTTAAGGAGAATCTGCAGGTGCTTATTATCTCGCTCCTGTTTATCTTACTATCGGGTCGGATCGATCTCGCGGCGATGCAGCAAGTGCTCGTTCCAGGATTGATTTTACTGGTGGCGCTTATTTTTGTGATTCGCCCGATTTCCGTGTATGTCGCGATGATTTTTTCCAAGAAGACGAATATGCGGGAGCGGACCTTCCTCTCCTTCCTAGCTCCGCGCGGAATTGTGGCGGCGGCGGTGACGTCTGTCTTCGCTCTCGAGTTTGAGCACGCGGCGGATGAGGGTAAACTGCCTCCCATCATCGCGGAGCAAGCCCATCAGCTTGTTCCTCTGATCTTCCTCTGTATTATCGGGACGGTGATGGTTTACGGTCTTTTCGCACTACCATTGGCGAAGAAGCTAGGGGTGACCGCTGGGCGTAGTGATGGCATCTTGTTCGCAGGAGCAGAGAACTGGATTGTCGAGATTTCTGCTGCCCTCGTAAAGGGCGGGCATAATGTCCTCCTGATGGACACGAAGTATGAGAAAATCGCAGAGGCCAAGCTCGCAGGAGTGCCCGCCATACGTGCGAACGTCCTCTCTGAATACGCGGAGCATGAAGTCGATCTGGGCGGGATTGGGCAGTTGATCGCCGCTACTCCCAATGATGAAATTAACTCGCTGGCGTCGATCGAATACATGCATACCTTTGGGCGGAAGAATATTTGGCAAGTGGCGCCTGAGGATAAGCATCAGCACCATTCTAGAGCGGTCTCTCATCATAAGCGCGCGAGAATTTGTTTCTCTAGTGCGGCAACTTTCCGTGAGCTTTCGGCCAAGTTCACTAAGGATCACACCATCAAGACGACGACCTTAACGGAGCTGTTCTCGGTCGAAGACTTCTACGCGGAATATGGAGAAGAGGCCTTAGTGCTCTTTGTTTGTGACGAGAAAAACGGCCTGCGTCCTGCCACCCCTGATTTCCGGAAGGATTTCCAGAAGGTATCAGAGCCGACGACTTTATACGCCTTTGTGCCGAAGAGTGATAAGCCTTTGACTAATGAGATGAGTGCGCCGATGGGGCTTTGAACTGGTAGCCTCGGTGAGACTGCCTTTTCCATTACTCACCAATGAAAAAAGCCCAACCAACTGGCTGGGCTTTTTCAGAATTATCGATTCGCTGGGATTACCCGTTTGCGAAGTTTGCTGATACCACGTCCCAGTTGACGACGCTCCAGAATGCATTGATGTAATCTGGACGACGGTTTTGGTAGTTAAGGTAGTAAGCGTGCTCCCATACGTCGAGACCGAGGATTGGGGTGCATCCACAAGCGTCTGCAGCCGCGCCCATGAGAGGGGAGTCTTGGTTCGGGGTAGAAACTACTGCTACGGATTTGTCCGCCTTAACGATAAGCCATGCCCAGCCTGAGCCGAAGCGTGTCGCTGCAGCGTTTGCGAATGTTTCCTTAAACGCATCAAATGAACCGAAAGCGGCATCGATCGCTTCTGCAAGAGCTCCAGATGGTGCGGTTGCTCCGCCAGGTGTGAGTGTTTTCCAGAAGAGGCTGTGGTTGTAGTGTCCACCACCGTTGTTACGGACAGCTCCTTTGATCTCTGCAGGGAGAGAATCTAGGTCAGAGATGAGCGCTTCGATCGATTTTCCAGCGAGGTCTGCGTTTCCTTCGATCGCTCCGTTGGTTTTAGCAACGTAGGCGTTGTGGTGCTTGCTGTGGTGAATTTCCATAGTGCGCGCATCGAAGTGTGGCTCGAGGGCGTCATATGCATATCCTAATTCTGGTAGTTCAAATGCCATAATATCTAGTGTTTTGATTGGTTGATGATAATGATTGCGAGCTAACATAGCTGCAGATCTTACCCATAGATAAGGTGAAGTTTATCGTTGTGCAAGTGACAATCGAGCGAGTGGCTAAAAATTTATCAAAATAATGAAGTAGAGGTAGATTGAGTCTCTCGCGATGTGACTTGGTTTTGGTCACAGTGCAGAAAGTTTGAATAAAACCTCATGAGCGATCATCTATTTTACTGAACCAATTAAGAACATCATGAGAAAAACCATTATCAATATCAGTCTGGCTATCCTCGCTATCGCGTTGATACCTACAGCATCCGCAAAGCAGCAATATAAGAAAACCGTCATTAACGGAAAGTCAGCTTACGTCGTTGTTCCTAAAAGTTACCACCCGAAGTCTTACCACTACCGGACGGTCCGCACAGGGGTGTGTCGCAAATCAGGTCGAGGCATATACGCATACGTTCGCAGTCACCCGATCGGTGGGTATAGTAAAACCGTACATACCCGTAGCCACTACGCAACTACTCCCAAGTACAGAACTTGTGGTACTAAAGTGGTGAGATCTAGCCCTCTCATTAATATTCGTTTTTAACAACATATTCATTGTAGCTGTTGTGTAAACTAGAGCACGCCTTCCTTGTGGGGGCGTGCCATTTTTTTGTGGGGAATCTAAGGAAACTGAATTAGGTTGTTGATCGCGGGAGGATTTTTATCTATGCATCCCCTAAACAAGACACCTATGCGTACAATATATTCCACCCTAGCATGCCTTATTCTTGCGGTCACCACGGCCTCCGCGGAGGAGTCAAAAGGACTCTCTGAAAAAATTAACGACGCCTTCGGGTACGCTACGGGGCCATTTGTCAGTGGAATCTTTAAGAAAATCCCGATTGCCGGATACGATACGCAATGGATTGTGCTTTGGCTTGCCCTAGCAGGTATTATTTTAACGGTTGTTTTTAAGTGTATTAATATCACAGGCATCAAGACCGCGATTAATACGATTAAAGGCAAATACACTTCGCCTGATGCTCCCGGCCAAATTACTCACTTTCAAGCACTAGCTACGGCTGTATCAGGAACGGTAGGGCTTGGTAATATTGCGGGGGTGGCGATCGGAATCGCGCTCGGTGGCCCAGGGGTTGCGTTTTGGCTCTTCCTTGCAGGCTTCCTTGGGATGGCGACTAAATTTGCCGAATGTACTCTTGGGGTGAAATACCGTAAGATTGATGAAGACGGAACTGTGCGAGGCGGAGGGATGTATTACCTAAAAGAAGGGCTCAAGGAGCGTGGATTAGCTCCGCTTGGGGTCGTCCTTTCCTTCTTGTTCGCAATCTGCTGTATTTTAGCTTCCTTTGGTGGAGGAAATATCTTTCAGGTGAATCAAGTGACCTCTCAGTTGATCAATATTACTGGTGGAGCTGAGAATAGTTTTTTTGCCACGAACCAATGGGTTTTTGGTCTTGTTCTAGCCATCATGACAGCCCTTGTCATTATTGGCGGGATTAAGTCGATTTCCAAGGTCACAGGATCACTTGTTCCGGTGATGTGCATTGTATATGTCGTTTCTGCCTTCCTCGTGATTTTCTTGAATATTGATAAAGTCCCCGGTGCCATCATGACGATCATGTCGGAGGCCTTCCAACCTCGCGCAGCGATTACAGGAGGAATTATCGGCGCTATCTTCTGGGGGGTTAAACGCTCCACCTTCTCTAACGAAGCCGGGATTGGTTCCGCTCCCATTGCTCACTCGGCAGTGAAAACCGACAAGCCCGCGTCTGAAGGCTTGGTGGCTCTTCTTGAGCCGTTTATTGATACCGTGATTGTTTGTTCCATGACTTCCTTGGTGCTAGTGATCGGAATGGAGTTCGATGGAGATACCGCGAATTACGCTATCAATGGGCAAAACTTCGTGCTCGGAGAAGATCCAGGCTGGGGGCTGGGCATCCAGATGACTTCTCTGGCTTTTGAGACTGTGCACAGCAGCTTTAAATACATTCTCTTCGCGTGCGTCTTCTTCTTCGCCTTCTCAACGCTTATAACTTGGAGTTACTACGGTCTTCAAGCTTGCGAATATCTCTTCGGGAAAAGCAAGATAGTGGGAATCGTGTATAAGGTTATCTTCTGTCTCATCATTATTGTCGGATCTTCCGCCTCCATGGGGAATGCGGTCGATTTCTCAGATGCCTCTCTCTTTGCGATGGCGATTCCTAACCTCATCGGAGTCTATATTATGATCCCTGTCGTGAAAAAGGAACTGAAATCCTACCTCGCGTTTACGAAGGAAAAAGACGCTGAGTAATCCATCAGTTCACAAAAAATTATGATAGCACGACTACGCGGAATTGTTTGGGAATCTTGGCCCAATAGATTAATCCTCGATTGCGGTGGTGTGGGGTATGAGGTCAATGTGCCGCAGATCTCGGTCGATCAACTCAATCCGGTCGAAGGAAAGGAGATAAGTCTTCTGATCTACCAACACATTCGCGAAAGCGCACACACCCTCTATGGCTTCGCAACGAAGGAAGAAAAAGACATCTTCCTTCTGCTTGTGGATCGCGTAAGCGGGATTGGCCCCAGCACCGCGATGGCAATTCTGAGCGGTATGCCTGTCAGACAGTTTAAAGATGCAGTAGTAAATGATGACTCCAAGACCCTATCTACCATCAAAGGCCTCGGAAAGAAAACAGCCGAACGAATCATCTTAGAACTTAAGGATAAAGTTGGCATCGCCGAAACCTGGAAACCCGCAGATGGGCAGGGAAGTGCCCCAGAAAGTACCAATGCACAAGAAGCTGAACTAGCCCTCCTCGCACTAGGGTTCAAGCAGGCCGACGCCCGCAAGTTTATCACCGTAGCACTCAAGGAAAACGCGACAGCTTCCGTCGAGGATCTCATCCGCGCCGCGCTTAGAGGAAGATGATTTTCCTGCGCTTTTTTAAAATTCCACGGCTCTGTTATTGACTTCCCCAAAAACTCATGTTTTTTTGATAACCCTTCTCGAAAAGGACCTGTGGCTGAGTGGCTGAAAGCGCTCCCCTGCTAAGGGAGTATACTCGTAAGGGTATCGAGGGTTCGAATCCCTCCGGGTCCGCCATTTTTTAATAAACCCCAGTCCAACTTGTTGGGCTGGGGTTTATTAATGAAAGAGGGAAGGGGATTACGAGCTCTCCATGGAGCGTGAGCCAAGCGAACCAAGCTGCAGATCCCTAGGGCGTGTTGACAATTAAATCATTGTAAATGAATAATGTCATAGGAATTCTTGTTCACTCCATTCATTTGGAGAGAATGGAGGATCTTTTCTGATTTTTCTGCGTTATTTTTCAGTTACAGTGCACGCACTGCGCCTTCAAGAAGCCTTGATAAATCAGAAAATCTCACTCCAATTCACTCCAATTTAATTGTCAACACGTCCAGTGAAACGAAGGGTAATCCCTCCGGGGTCGTCATTTTAAGCTGTTTAGTGCAGAATCTGTGTTATCCTATGGAATGCGAGTTCTATTAACAGGTGCAAATGGCTATATTGGATTGCGGCTTTTGCCTGAGTTGTTAGAGCAAGGGCACGAGGTTGTCGTTTTAGTTCGGAATTTAGATCGATTTCCCCGAGCAGATTTTTGTCGTTGGGAAAGTGAGGGACGTGTTTCTTATCTGGTCGGTGATATGTTGAAGCCTGATTCGTTACCTACACTTGGGGCGGTAGATGGAGCGTATTATTTTTTACACTCGATGGGGAGCGGCGATGGCTTCGCGGAACGAGAGGCGAGCTGTGCGCGAAATTTTTCGAGCTGGATCAGTGAGGCGGGCTGCCCTCAGGTTGTTTATCTGGGAGGGTTGAATACGGAGAGTGAGCTCCAGCTGTCTGAGCATATGCAAAGCCGTAACCAAGTCGCAGAAATTTTAGCACAAGGCCCGTTTCACCTCACCGTTTTACGAGCATCCATTATCGTTGGCTCAGGGAGCGCATCCTTTGAGATTATTCGTGATTTGGTAGAGAAGCTGCCTGTAATGGTGACTCCACAGTGGACACGCACCCGGTGTCAACCGATTGCGATCCGAAACGTGATTGGTTATCTCATCGGAGTAATGGGAAATGAGCAGTGTTGTGATCGCTCGTTTGATATCGGAGGGCCAGAGGTGCATACTTATCGCGAATTACTTATCCATTATGCGGAGACCCGTGGGTTACGTAGGATGGCGCTGCCAGTGCCGCTTCTGAGTCCCAAGCTTTCCTCCTACTGGCTCTATTTTATGACCGCCACGACATATCAGCTGGCTAAATCTTTGGTAACTTCCTTACATGTAGAGTCAGTGTGTGAGGAGGATTCGATCCGAGAGATTATCCCACAGAAGCTTCTGAATTATGAGGAGTCGATTAAAATGGCACTCTCTAATATTGCGCAAAATCGGGTGCCATCTGCGTGGTATGATTCGCTCGCCTCTGGGCATTTTAGCGAGAATAATCTCCTCTCTGTTCATGTGCCAGAGCATGGTGTGTTTACCGACAGTCAGGAGTGTGTATTCCAGGTTCCGACGTCCAAGGTGGTTGCCTCTGTCTGGTCCATCGGTGGCACCAAGGGGTGGCCAAGTCTGAATTGGGCGTGGAAGGTTCGCGGGCGGCTGGATAAGCTTGTAGGCGGAATTGGAATGCGTCGGGGACGCCGCCATCCTAGCGAGCTGAGGGTGGGGGATGCGCTGGACTTTTGGCGTGTAGTCTTAACGGATCAAGACGCAGGGCGCTTGATTCTTTCTGCAGAAATGAAGCTCCCGGGTGAAGCATGGCTCGAGTTTAATATTCAGGATGGAATGCTAACTCAAACCGCGACTTTTCGTCCCAAAGGGCTCACTGGACGTGCATACTGGTGGTTAGTTTATCCTTTCCACCTCATTCTCTTTCCGCGTATGGCGAGGACTCTGAGTACAGGGTGGTAAGGATAAATTGAGGTTAAATGAGGCACTATTAGAAAAAAGTATTGCGAGGGGGGCGATGACGATTCAGAAATGAGGTATGTCACGTTTTACTGGAAAAACTGTAGTTGTCACGGGCGCTGGTCGCGGAATTGGATTAGAAATTGCAAAGTCGTTTGCGGCTGAAGGCGCGAAGGTTGCTGTGATTAGCAGAAGTGAGGGGAGTTGCGGTGCTGCTGCGAAATCGATAAATACGAACCATCCTGAAGCATCAAAGGCGTATGCTGTAGATGTTGCGGATTATGATGCGGTGGCAGAGGTTGCCAAGCAAGTTCAAGCAGACTTAGGAGCCCCAAGTATTCTCGTGAACAATGCGGGTGTTACCCGTGATGGATTAATGTTGCGCATGAAAACTCAGGACTGGGATGATGTCTTAGATACAAATCTAAAAGGAGCGTTCCACATGGTTAAGGCCTTCCAAAAACCACTTATGAAAGCTGAGGATGCGCGAATCATTAATATTGCATCGGTGATTGGGCTTTTGGGAAATGCTGGGCAAGCTAACTATGCCGCATCGAAGGCAGGCCTCATTGGATTCACAAAATCGATTGCGCGTGAGCTAGCAGGCCGGGCGGTAACCGCCAATGCAATTGCACCAGGATTCATTAAAACTGATATGACAGACGCTCTGCCAGAGCAGGTCGTGACAGACATTTTAGCGAAAATCCCACTCAAAGAGTTTGGTACCGTAGAGGATGTTACAGCGCTCGTCACATTTTTAGCTTCTAAAGAAGCACGTTATATTACGGGGCAAGTCCTTGCTGTTGATGGGGGAATGACGATGTATTAATTTAATAGCGAGGGATTCAAAGTTCTGGCGAATAAAGAAGGTTCTACATTAGAGAACCTTTTTTTGTCTTATTTCGATAATTGAGTAAATTTATATGTGACAAGAGTTTATTCTGTCTCGTCTATTAGCGAGACGTTATGGCAATTATAAATTTCAACACCAGAGTGCAGTTTGATAAGCAATACGCTTGGGAGGCTTTACTTGAGAAGTATTTCGACCGTACTATTGACGGGCTTAACCCCCAGCAAGAAATTAAAATCACTCTGGAGGATTTGAAGCAAATTTCCTCTGAATCTCATGAGTATGGAAGAATGCGTGAACGTACCATGAACGCGAAAGTTGCCT
>CALKLP010000337.1 GCA_937991965.1 uncultured Verrucomicrobiales bacterium
CCCCTGTGTCTCTGCTGGTGGAGAGGCAAGAGTAAGGTAGGAACCCTCTGTCCGGTTGAAACGGGTCACGGTACCATCGTCGGATGCGACAACGTCTCCCTGGTTGGTAAGGTGATACCCGTTACCAGAGGAATCCGTCTCAAGTGGTTCATCTTCCGGCTTAAGCTTGTATCTTATAATAAGAGTCATATCATTGTGTATTATTCAATGTTTTTTCTCATTAAAGTGTCTTAAAATACATCGACTTGCCTACGCCATGAACTCTTCTTCCGACACACGCAAATTGAAACCTTAAGACGTACCACTAGATCCAAACCCACCAGCACCGCGCTCAGTAACCTCAGACGAAATGTTGTCAACTTCTTCCACACAGGGAGTCATGATCAGCGTAACCAAAAACTGTGCAATCCTGTCGCCAATCTTGACTTCGAAGTCCTCGTCAGAATGGTTGTGCAGTATAACACCCAGAGATCCGGTAAATCCTTTATCCACAACTCCCCCCCCTACAGAGAGGGACTTCTTCATTGCCAACCCCGAACGTTCAGCGATTCGTCCATAAACACTCATCCCGTCCATGGGAGGGTCCGGAAGCCTGACGCAAATGTCGGTGTCGACGGCCCTTGTTGATCGCGCGGGGATGACCAAGTCAAAGGCAGAATAAATATCATAGCCGGCATCTCCCTCGTGGGCCTTGGTTGGGATTCTCCCGTGGTCTGAGAGCTTCTGAAACTGAAGAGTGTTGTTGGAGAGAGACATGTCTTGAACTTTCTTGAACTTTCTTGAACTTTCTTGAACTTTCTTGAACTTTATAAATTTTTGGAGTTGATTTGGTTGTGATCGGGTGGGCGCAGCTAGGGGGACATGGTTCGTGTATATTTTTGGTATTGGTTCTTTACATATAGAACCATCGAACCATAATCAAGAAGAATCAACCATGGTTCTATATTTAATCCTGGTTTGAACCATCGGTTTGAACCAAGACAGTCATTTCTTGCACGTCCCCCTTGGGTTTTTGGGGCCTAGATTCTTTAGGATTCTTCTTGATGTCTTCCTTGGCTCCGTCAATAACCCCCATTCTGGCTTCATCAAGAGAGATCTCATTATTGTCTAGTTTCTTCTTTAGCTCCAGCATACTCCTGAGCATATCTGGTTTCATTTCTCCCTTGATCGTCTTGAAATAGATTGATGGGAACGCAAACATGAGAACTTTATGTTTTTGTTGCAGAACCAGTCCCATCCTAGAATCGGTCATGCCGGGCGCCTTTCGAAGTAGCACCATGTCTTTAACCAATGAATCATACATATCCTTAATGTCAGCGGATGAAAATTTATCAGGAAGTTCATTCTTAATGTATTTCTCAATCTCTTCCTTGGGGCCAGACATTGTAGGTGTATATAGAACCTACTGTGATTTTAATTTGGCTTCGTCGATCGCATCATGATCAAGGCATCCTATGTCCCCTGTTATCCCCTGTGTGTAGGATACAAACACGGCTTGGAGGAAGACAAATTCCTTCAGTGTGAGAGTCACCGTCTCGGGAACCTCGATCGTATCGGGTTCCACGTCCTGCCCCATTAGATCGCCGAGGTCCCCTATCTCCCTGTGTACACGAGAAATCATGGACGATATGTGTTCTAGACGATCGTATACGACCTCGTCGTCACCGGTTCTATCGAAATTCTTTGTCCAGGTTCTCCTCAGGGAATCGATCTTGTTTGACGCATCCTTTAGGCTCTTGGAAATATAATTTGATTTTGTGCAAACGACGCCGACGGACGGGTACATGTCTTGGGTCCGGTTTCGATGTAATATACTGAATCATTCATTTAATTTCGTGTTTCATTTTCGCGAACCAAAACAATCTCCCCATCTTCTACCCCCCTATCTAATTCAACTCTAGACGAATCACCGAGAGAACCACCGAGAGAACCACAAACCTCTACAATTGAACGGGTTTCGGGACACGACTCGGGTATACACGGGGTTCCGTACACGTTCTCTTTCACCCATAACATATCCACACCCGGTATATCTCTAAACCTGTCGAATATCGAGTCGAGGGATGGGTCCTCATGACTGTCCACGGAATGGCACGACATAGTCTTACTCCTCCCCCTAAATACTCGAGATTCTCGAGGTATTTTGGATTTTTCAGGAATGTGAAGGTCGGAAGTGGTTCTGGTGAGATTCATTGGTTCCGTTTTACCATTATGTACTCAAAATAATCGACGCATGTGGCCGCACATGTCGTCACTTACAAACCAGTTCCCGGGCAAGGAGAACATGTCGTCTACTAGTACACAGAAGGACACCAAGAGGTCTCGAGAAGAGATCCCCACGTCCCCTCCCTCTATAAAAAACACGAAGAAGGGGAAGGGGAAGGAGCCGGTTAACCCACCAGAGCCCCCCGGTACAGACAAGGCCATGGACGTACCTCCCATAAAGTGCGACATTGGCCAGGGGTCTGAGATGAAGGCGATGACAAAGAACTCTTCGTCCGTCCAGCCGGAGAAGGACGGGCGCAAGCTTGTTCTCCTCATGCAGACATCCCAGTGCCTCCAGTTCAAGTCACTCATCGAGTGCCTCAAAGAGCTGCTAATAGAGGTCAATGTGGACTTCATCCAGGACAAGGGAATGCGCCTTGTCTCCATCGACCCGGGGAGGGTGGGGATGGTCCACCTCGAGGTGAACAACATCGAGTACTTTTACGCCAAGGGCACGGTCACTGCGGGAATCAGCATGAGGCACCTATACCACATGATCAGGTCCATGACTTCCGGTGACTTCATGGAGTGGAGGATCTACGAGGACGAGCCTCACCGCATGGAGATCGAGCTGTCCAACTCCGAGAGGAGGACAAAGACCGTGAACTCCATCAAGCTCCTAGACCTCGACGAGGAAGACATCGTCATCCCTCAAGTCGAGTTCGACAGGGTGGTGTCTATGCCCTCTTCGGAGCTCTCCAAGCACGTTCGTGAGATGGCGACCGTGAGCTCTTACATCACGATAAGGGGTACTCGTAACACGCTCGAGCTTATCGCGGAGGGGGAGATGTCCAAGAGCCACATAACGATAGAGCCTACCGCGTCAGGGCTCAACTGGAGGCACAGCGAGGCGGGTGGGCCTATCGAGGGGAAATACTTCGCCAAGTACATTGAGAAGTTCACCAAGAACTCCCTGGCCAACAACGTCGAGCTGTTCCTCAAGAACAACTACCCCCTGATTATGAGATTTGAGGTTAGCATAGGATGCCTCAGGTGTTGCATCGCCCCAATCGAAGAGAAGTAGGTGCTATCTGATGAAGAGTATGACGTATGCGACGATCACGGACACAAGCAGGGCCGCGTTCTCCACCCAGGGGACGTATCTAATAAATCGCAACCGGTCGCTGTCGTCGTAGTGGTCTACCCGTTCAATCATGTTCTTGACGAACGTTTCTTGCGTGTCCAAGAACCGATTAGACTCCCCCTTTGTTACAGCCTGGTCGTCCAGGCTGGTTATGAACATCACGGATAGGGACCGCGTAACAATCTCCGTAGAGAGGGTAGTGCCGGATAGGAGCCTGGCGGACACCACGGGGAGGAAGGTCATGAGTACCGTGTTAATAACAATGTCCATCGAAACGAAAACCATCCTCGAATACATCCCCAGTCCGTAAAAAATATTCAGCATGACGATCCCCTGGCTCATATTGGAAGTCATGTAGTTTGCTGGTATATTGAAGAACATGTACATTAAGGTCACCACGATGAGAACGTAGTCTCCCACGATCCGGGTGTCCCCCACGGAATCCTCCCCTGACGTGTCGCTCATGAGGGAGTACACGGAAACGATCTGCATGCCAAAGCAGAGAGATGCCCTGAACGCGTACCCCCCGGTGATGTACGCCGCCTGATACACGTTGTACTTGTCCGAGTAGATGTACATTACGTGGTCTATGACTATACGAATGCGCAGAAGCTTCTTGTAGAAGCCAGAGTCTCGGTGCTCCGCCCTCTTGTCAACCGGGTGAGAACTCATCCACTTTTCTATAAAGTCCTTCAAGACGTCGACGAACCTGTCTACGTGGAGGTAGCTCACCATGGCCCCGTTGTCGGTCTCTATAGTCGTCATGCACGCGGGCTCGCGCTCGTTGATACCTGCTAGATCCATGAACCTTGCCATCGTCCCCCCGGTTCTGCTGCTCTTGAGAGAGATGTACCTCCTTGTGCTCTCGGAGTGTATCACCGTAAATCGTATCGAAGAGGTGACGTACGAACCGATCCTCTTTAGGGTTCTGTATAGTGTGCCGTCGGATTGAGAGAATCGAAGGAACTTAAAGTCCGGGTTCTCCGATGAAAACCCCCTCGAGAAGTTCATGGGCACAAGGACCGATTGTAATACATTAACATTTTTTCGAGTTTAACCCACCCGATGCACTTTTCTCCCCATACGCACAATGAAGAGGAATCACATGGATTTTTTCATGATGTGTCACGGGCTAGCATCGAGATCTCAGCACTCGAGGTTCCACCATGGATCCATCGTTGTTTACCGCAGAAGCAATGTCCTGGGAAGAGGAAGCAACCGTAAATACACCCACGCGGAAGTGAGCGCCATCACCAGCATACCCAACTACTCCCGGTACGACAACCTATCCGTCTACGTATGTCGTGTCAATTCTAGGGGAGGGTTCATGAACTCGCGGCCATGTAAGAACTGCACGGCCTTTATGAGAGAAAACGGCGTGTCGAGGGTGTACTTTAGCGACGCGGACGGGTTCAGCAAGATGATCCTGTGATAAATAATGTTTGTGGCATGTAATAAACAATTCTTTATGAACCTCGAAGCGTCCAGAGTGGGAAAGGACACCGTAGTCGTGAAGTGGGAACCGGGTGAATCGGGAGTGTTTGACATATACGTGGACGGCACCCCTGTGAGGAAAAACACGAGAAGCACCCAACACTCTATAAACATGGGCTACCAGAGCAGGATTACCGTCGAGAACACCGAGACCCAGGAGTCGGAGTCATTGATCATTGAGGGAGACAGGAGAGTTATGTACGAAAAACTCCGGGGGGGCGTTATTGACATTTCGGAAATGGGGGACGACGTGTCTCACGGTTTCAAGGAATTCATCACCGAAAACGGGGAGTCGGGGGACATCCTGAGAGTAAACGTCGAGATAGCAAACAAGGACTACAACACAGAGGCCAGGCTTGTCAAGAGCGGGGAGACTATAGAATCATCTTCGAGCGACAAAAACATATACCTACCCTTCGGCTTCAGGGAGGAAGACCAGTGGGTAAAGGTAAAGTCCGGGGAACGGTCGGAGACCCTCACCTACGAAAGGGAAAGTCAGTCTCTTGTAGTGGGCAATAAGAGGTATGGGTTCGGAGAGTCATTTGTGCTAGGGGGGAGACGGGTCGTGCTAGCAAAGGGTTCTGTAGTGATCGTCCTAGAGGACTCTCTGCCACTGGCTTTCCCACAAGAAGGGACTCAGTCGGAGATCACGCTCGATGCCGGGACAGTGGCCATGGGCGTTACGATGGCCACGAACTTTATCCAAATAAGGGAGAAAGAAGACTCGGGGTCGACTTCGGTAAGCTCTCACGTCCTCATGTTTGATGCCGCAACCGATGAGAGGCTGGCGGTAACGGAAATAACAAAGACAGTCGACGAATCGATGACCGCTGGGAAGTGCACCTGGAGGTCGTTAGGTCCCACAAAGTCTCTTGTAGACACCATGGACTACGATCCCTCCGGAGTAAACATACACTCCTCGTCGGGAACCGTGCTGAACTCGAGCAGTTTAGATACCACCGGACTATCGTTCAGTTCCGACGACTCGAGTATATTTTTCGGAAAATCTTCCCAGGTGAGGCTCTCTTACGCCGACAACCAGATCCTAGTCCAGTTCATGGACAGAGACTCTGGAGAGTATGTCACCAAGGCTCGGTTTGAAAGATGATTCCGTTAACAATGAAGATGGAAAAAAACGAAATTGTTATTTTTTAAAACTTGTACTTATAATTAATCAATTATACCAACTCATGTACCCATACATATAGATGGATCCAGTTGTGGGTCTACAAGGAGACAAAGAACGTGACTGAAACCCATTTTGAAGTCGGCGAGGCATTGATTTATCGTTAATTCGGCCCCTATGTCCGTCCTGAAGTGGACAGTGGGAGACTTATCAAACGATTGCATACAGTGCATGCCACCGTTTCTTTCCTTCTTCTTCTCCTCCATGTCTCGAAAATCTCGTTTTATCCCCTCGTACGCAACGTTCCCTATGGTTTCTCGTACCATTTTCACCCACTGTTGCATTTTTTCCGTGCTGGAGCTAGAGTCCCCCCACTTGAGTAACATGGATTCATACGTGCCCGCGTCCATGTGTTTTCTCATCTCGCACATGAGAAACTCTAGCATTGTTTTTTACCTCCTACGCTTCCTGATGTTCCTAAGTTTCTCTAGCACCCTCTTTGATATGACAATATTGTCCGAGTGATTGGAGGCGGTGTCATCGTCAGACATGGAACCACTCTTGGAACCACTCTTGGAACCTTTCGTCTTGAGACTCCTTTGTTCTGAATCATTCAAAAAGAAATCAAGGATCTCGGAATCGATGTCGGAGACTTCGCGAATGCCCTTAGAACCATCCATGGATGTAGTTTTGAAGTCGCTGCGAGAACTGGCACCAGATTTTGAACCAGAACTTGAATCAGACTCCGAATCAGAACTTGAACCATACTTGGGATCATCATCCGAATCCGACCCAGATTGCGAGTCAATTTCGGATCCAGTTTCCGAATCAGAGTCAGAGCCTGAACCTGATTCACTGTCTGATTCCGATCCCGAGCTAAATTCAGACCCGGACCCGGACCCCGACTCGGACCCGGACTCGGACTCGGACCCCGACTCGGACCCGGACTCGGACCCGGACCCGGACTCGGAGCCCGAGTCGGACTCGGACTCGGACTCGGAGCTCGATTGGGTTTCAGAACCTGATTCACCTGATTCGCTGTCTGATTCTGATCCAAGGCCATCAGAACGAGTTTCGGGGCGCGCCATGGGTACGCCGAAAGGTACTTGGCCTTGTAGATTCCCTGGTCCAGGGGTGAGTATGCTCTCAGGTACATTCGCTGGCTTTGACTCGGATTCTAACCCACCCTCGGACTCGGATTCTGACTCGGATTCTGATCCACTCTCGGACTCGGATTCAGACTCGGATTCTGATCCATTTCCAACCACGCTAGACTTTTCGACAACATCCTTGACAAGAGAAGGGCTTTGGCTACTTCCTGGGAGTGACACGGAAGATAACGGGACCGAGTTCACCCCCTGGTTAGCATGGCCTGGATAGGACACTGTCGCACCTGGGGCCAAAGTACCATTGTTGATGTGACCTGACATGCGCTCCTGGAATGTTGGACCCGTAATGTCTAACGGGACAGCCTCGTTTCCACCCTGGACATCACCGGTCTCCACGTTAATGACTTTCGTCGTAGGGTCAATCCCTTCCCGCGTTGCGTCCGCTTCTCCCCCGTCGCTTTCAGAGTCTTCCGAGTCGTCGGATCCTTCGTTCTCGTTTGTGATGTACAGGCCCGGTCCGGGGGTGGGCTCTTGGTTATCATCCGACCCACCAGAACCATCAGAGTCTCCCTCGGAACCAGAAGATTCGCTCAAAGACTCGTCGGACGACTCGTCCAGGGTAGTAAGGGTGACGTACTTTCTCGTCGCATTATGAACGATCTCTCCCGATTTCATCGCTGTCTTGGCGTTGTTGACACACGTCTGATACTCGGTAGAATCGGGGCTCTGAGAAAACCACTCCGGGTGCTCTATAAAAACATTGCTACACTCCACGATGAAGGAGTGTATGACGTCGTTAATGTCGTAGGAAGCAGGGACATACCTCCCGTCTTTGGAGGATGCCTCGTTCATAATGCGACAGGTAACTTCAATCATCTCCTTGACCAGAACCTCGCAATTCTTTAGGTCTGGGAACTTCTTCATCAGCTTGGAGCAAAAGTCCCTCACGATGCTGGAGTTCCATTGGTTCATCTTGGACATGCTGTTCTTGAAGTGATACAGTAGCTTGTTGTCCGAGTCTACCTTCTCGGCGATCTGATCGTGCTGGATCTGGAAGATCATAAACATTGGGTGATACAATACATCGAGGATCTTGTCGTTGCAAATACCCCTGGCATACGACAAGTGTTCCGACATGTTTTTTACTATGTACCCCACGTATACAAGTAGTAGCTGAAAATATTTTAACGTTAGGTCTTCTGACGCAAACTATGGGATTATTTGCTGACGGGCACCACCATCATAAGCATGAATATGACCAGCGAAATACAGTACAGTACTGGGAGACTGGGTCTGCTGATCTCGATTGGATTGTCGTTAACCTCTTGGACAAAAGGGGGATTCGTTATAGACAATATGGAGAATGTCACAAGAGACGTTATCGCAGAAATACCAACCTTGGAGTACAATATATCGGTCAACTGGAACCTCTTGTACGTCCACTCGGGGATTGGCTGAAACCCCCCGTCGGCATTCGTAAGGACGTTGGGTACCGGCACCGACGACGACGAGGGGACTCCCAGATCAGGGACTATCGGTGGGGTCCGATAAACAGGGGCCACGGGTGCCACGGGTGCCACGGGTGCCACGGGCGAAAATGAGGTGGAGACAGGGGAAGAAGACGTGAGGGGAGGTAGTTCCACGTCAAACTCCGGAAACGGGAGGTCTTCCATTTGTTTCGAGGGTATTTGTATCAAGTTACTCAGCATACAATATTTTAAGTTAGCGTTGATATTCGTTCGTACGATAGAATTAATTTTGTAGGGTGGATGTTAATTAAGCAAGCAATCACGAGACTATCATGGCGTCCATGGAGAAAAACGTTCACGTCGAGGAGAACGTCAGGGAGAGAGCAGACGAGAACTGGGACTACCAGTTCCCCGTGGTGAACCAGCAGTTCTGCCTCCTGTCGATTGTAGACACGGAAGACAAGAACCTATCGGCTGCTGTTAAGATCTTTGGGTGCTATTCATCGGAAGAAGCAGCGAATGCCGCCGCGAAGAAGATACAGGCGGAGTGCGACTTCTTCCACGTGTATGTCGCACCCACCAGCGCATGGGTCCCGGTACCCCCACAGGCCAGGATGATAGAGGACGTTCAGTACCAAGAGTCTAGGTTGACAGAGATCCAGGACGCATTCGTGGCACTCAAGCAGAGGAAGGCGAAGGAAGTTATCAGTCACCTCAACAAGGAGGCCCTTCTGGAGGAAATTCCCGGGGACGAGGGTGGAGTCGAAGAAAACAAGAGCTCGTAATCTTCGTACATGTAGTCACTAGTACAAGCTGGGGAACCACCTCTTGTACGTCATGTGGTTCTTGTTCACAGACCAGTTCCTCCTCTTCCAGGAGACGGAGAAGACCACGTCCGCGACAAGAAGAGAGATAATGACGGCAACGGCGATCCTTACCCCCTGCTGGGTCTTCTTTTCTGTTTCGGAGATCTCACCGTCCTGGTCGAAGTCCATGATGAAGTAGTTTCCCCCTACGATGTACACCAGGGTGTACACCACCAAGAAAGCGGCGAACCCGTGGAGGTAGCTCTTCAGGGGGGACACGTACTTCGGTAGGAACCCAACGAGCTTCTCGAAGAATTGATCATCCATCACGTGAAATAGCAGGGAATATGCGGCATACACTATAACCTACAAAATATTATTCATTTGATTCTTCTTTGACTGTCGAAACAACATCAGTAACGAAATTCTTGACCTCGAAGATGAAGAACAACAGGGTAGCGATCACACAGGGAACCTTTTGTGGGATGACGGAGAATGCGAACGAAAAAAGTATGGCGGCCTTGACGATGGGGTACTCGGCGAACCTCATCGTCGTCTCGGTGGACATGTTCAGGAGGGAAGCCAGGGTAAGAAGGTTCACGTATGCTGCCAGGACGCTCAGGCCTCCGTCGAGAGAGATAATCATGACGTGGTTCCACTCTTTGTTATCACCAGAATATATAATATACGATGATTTTATGCAATAAATATTCGCACCCTTCACGCGAGAAAAATAATCATAAAACCACAGCGATGAACCTCGTGTCCTGGAACAACGCGATACAGATCAAGAAGAGAAAAAAGACGGACGACACGCCAGACGAGTCCAAACTATGGGTAGATTTGATCACACCCACCAAGATGTCGGACCTCATCGGAAACGCGAGACAGATCGAGAGGATAAAGGCGTTCTTTCAGGAGGCGAGGGAGGAGGGGGATAAATCGATGTGCTTGTTCCTGCACGGGGAGTCAGGGACGGGGAAATCTACAACGCTCTCCGTAGTTGCCAAGGAATTAGGCTTCAGCACGGTCCACACATACGCGGATCAGCAGAGGACACCCGTGAAGCTAGAGGGTGTCGTACGAGAGGCAGGGATCTACGGGAACTCGGGGGTGGTCGTCCTTGACGACTTCGAGATCTTTCTCTCGGAGACGGCATCGCTGAAACTACTATCCAAGTTCCTGAGGAGTATAATCAAGGACACGTGTAGAGTCTCGAGAAGCCTGTTTGTCATCATATCCAACAGCACGCACAGGATGTTTGGTTCCATACAGGAGGTCTCTACACTAGTTGAGTTCGAAAGATTATCCAGGAACGACATGCAGAGGGTATTCAACCGGGTCCAGAGGAGGGTCATGTCACACTCCTACATACCACCCATGGCGGCTTTCTTCGCGTCTTCCTCGTGCGCCGGCACCATATCCCAGGGGGTGCACCAGCTCCAGTTCATGTACTCTTCGAACAAGCAAAAGCCCTTCGTGAGGAGACCTCACAAGAAGAAGAAGGTTCTGTCCAAAAGTGGTATAGCAGACAGCAACAACAGGGACTGCATCACCTACTTGTGGTCGGACATGTACACCGACAAGATGCTGAATCACCTCACCGACAAGAACTTTAGCAGGTCGAAGGTCGTGGACAGGCTCATGGGATTCGGCAAGGATAAACTGGACATCCTCTCGAAACAAGTCCACGCAGAATACCCCAGGAGGATCGCATCGGGGGGTTTCCAAAACCTCAAAAAGATGACCAATGTTTCCGATTCCATAAGCATGTCCGACACAAACAGGACAGAGGTACACGAGGACGGCTTATTCGACGGCGAAAACAAGGACAAGTGGTCAGAGAACGACATCAACTTCGTCACTGGCGTAACCTCGTCCATACTAGAGCTCAAGGGACTAGAGAAGAGAGAGATTGCAAGGATGAAGAAGTCGAGGTATAGGATCACCAAGTACACGGGAGTGGGGGACCCTCAGGATGCCTTCTATCGATCCGTGATAGAGAAAGCTCGAAAAAAATAATTAAATATTGAAATTTTTTGTTTGTATTTATCATCCGTCTCTATTTTTTTTCCTAGCACGACAAAAACATGTCCTTGAAGAATTTCATCAGTTTGATGGACTCGAGTATGTCGTCGTACGCCCTGTGCGTACCCGTCCGGCGGGGAAGGCTCGGGACCAGGTCGGACCTCCACCTCCGGACCATCTCGAGTGGGGTAGAGACGTCGATCAGGCGGTAGTGGAAGAACGTCTTCATGCACGGGAAGTACTTGAGGAGAAACAGCCGGTCAAAGTACACGGTGGAACCCGCCAACATGCACCTCTTGTGGTTGCTCCTCCTGTTGTACCCGGGACCCTCGTACCCATCGGACCCCAGGAAGGTGCCGTTGGCCCCCCTGGTTCTCTCGAAAAACGGCTGGCTAGACGATATCCCTCGAGTGTCTTGACGCCGGTTCTCGTCCTTGCTATAGTGGTCGAAGAAGTTCCAGAGACGATACTCGGCCTCGTGGTGACTCAGCGAGCTGAAGTGGCAAGCCTCAAATAGACCATTACCGCCCTCTTTCTCGTGACAGAACCTCTTCCGACACCAAGCGCTTGACCGGGCGATGAGTATCGAGTAGGGGTGGTGAAGGACCAGCCTCATCGTGTCGATCTCGTTGAGGTCCGAGTCTGTTACCACCACAACAATCTCTAGGATGAGGTTGGTCTCCACGTCGAGACCCGTGGTCTCCAAATCTATCCAGAACCAAGGGTTGTCGTTATCGTACGCATACCTGGAACCGAAGTCACTGGAGACGAACGTCCTCTTCTTCTTTCCCTCGGTCATGCTCTCATCACCCGCATTACAATTGAAACTTATTTATATTGAATCGTGCTGGACGCAAGATCCCGGCATCACCATTTTAGTTACATATACGTCTACAAACTTGGTGAAAAAATAAATACATGAAATAATATAGATCCCATGGGAACCAGAAAGAGAAAGCGGGGAACCGACGAGCCAGTTCTCCTGTCTAGGGCCAGGACAACCGGGCTTTACCTTCAACACTTCGACACCTCCACCGTCAAGTCGACCAGGGCCATCGTCAGGGACATGGGGGTAGACAAGTGGTACTCCATGAAAAAAGGACAGCTAGTGTCCTACGTGGTCCTAGACATCTACGCCAGGAGGATACAGAGGTTCTTCAGGACGAGGGGATGTAGCGTGAAGGAGAGGATAGATGTTTTCAGAGGGCTCGAAAAAGAAACGTGTCCCATAACGCTCGAGCTCATCAGGGACATACCGCTTCAAAACAGGTACACCCACAGCAACCACTGGTTCGACAAGAGAAGCCTCGCGTCGTTCCTCAGGGTATCCTGCGACTTCGTGCACCCGGTAACTAGGGTAGAATTTACAATGAACGACATCATCGACATAGACCCCTCCATGCTAGACCTCTTCAAAAATCGATCAGAGGTTAGAGCAGAAATGGTTTCTAGGATAGAGATGGTTCAGTGCATTGAGAACGAATTGGAAGATATTTTTAAGGAAATGATAGACTTGGCCTATTACACACAATCCAGAAGAGAATTCGACGCAAACTTGATGTTTTCCGAGGTGCAGTTCGAGGAATGCTTCAAGGATCTACTGAGAATCGACAGGGATAGGTGCGTCGTCGTACTTCGGTCGTTACCGGACCTCATCGACGGAGACTCGTACAGAGGGGTCTACCTCTCTAGAAAGAGGGGGGAGGATCTAAGAACGCTGGTAAAAGATTTCATCTGGAGAACCACGGAGGACGACCGAGGACACGACCAATCGTTGACACAATAGCCAAGAAATAACTAGAAGCTGAGCGTGAAGGAACCAGAAAATGACTGTGGCTTGCACCTAGACACGGGGTCTACATCGACGGATGCAACCTCTCCCCCCGACCCTGCTTCCGACGATGAAACTGATCGTTCTTCTGTCACATGCACCCTCCCGGGAGGACCCCCCTGGAGTAGCTTCTTCTTGGACCTCTTCTTGGACATCTTCTCGTAATCCCTCATGTGCTTCTCGATAACGGGCTTGTTCTCGAGAAGGAAAGAACACAGGTTCTTCTGTAGAAACCAGCGGAAGAAATTCAACTGGCCTATGGTGGAAAACCGCTTCTCTTCTCCCAAGAGAAGGATGCATATCCTCTGTCTTCTGGCGAAAGGGTCGAAGTTTTTCTTGTTGTGCGCAGACAGGTTCTTGTGGTAATCACGGTACAGGTCACCGGGTATCCCACGTGTCTCGATGGACACACTGACCTTCTTGCTAAAGTTCGTTATCAACCAGTCGATTATCCTCAGCGACAAGCCGTTCTTGTGCTTGACAATGTCGGAGAACTGGGATACGCGGGACACGTCCTCATTGTACCAAACCAGAACGGACGAAAGGAGGACCTCGTCCTTACGAGACATCTTCTTGTCCTCGTCGGGGACGTGAGACAGGTAAGGGAACCCAGAGGTATCGGAGGGGGAGTCCATGACACCGATCTGGTGGGTATTATCGCGTTTGGGGAGGTCTTGTAATAAATGACATCCATAATATACACCGGGATCCAAACGCATCCGTAAATAATTTTCAAGTCTGTACCAGGTTCGAACCATCGATAAGGGCTCGTAACGGTTCGATAATCTCGTACGTAGATTCGCCCCACGCCTACCACAACACACCAACAAGAAGCAATGAGTACAAAACACGCTACGCTGGGCAAGATGGTGGAGGCGCTACGAGAGACAAATGACTGGCTATGCGTCATCTCTTCCGACCAAGACAACGAGGGCGTCGACATCAATGACGAATGTAGAACCATGATGGACGGGGGAGGGAGGAGGTTTTTCAAGTACGATGTCTCGACGGAGAATTGTTATACCTGGATCACTGTAGCGGGAGCACTCGAGGAAGGGAGTAAGGTGTTTGTCCTACACATGGGACGAGGGGACCCACCGTTCCCAGAGTGCTCCTCGATGACGTGTGTTTACCCGGTTCCCCAGGAGCTGTCGTACAAGGAACACGTAAAAAAAACATTCGAGGGGATGGTGTCCAGTTTTGAAAGTGTGTAATACTGGGGTATAATATATATTTGTGTATATAACAATCATCATGGTTCCCATCGTGTCCACAGAATACGTATACACGGATAACGGGGTAGATTACAATGGGAACGACGCGAACTCAAACACATTCGGGTGGATGTCATGGGACCGGGCGTCGTGGACTATCACGTTCCCCACCCCTATACAAAAGGTTCTCGGGGTAGACTTTACAACGATGAGTGGTGTCACGCTGAAGAACACTACCTCGAGATACGACGGTAGTTTGCGGCTGTTTGCTTACGACGAACACGGTGCGCTCGTCGGTAGTAGGACGTCGGCGACGATAAACAGGTTATCCGAAGTCCCCGTGTCAAATATTGGCGTGTTGGAACTCGACGGTGATACCGTCAAGACCATCAAGATCATGGGACCGTCCAATCAGGGGCCCAATATAGCCCTGATGGGTGTTGTCAAGAACGTCACGACATACACGATAGTCACGGAAGAAGATGAATTCATAGAACCGTTGACACAAGCTTCATCGTCGATTTCGTTCCAAGTACACGGGAATCAAACATCGACATACGACGTGGTGGTGGACAATCGGACTATATCCGACGTCAAGCCCGGTGAAACGATCAACGTTGCCGGACTGAATCAAGGAACCACCTACACGATTTCACTGATGGGACAGGTGGAGGAAACTATACCACTCACCAAGACAATCATTGTGAGAAACTACCAATCAAACCCCCTGACCATTGCAGAAGTACAAGTATTCAACACGTCCGGGTACAATGTTGCAATAAACGGTACTGCTACCCAGTCGTCCACAGCCTGGGGTGGGGTGGCAACACGAGGAATCGACGGGAACGCCAGTGGGTGGTATTCACACAATGGTATGACGCACACCTCTCCCGATTATGACCAGTGGTGGCGTCTTGAACTGGCTACACCCACGGAAATAGACCGCGTAGTGGTCATGAACCGTACGGAAGCAGGTTTGGGAAGTCGATTGAGTGGTGCTACAATTGAGATTTACGACCAAAATGGAAACGTGCAAAAGACAGGGACGCTGGGGTCGCAGCAAACACAAACAATACGAATCGTGTGAACCCCAATCCATGGTAGAGTCCCCCATCAAGGTCATTACCTTTTTGCACTCGAGCGTTGTTTTCCGCCTGTGACACGTGACACACAGGATCTGGAGGAAATTGTTCCAAATCTTCTCTCATAATACGTTTCTCCATACACTAGTAGCTACGTTACAAAAAAACAAAAAGTGCCCGCAGTTTTCTGATTGGTCAATTTTTGAAAAAAATATTCATTCAAAAATCCAGAATCCTAACTTTTTTACCATCAAGTATGAAAACATCACCTGGATTATACACGTTGGAGTTCAGACTGATAGTATTATTTGTGTCGTCATATGTTACAGACACATTTGTTGATTGATCAGATAGTACTACACCAACGCTTTGCCCTCCACCTTTTGTATCATCAAATGGTATTAGTAACCCATTCACATCATTGATACCAATAGAATCCCCTAATTTGACAAATGATGTGTTAAAGTTATTCTTTGTCTCGACAGACACGTTAACAATGTCACCAGTTTCGAACAAATCGTCCATTACACTTGATAATTCTGTTTTAGAAACATCATTCATTGAAGTTAGATCAAATACACCGTTTTCTTCAAAATCTGTAATGAAATGGTTTGATGAATTATTGGAGAGTGTAGTGGTAGTAAGACTTTGAGTCAACTCGTATCCACTCCCCGTGTCGACGTACAGCCTGAATATATACTGAGTTTCCGGATTCAGATTTACAATGTTCTTATTCAAATCTGTGAAATTAGAGAAAGCATAAATCTCTTTTCCATCAGGACCCTCGTATGTAAGTCTATACGACGAAGCTCCTGCGACACTCTCTATTTCTACAACTGTGTTCATTGATCGAGTGTTTATCTCCCACGGGTCTGGTGTAATTAAATCAGTTATGATTGTCCCATTCAAAGCAACATTGTATACTCGAAAGTCTGAAATAAACCCATTGAGAGAATAAGATAGATTAGGTATTAAAAAGTCACCAATGATAAAATCAGACACTGTAGTGGATATTGTTTGAGAGAAACTTCCTTGGCTTATACCGTTGATGTATAATTCACTCACGGAATTATTGTAAACACACCCAATATGATACCATGTATTTTGTTCAATGGTTATATTACCATGTACAAGTAGACCCCATCCTTCTAGCGTGAATCTACCATATTGACAGTAAGCAGTCAGTCTATTTCCATCAACATTAACCCCATTAGAGAATACATAGTTGCGCTGATTTGTTGGTTCATTAACCTGTACCCAACATGTTATGGTTCTTGATACACCTCCGATAAGAGCTAGTGGTACGGAAGATGATGGCAATGTCATCCTAGATGTTGAACCATTGAAACTGGCAACTGGACCTCTTTCACTATCGTTTACAAGAGTAACATCTGTATTGGTGAGATTTCTTCCTGATATGGAATCTAGTTCAAGATTGGCGTCACTGAAAGAGTATGATAATACAGGAGAAGACATCTTAATAAAAGTAACAAATATTTTTTTCAACAGAAAATGTAAAAAATGCCTGAAGTCCAACTTTTTAAGATTTGAAATTTTAACAATTTGTAAAAATCCAACTTTTTAAGATTTGAAAAGACAAGGTATTCGCCAAAAGATTTCAAGTATACAAACTTCGTGATAAAAATATCGAGATCAGACTCCAATCACTTGATAAAACATGAAAAAATAAATTAATACTCTAAAATTACTAGACAAGGGGTAGAACCATTTGTAATCAAAAATTCTTTCGGGTTCGTTCCTGGGATCATCCTAGGTTCGAAATGAACATGAGTGTTTGTCAGGTATAGATTCTTCGAACACCAATCCATCGTTTCATCACCCATCAGTAATGGCTATAGGATTTCAAAATGTAGTACCATGGTTTTTCGATTTTAAATTGTTGGAGGAGGCATTGAGTAATACAGTGATGTTTAAGACGTGTATTTGAATTAAAGATTAATAAATTCAATATATGTTCTTGAAATCACTCTTGGCTCGAAATGGACATGAGTAGTAGCGTCATACTATCTGAAGGTCGTTTATTTTAATATTCATCTGGTATTTCCATGTATACCTGATTCATAACATCCTTAAAGTTACAAAGATCTTGTATGAATGCCCAGTGCGATTCATCTATAGGTTTACCAGTACAGCAAACTATGTGAAAAATTCTCAAATATATAACCATCTTAGTTCTAATCATACACTCCTGAAGAAGAACTTTCTGAATGTTATATGATGACGACTGTCTAGATATATCCCTCTCTATGTTGAATTTGAGTTTTTCACGATGATTTTTCCCTTCCAGAATACCTATGGTTAGTGCGAAGCGCTGGACACAATAGTCAAATAGTATTTTATACATCAATACAATAACATCTGTTTCAGCATCTTCTGTTGGTTTTTTGCATCTCTTTGTACGGATTTGAGACACATGTGTTCTATCATCTTGGGATTTAGGACCAAAATACCCCTCCACTCCACACCATCGATGCAAATTCCTTGTAGAATCCAGGTTATTTATATCAAACCCTTCGTTGACATACATTAACAAACTCTGAAAGTCTTCGTTAGATGTCATCTCAAAATACATATCTTTAATATCCTGAAGCATTTTTATACTTTCTTCATGATCTCCAGTAGAACTATCAGTCTCCCATGTGAGCCAATATATACTACCATTAAAGACGTTACATATTTGAAAAATATTTTCATCATTGAACGAACTTAATAATGGCTTTCGAGTGTTGTAAATAGGAGAAGACACATGTATCTTTTCTACAGCTGAAACAGAACCAGTCTTTAATGAATCGCAAAACTTCATTATATGTGAAGATACCTCGACTAATTCTCTCATCTTATCACCTGGTCTTCCATTTTTTTTAGATACTAAGTTGGAAATATTGTCAGTATTACAATATCCATCAATGAATGATCTGAGATTGGTTTCAATTTCTCCTCCTATATGGGACATTTGACCTATAATATAGTATACAATATTATAAATTCTAGTATAGTAACGAATGACAAATAATTGAAACCAGGAGGTATACTATTTAATATTCTAACACAAATAGGCCAGGTATATAACCATTGTTCACCAGAAACTCTTTCGGGTTCGTTCTTGGGATTACTCTAGGTTCGTAATGAACGTGAGTGTTTGTCAAGTAAAGGTTCTCCGAACCCCAATCCACTGTTTCATCACCCATCAGGGTCATGACCTTTTTGCACTCGAGCGCTGTTTTTCGCCGGTGACAGGTGACACACAGGATCTGGAGGTTTGTGGGATTACAAGACCCGCCGAACTTTAGGGGGATGATGTGGTCCACGTCCGAATTACTGTAAGTCCCCATGAATACGGTAGTATCACAGAGCCGACACGTGCGATCCTGGTCAATCATCAAATCATTAATTGTCTTCTGACTGACCGACTTGCGCTTGGACGGAGTAATATTGCGAATGGGACCGACCCACATAGCAGGGTGCCAGAGACCATCCCTTGAAGACCAGATCGCGTGGAAAGAGTTGGGACCAGATGGATTCTGGAGCTTGGAATTGGAATCCACGGTTCGGTTCAGGTAAATATCATCAGGTATTGAATTACCTTTACGGACCTTCTTGGGGGAAGAAGGTGTTGTTGAAGACGAAGATGTGACAGGAGACGAGAGTTTTGGTGATGGAGAGGTACTAGTCTTTCTTGTTACTTTCTTAACAGGTCCCCTTCTTTTAGGCCTAACACCATGCTCTGTTAATAATGTTCCAACCATCTCGTTGTAAACCATGGTCGACAAGACATCTATACCGATGGACCTTATCAACTGATTCATCTTATGGGAGACGATAACGTTCTCTGTATACACGTAAACGAATATAGATGAATCTTCAATACACACTCCGATATATTTCGTATCATATATATGACAAATCTTGTCATATATTTCTCGAGCATTTGGAGGAGAGAAACAGGCTGTTTTTAATTTAAATTTTCGATGTTTGCCGGTTACATCCATATTCTTTCATGATACTATACTCAAACATAATAAAAGACCCGTCATTAACGAATATTTAATAGTTAATGGGTCATATCACAATTCTGTATTATATAATACAACTAATTACAGGGCGAGTTGACAAATGCGTTGGGTTAAAATATATTCCACTCCCTTGCCTGAGTAAAACATTACAGGTATACAATTATCCCCCTATTAAGATTACGCCAACAGGCGTTAAATATTCTTCAGATAAACACCCCCTTAAAAAGATGCATAAAATCCTTGACCATATTGCTCCCTGTAAATCAATTAATTCATTGGTATGAAGGACCTTGAATTCTTAAAAAAAATATAAAAAGCGTCATTTTTGGAACTAAATTCTCATCCTTGTTTTTTTACTTTACCTGAAGATTCCAAAAGTATTTTGAGTAGACAGTTTGCCGCGCGCTTTATTTATTAGAGCAAGATGCATCATTAATTATACACCACTTATCCTAGTACTTTTCCACCTGTATCATCCCAGTTATATGTATTCAAATAATACCCAAGCTTTTTGCAGCTACCAAGCTACTTGAAGCTATTTTCAAGATGCATCAGCATCGTCCAGATACAATATAATCATTTATAAAGGGGGTACGACACTGACTCCGTATATGGATTAAACTGATGCATCTTGCTCTAATAAAAAGCGCGCGGATAATATTGCCTTGAGATATATTTTTATATTTCTGAAGTTACTCTTTTTCAAAATCAATTTCAGAATCTACATTTTATCGGTTTTTTTCATATTTTATGATATACTGAGGTAATAGATGTTGCCATGATAAAGGGGGTAATTGGTGTCTCCCCAGTAGATGAGATAATCATACCCAAGACATATTGAACCAAGATGTTCTGGTAGTTATGACACATTTGTATTTTAACAATGCCCCGATAACAACCATGTTTTTGACATCACAATTGTCACCGTAGCATCATGCGTCTATCAGGGTAAATTTAATATATATTGATAATATAAAAGATAAAAATGACTAAACCCTCTATAAAAGGTAGGAAGTTCAGTCTCCAAGTTTCATCTATCATACCATGTGAGGCTGATGGTATATTTGATGAGCTATCAAAAACCCATACCCTAAACTATGTAGGAATTTACTTTTTATTGGAAAAAGTTTATCTATATATACACACGAAAAATACTACTTCAGGAAACAACCTTATGAAGATTATCAAATCTTTGGGTATGGATATCACTGATATAAAAGCCAATGTCTCGTTTAGAGGAGAGATGATGTCTGAAAAGGGAATAAAATTGATTCATGGTGGACCGCGTGGTCCCAAACGAAAAAATCCTACATCCCGGACAGTTGGTACCATCAACAACGTCAACTCGACTACCATCAACAACACCAACAACACCAACAACAACATCAACTTCATCATCGTGAATCCAATTGGTAACGAGAGTCTCGACCACATAACTCCGGAGTTTCTTCAAAAGTTGCTCTCCGAGCACCACGGTCCTGACGTCGTCTTCAAGTTTGGAACCAAGATGTACTCTTTGCAAGAGAACATGAATTTTCAGACGGATCCCAAGAATGGTTTCATCAAGGGGCGGCTCGAGCAAGACGGTGCGTGGGAGACCCACCGTAAATCTGATGGTTTCAACATGCTGATGGATAACCTAAAGAACAAGAACGAGCAGGCTGTTCTCAAGCACATCGAGTCCCTTCCGTACGAAGACTTGGCAAAATTCGAGAGGGATATGGGGTGGATTCACGAGCACAAGACTTCTGGTTTAATGGAGGATGTCCCGGTGTATCAAAAGTTTATTCGTGATGGTTTCAATTTGTTGTCTGCCAATATTGCTGACAAGAAGCGTCGTATCGAGCGAGATACGGGGAAGAAGATCAAGCTGGTTTAAATCAAATTACAAATCGTACACACTAACCTTCTTTCCATCTAGAACGAGCGACTCTCCCGTTGAGAAAGAATCACCGTCTATCGTGACAGAGTTGTTTGTCTCGTCGTAATCAACCGTGGACGTCGAGTTGTCGGAAAGGGTCATACTGATCGTCTGACCCGATCCCCCGTCCTCGATGAACGGAGCTACCAACGCATCTGAATCGTCTATGGATACGGTTGAACCCCTGTTCACGAACTTGGACTTCTTCGACCCGAAAGTACCCTTAACATTTATATCGATAGTGTCGCCCGTTACGAATAGATTATTCATGATACTTGACACGAAACCAATGCTTGTATTATTTAGAGAGCTCAGGTCGAATCTATTGTCGCTTCCAAAATCAGACGTATCGTAGTTACTGGCGGAGTTAGCCAACGTAGAAACAGTGGACTCCCCGACAAATTCATACGTTGTTCCCGAAGTCGAGTAGAGACTCAGTGTATATTCTGTCTCGGGTTCTAGGTTATTCAATTTTTGTGAAAGGTCAGTAAACCCAGTATTGACCACTGTCGACTTGGATGAATCTGTCCGTTTAGACGTCAGTCTGTACCCAGTTGCTCCACTAACGGGGGCCACTGTCACTCCTATACTGAGTACCCTAGGGTTTAATATTAACGCCGGGGGGGCAACAGCATCACCAATAGTGGTGAAGTAAGCGTTCATATCCGTCATCTCCGCATCAGAAAGCGCTCTATCGTAGAAAAATGTGTCCGAGATATATATCTCGGTATCGGGGTCGGAAGCATACCACTTACTTCTTCCTACTTCTATTATACCAGTCGTTATGGTGGAAAACGAAGAGGTGGGACTGGTTTTTGTAGCCACTATGACATTGTCAACTGAAAAGTCCATAGTGATGGTATTGTCACCGTTATTATTGACCCGGCACGCAAAGACCTGCCATTGATTTGTGTCAGAAACGTCAACGGGTCCAGCAGACATAAAAGGTGAACTACTTGGTGATCTGCTATTAAATACCATATCAGTGTGTGGGATATACGCCCTCTGTAACCGGATACCATTGTCCCGCGCGTTCATATACGTAAATGTGTGAGAAAAGGGTTGCGATATTTCTGTCGTCAATACTAATCCCATATAAGTAAATCCTGATGCTGCCACAATGTCATGATTTCCTAAATCTAGTCCTCCACCATTAACATCCACATAGGGGAAGGAAGAATCGTTTTTATAGATTGGGACTGAGCTGCTTGTGAGAGTAGATGTGCCCCACGCGGTAACGGTGTCTCCATCAGAAAGGGATATTAAGTCTTTTACCCGAAGAGAGGCTATGGCATCGTTCACAGGGGGGTCGTTTTGGTAACGAAAATTCATGGTGGACGGATGATTACTTCTCATTGTCAATATTTAAATATTCATATTGTTGAATAAAACCACTTGTTTACATCCATCAGTCACTACAAACAACCGAACCGTTTAGAAAAACCCACTCTTTTTATTCTCCTTTAAGCTAGTAGCAATGACATTGAGTACAGTCATCATTTCCGTGTGGCGGGCATCTTGTCTCTTCTCCATAGCTTCCATCCGGGCATCTTGTCTCTTCTCCATAGCTTCCATCCGGGCATCTTGTCTCTTCTCCATAGCTTCCATCCGGGCATCTTGTCTCTTCTCAATAGCTTCCATCCGGGCATCCATTCCTTTAGTAAGAGAAACTATATACCCTCCTTGTTCCTGGACCAACCCTCCCACAAATATGTTCAGCCTCTCCATGAGCCTTTCATTGGAATGATCAATCCTTTCTATGAGCTTGGCGTTCGACTCTTCATACTTGTTTTCGTTTTCGTGGAGTTTAGAAAGGTATTTCATAGCTCCTATAACTAGAGAAATAGAAAATATGGTGAACAATTGCACGAGATAATGTTCGAAAAACTCTAGAACATTATGTTTATGTTTATCTTGATAAAAGACAATTTCAGAAATGACAACGGCTAGTGCTCCTGATATTACTGCAAGTGCACTAAATACATTGATGTAGATGTCCCCGGTGGTCATCAATGGGACGGTCATTATTTGGTTGTGAGAAGGTAGGCGTGTGGAAAAAAATCAAGCCCAGTCCATTGGGGAACCGAACCATTCAATCGAACCAGACCGGTTTAAATTGGTTCGAAATAATATTGGTTTACAGGTATCAGCATTTTTAACACTAAATATTTTTTGAAGAGGCCATAATAATATCTTCACAATACTACACAACCCGCCAAACTCCAACACCGTTACCAATCATGAGCGCCGCTGATGTTTCCAACGAGTGTGTCGACATCTGCTTTACGGAGAGGGAGGGTTTGATCAAGAGGTGCATGAATAACGCCCTGGACAACATGCACCGTGGTTCGAGCGAACAAGTACCCTCGGATTCCACCATCTTCTCTTACTTTCCCTCTAAAGACAGATTTGTGGATTACGCATCCCAGATCATGAGGATAGAAACGTCCCCCAAGGACATAATGAAGGCCATGATGGTTCCCATCCTCGAACGGTTTGCGCGTCTTTCTAGGAACAAGAAACGCATCACGTTCGATCCCGAGGAAGACGACGACGACCCGATTGGATCTGTCTCGGGGCCAATCATAGAGCCCGTGATGGAACCCTCCCGCAACAAGCGTCCTCGTCTAACCAGGGCAGGTACACCCGCCTCCCCTAAATCCTCAAGGGGTACGAGGGCCAAGAAAAGTACCAGGACCACAAGGATTACCAAGGGTATCATGGATACCAAGGACACCAATGAAACCAAGGAAACCAAGGAAACCAAGGACACCCGTGGGTCCAGGATAGCGAAGAGGACCCGTTCTTGTTTATCCCAGGTGGCTAAAGAACAAGAAGACGAGGAAGAGATGGATGTCGTCCCATCACCCAGTCCTGTTCAGGACGAAGAAGACATGGTTACTGAACCCGACGAGCACGAGTATCAGGACTGTGAGGAGGTAGAGGAGGTTCAAGACACTGGGGTCATCGAAAGCGATGGTAACTTTTCGGGTGACGAGAGCGCTGGTAGTGCTGAGGTCATGACGGAGGGTACCACGATACCCCCCAACCTCCCCGTTCCCCTGGGCCACACCAGCTCGGGAAGCATGACGGTTGTCTCCAACGAGTTCTTCCCCGAAGCCGAGTTCGTATTCCCTGGTATCTACATCCTTCCTGGTGACTCTGGGTATGTCTTGTTCTGTGTTGACAACGGGCGGTACTCCAACTCTTGGGACCACCGAAACAACGTCACCACTCTTACCTGGGTTACGGCCAGCAAGGATAAGTCCAGGACCGCCCTGAAGGCCATCTCCGACTCTAGGAACGTGTTTGTTTTCCGCAAGATATCCGGGGAGACGGCTTTCCGTTACATGGGTAAGGTTTTCCGGTCTGGAAACATGGACAGGAGGGCCGGGACGGTTGAGCTCGCCGTGTGTTGATGGATGACAAAATTTAATGTTTTCTTGTTTGTATAGCTATGGTTACATGCTCGATTTACATTCTGAAGCTAAAGGGATCCAAGTACTATGTCGGAAAGACGTCTAACATTGAAAAACGAGTGAGGCAGCACGCTAGAGGTGCGGGGTCCTCCTGGACTCGGAAGCACCCGTTTGAAAAATTGCTCCGCGTGTTTCACAACTGTGACTCTTACGACGAAGACAAGTACACTTTGAAACTTATGGATTCTTTTGGGGTTGAAAATGTACGTGGTGGCTCATACGTTTCGGTGGTTCTACCCGAGGAAGAAATCTCTAGCATAACTCGTAGGATACGGATGGCTACAGATAGGTGCCTCAAGTGTGGCTCCCCTGATCATTTTTCCTACAGATGTAGGGTCAAGTTACCTAAAAAGGTAAAGGTAGAGTGCGAGATATGTTTTGAGAGACACGAAACGGAAAAGTGTCCTCACCTATAAAAGGTTTAATATACACGAAATTAAATATAGTCCTGATTGTAAACAAGTATGAAATCTCTGATACCCATTTTATCTATACTATTCGTTAAAATATGTGGCGGGTTTTTTGTACCCATAGCAAGATCGGTTTCAGTCACAAAGATTGCCAAATCAATCGAACTAGCCGATTCTACCGTAGTCGTGTCGAGAAATTCGACAGGGAACCCCATCGCTTTCCATGATTTCTGTCCTCACAGGGGTGCATCTTTTGATAACGTGATAATGAAAGAAGATACTGTTGCGTGTCCTTATCATGGATTCGAGTTTGATATTACACAGGATGGTGTTCTAACAAATGGTTTAGGAGTTAAACCAGGATGTTCTAGTCTGAAAATGATTAAATGTTTGGAGAGAAACGGTTTAGTGTGGGCGTGTATCGACGGAAACGACGAACTAGATCCACCTCCTGAGATACCACAGGCATCGGACCCCACGTTCCGAAAAATCAGCGGGTCGGTCGTCATCAGATGCCCCGTGGAACAGCTTGTTGAGAACGTTTTAGATCAAGTCCATCCATCCTATATTCACTCATTTGGCAACAGTATGGAGCCCGAGCCCTTGTTGTACAAGGCACAAAAGGTTTCTCCTACGCGTGGTGAGGCCACGTTCAAGTACAATGCTGGAAAGAGTTCCATGTTCGACGGTGTCCTGGACGTTTACAATTGGTACGACATTCCGTGCACGGCCGGAACGAGCGTGACATCGGGGGACAATGTCAAGGTTGTCGAAGTTCACGCGGTTCAGTTGGCTAACGGTTACACAAACGTCTTCTGGGGGCTGTACAGGAACTGGTGGACACAGCCGTGGATGGACGTGGTGTTTGATGTGGCGATGAAGATTACCCTTAACGAAGACAAGGAAATTCTAGAGAAATGTTCGTTTGAGCAAGGCGACAATTTCAACGGGAGGTACGATAAGCTTCAGCTTCTATACAGGAAATCACTCAGGAGTTGTAGCTCGAAAAGTTTAATTTAATTGTTCGTTCTAAACCTAATTTTTAAAATGAGTGTATACTTGTAAAGCTTTGTATTCGGAGCAAAATTGTAAAATTGATCATGCCTATACCCGAAGAAAAGACAAATGAAGATAATGTTGAAACCGTTGATACTGTGGAAACCACAGATACAAGCAATGGTGACACTCCTACGAACCCTCGAAGTATCTCCACTACCCCAACGGATGAGCAAACGGATAACTGCGCCATCTGTCGATCGACCTTGTCTGAAGGGGGTGGTCTGTCTACCACTCCGTGCAACCATACCTTTCACTTTAGGTGCTTGGCCAGGTCGATGGGCAGTTCTTCGAGCACGGCGTCTAGGTGCCCCATATGTAGGGCCGACCTGCGTCCCCCCAGTCCTGTCGAAGTCCTTCCCCCCATTCGTCTTACTCGGGTAAGGACTCCACTGGGTTTACTAAGCGCGCTGAACCCAAGGCCTTCCCATGTAGACGAAGAAAGCGACCGTCCATATGGTAGAGATCGGTACCCCGTAAGGGAGTCTAGGAGTACTAGGAGTGCTAGGGGTGCTCGTGATGACCGTGATGACCGTGATGACCGTGAAGACCGCGAAAACCGCGAAGACCGTGAAAACCGTGAAAACCGTGACGGCTTGGAAAACATTCAGGTGGAGTTCGACATCGAGAACATGGCAAACGACGTGGATATTCGTGCCGAGATCATAGCCGGGTTGCTTCATTCTTCCTGTCGTCGAGGAGACACGTCGGGTACCCGCGAGCTCCTGTCGGATAATCCCGACCTCTTGTACTCTCGTGGGGACATGGGTGATCTATTGACACACGAGGCCGTGCTCTCCGAGAGCGAGTCTGTTCTCATGTACATCGTGAACGACCAGGCCCTGGACGTGAACTTGCCCAACTCCGTTCGCATGTATCCTCTCCACTACGCGGTCGTGTCTGGGTCTCTCAGGATGGTGACTATCTTGGTAAACAGGGGTGCGTACATCGACTGTGCCAACGACTCCAGGATGACCCCCCTGATGCTCGCCTGTGACGCCGACGACCCCGAGATCACCCAGTTTCTTCTCGACCGAGGTGCTTCCTTCCGTACACAGGACGGGTATGGGAACTTCCCGATCCACATCGCCGCGAGGGCCAAGTCTTACTCGTGTGTCACCAAGCTCGTGGCATCCGGGTCGGCGGTGAACCTCAAGAACCACATCCACGACACCCCTCTCCACATCTCGTGTCGTCTCGGGTACCACTCCGTGTCTCGATTATTGTTGGAGGAGGGCGCCGACCCCGAGGCCGACAACAAGTTCGATTATTCCCCCCTTGACGAGGCGTCCTCGGGTGGAAACACAAGGATACGGAGTCTTTTATCCAGATATCTTTCACCTTGATGGCGTATATATTTTTTTTCCGTGAAAGGAAAATTGTTGACCGATCCATCTTTTATGAGAAAAAATATATATTGTGATAACAAAAGAGTCATTGCCTCGATATATCCAATGTCTTACTATCCTCATGGTTCCGTTCCCGGCCAGGGTTACGTCCAGCCCGGTGTCCAGGCCAACCCCGTTGGCTACGTTTCCCCCGTGGCAAACCCCTTCTACAACATAGTTGCTAACCACGGTATGAGCAAGATGATCAGCGGGATGACTGGATCTTCTTCCTCCTTTTCTTCCGACCCTGACGTTACCGTCGTGACATACGACTCTTACATGAAGGAAAAGGACTACTCCAAGACGACGTTGGGAATCTCCGAGTCCGACCTGAAAACGTTCGGTAAGCCTTTGGGTATCAAGTTCAAGGATTGCGATTTGATCGTCCCTCTTCCTTCCAAGGGCTCGGTGTGCAGAGCGATCGACAATCAGATCGAAGATGTTGTAGGTGGTGCCACTATCTCTGATACTAAGCGAAAAGAGATTATGCAAAAGATCAACGACAATCTGGCTAAAAACTTCTTCAAAAAGTGCAAGTATGGCGGAGATTTCAGCACCACTGATTGCCAAGGTCTACCTCCGGCACGTAGCAATACCGGCCATCTCGTTAGCGGTAAAATCCATGGGGTATCCGGTTCCATCAGAAATGCTATAAATTGATTCTTATAATTGGAAAAAAAACTCTGCATGACTAATAGACATAATACATAATTTTTTTTATAGACTAATACAAAGCGTGTACATGACATCATGAATTTCGGTCTGCTGAAAGCATCGATAGATGTCGAAAACACGGGGATAAGAAAGGCTGTGGCCGACGCCATTGGCCACACCATTTCAGGTGGTGATACCGTGGCCACCCATGAAATCTCTCAGGATCTCGTGGATGGTTCTCTTGGTAAGAAAATGAATGCAAATAACATCATGAGAATTCTTGCCCGTCTCAACTTGGACGTAAATCGATTGCTCAATCGCACGAAAGTGATACACTCTGGAACCAATGGTAATGCTGGCAATGCTGGGGGCACTAGCGGCCAGCCAACGTTTGGCAGTAATGACATTAAACAATTGAAGAAAGAGATTGAATACATTGCCGATACAGCGACGAATTATATCAGTTTGGAGGATATTGAAGACAATGCGAGCATTGAAGGCAGGCCTGGCAATGGTATGATAAGCTGGCAAGATGTACTTGAACAAGCAAAGAAGGTGCTTGAACTGATAACAATACTCAAGGAAAAAGCATTATCTATTAGTGATTCACTACCTCCATCCACATATGATGCGGTAAAATGCCGGGAAAAACTGCGCGAAGCCGAACGAACTAACTCGCGACTGCGAAACCGGGCAAATAAAATACTCCGAAAGGCGAGAGATGACCTGAGAAAATACAACGATTCTAGCACGGATAAAAACGCAACTGCATTGAACCTTAGCCTGAATTTGTTGCAATCTGTTGCATCTGAAATTAGTGTGTCAGAAGAAACCAAGCGAGACGCCAGAGAACATTATGATCAGAACTTCGATGGAAATGAAGGCGACGAGGATGGTGGAAATGGTGAAGGCGACGAGGATGGTGGAAATGGTGATGGTCAAGAGGGAGATGGTCAAGAGGGATCGAATAATAACCCCGAAACGTTTCGACAGAGAGTAAGCAGATTTGCCAGATGGTGGAGCCCTTTTGGTCAACCTGCTGGGCCAGAAACAGATGCGCCAGGTGAAGACTTTACGGTCACACAGCTCATTCAAGTGTACCGAATATCCACGGATAATCATCAACGGAATCTCAACAATAATGACCTTAAAAATAAAGCTATTAAAGCCGAAAAAGATCTTATCAGAGAGGTCGGGAACGTAATGAAAAAGAAGTTGACACGCGTTGTAGCAAATATGGATGTATTGAAGCCAGACATTAGGTATCTCGCAGGTCTCAAGTATTATAGTCGCCTCTTGCGTAATATGATCAACGACGCTATACTTCGTTATAAGAAACTGAAATCGGTAGAAACGTTAATGAAAACGCTCGTAAGTGATATGACCAACATTGAAACGGGGCCCCAAGCTACTGATCAGTATGAGGATTTTAAAAAATTGAACGGTCAATTCTGGGATCCTCTCTTTCAATTAAACGATGCTATGGAAAAAATAAGAGTTGAGATTGCTAAAAATAAGGAAGCAGATGACCAAAGAGATGAGAAAAGAGATGAGCAAAGAGATGAGGAAGGAGATGAGGAAGGAGATGAGGAAGGATATGAGCAAAGAGATGAGGAAGGATACGAGCAAGGATACGAGCAAGGATCCGACCAAAGAGATGAGGGAGGAGATGAGGAAGGATACGAGCAAGGATCCGAGCAAGGATACGAGCAAGGACCCGAGCAAGGATCCGAGCAAGATCCCCTTGACTGGAATAGTAGTCGTGGTGACCTCAGTACCTATACGGCAAGTCTGTCCCCAGAAGATGCAGCGTTATTAACAAAGATTCGAAATGGCATAGATTATATGATGATCGCCACGAGTCAAGGGAAAGGCAGCACGGAACAGAGGAGGAAACTCAAGCCATCGAGGAGTCAGCTCCATCAAACATATGGTAAACATTTCATGATCCCCGGCACGGATAAACACCTTCTCGTAGACAACGGTTTTAGCAAAACCGGTTTTCTCGATAAAGCGAATAAGGTGGCTGCCGATGTTACGAAATCTTTGTGGGTGCTTAATGACGAGAAGACACTCTGGTCTGAAACGCCAAACAGTTCGATACGCATCGTCAGCGATTTTGGAAATGACATAAAGGTTTCTTTGACTGACATGTCTAGAAAACCTTTAAACGTATTTGCAAGAGTCTGTTTCCTCATTTTCAATGGGATGGCTGAAGCCCAAGGCTATGCGCCAACCGTTCAGAACCAGTTCACCATCATGTGTTATGTATTACATTTCGTGGGTATTCCAACAGAGAAAGGAAAATGGTACATAAAACCTGGACGAAAGAAACTCGAAGGAGTACCGGGCGCGTCTTCTGAGTTCCAGCCTCTTTCTTCCATGTTTATGTGGATGTAATGTGGGTGTAGTTACACATATGTTGTTTTAAGATTATAATATTACGATCCAATTTCTAACTTTGTAACGTATAGCCCTTTTGTTTCGTCTAGGGCTTGTATTTTCCAAGAATCTACCGTGTTATTATCAACAGAACCTTCCTCGAAAACCATCCGGAAATCTTTGGATTCCCCGAAATATAACCCATATGGCGAGTCGGATATGATGTTGACCCCGTCGGATGTAAAGACAATGGATTTTCTTGAATCGTCCGAATCCGTGACGAAAAAAGAAGTCTTTCCCTGGCTCGATTCGATGACGGAGGTCATGTAAGAGACTCCGTTCGCGTTCGTAGTCTTGACGCTAGCCTTGATGGATTCGTCCGAGTG
>CALKLP010000338.1 GCA_937991965.1 uncultured Verrucomicrobiales bacterium
CTGCTATGGGTATTCGACTACTGCTGGGGATTGCCATTCCAATCTCGAGGACTACTTGGATGACGAAGGGATGGAGATGGTACATGTGAGCTCTGACTCTGCCGGAGCGAAGATCAGATTGTTTTTGGAGAAGGCTGGAGAGTACACGGATATGGTTTATGTGACGAGTGTTGTTCAAACTATGGTGACAACTCCGTATATTTTTAGGGGGCTTGACAATCAATACAGGTTCAGCTTCGAAAAATACGGAACATTCCGAGGCTTCCAACCTCACGAAGTACTGAACTCCATTTTCGTCTACTTCCAAAGAACGAATCCCAAAGACAGCAGCCAATTCGCCCATATAATTTGCCTTTTCGACACAGAATATTTAAAAAAGGCACATCCATTCCCAAATGGGAGCAACTTCGGCGAAAACATAGTCGAAGTGGACAACAAAATCTGTACTCCGGTATCCAATTACAATGAGTGGTTTGACCGCTCGTTACTTAAGTCTGATCCAGACTACAGACAGGACCTCAATGTTATATTGGGAGTGTCCTACATGAACAGAGATCTGGGCACCGGAGCGAAGCAGAATGAGCTATTGCTCATCAGGTAGTCAAATAAAAAAGTGGTCGGCTACCCCACTCGTTTGATCCAAAATAGTGATTGTGGGTGGTACCCGAACTGTGATGCTTGTATTCAGGTGTCCGGTGGATCTTTATAGTGCGTGGCTTGCGAGGTTGGATATGAGCTCAGCATCGATTAGTACACTTGTCACGCTTTGACCTGCGGAAGATACGAAATTATGAATAGCGCGGCAATGTGTGCTAACTGTGGAGATGTTGATAACGAAGGTTGGCCACATTGCTAGGAGTGTTCAACCAGTTTACAGGAGTGCGTGGCTTGTGTGGATGGCTATGTTGTGAACAGAGGTGAGTGTCTTGGAGAACTCAAATTAATGAACTCAATCTTCGATTCAGGAGATTTCAAAATTGATTTGGAGTTCGATAAAGTACTTGACGACCTGCCTTATGACACATTCAAGCCTCTGACAAATGTCACCTTCACAAGCGCTGCAGGTGCATCCACCACTCACGATGTCACAAGCATTACTCAGAGTGGCATGACTTACACCATTCAGCTCGACGAAGCCAGCAAGCCTGAAGATGGGGTCTACGACATTGTTTTGGATTTCTACTTCGGTCTTAGATATGAAGATATGGTCTTCACCGCCGTGGGTGGAACCAATGGATCCGAGATATATGTTTATCCCGAGATGGAGATTACACTTGCATCTTAGACCGTTGAAAACTCCCCTGAAGACGAAACAGTCGACACCGTCCCAATTAGCCCTGCTCTAGGAGCTGCAAGCGCAAGCATTTCAGCAACTGGTAACACAATCCTACTCGTTGCCACGATTCTCAATCTCCCATTCGCCGTTTACCTCATGAAACTATTCCAATTCACCTCGTATCTCACTCTTATCAACCTTCAATATCCAAAAAATGTCGCCGATTTCTTCGAATATTTCTCTGTGAACATCTTTAACTTCCTCGAAATCAAACCGATCGATGAGGAGCCACTCGACTGTAACATGAAGAATCGTTTCGGCGTTCAAGATGAAATAGATTGCAGCTTCATTAATTCCACCTTCATGATTTTGGCCAATATCGCGATTCTGTTGGTGGTCAAGCTCATCCTTCTCCAGCTCATAAAATCAGAATCCGCTTCTTCTCTGAACAAGATTTCCCCAGAATCCAATGGAAATGCAGACGATTCTCAAATCTTGAACATTAAAACTGAAGCCAAGCATAAAACTCCAGCTCCAAGTGATAAGCTAACCACTCTGCAAAAAGCTAACCAGTACTTCAATCTGGCTTTCTACATTTATTTCTTCAATTCCTTGCTTATGGACATGGTCATGGCCAGTATCGTAAATCTCTTCTTCATGGGGTTCGGCGGTTTCCTGGCCATTATCCACCACATTCTCAGTTTGGCCACTTTGGTTGTGTTCGTCGGATTGGTTGTCAAAACCCTGAGGATTATGATTGATTTGGAAATCAAACGGAAAGACAAAGTGGAAGGCGTCCATGTCAAAACCAAGTTCAAAAAGTGGCTATTCCTCAGAGTACCAATCAAAGACGAAGCCAAATTGCTGCCTAGATTCATTCCAGAAGGCTACATGGTCCACGATGTGATGCTTTGCTTCTTCCTTGTTACTTTCAATGGCAATGCCAAGGTACAAATAATCAGTTTGATGCTGATGAAAATTTACTTATTGGTAAATCTTTTCTACCGCCCATTGAAGGAAACACTCGAACAAGTTATGCTCATGGGGAACGAATGCTTTTTCATCATCATCTTGACAGTCTTCATGATTCTCGAATCCAAAATCGACGATCTTTCCCTCGAAGAAAGAAGAACCAAATACGGGAAACCCATCATCATAGTTTACATCCTCATGCTTACTTTCAACTGTGTCATTGGATTTTTGTCAACCTTCTTCACAGTGAAAGAAATGTGCGCTAAGAAGAAGATCGAGAAAGAAAGCAAGTCTGGAGGACTCGAAAGTGTAATCAAGAAACGTCAAGAACGACGTGCTGAGAGACAAAAGAAACAGCTGAAAAAGAAGAAGACATCCGAACCTTCTGACGGTGCTGAAGAAAATAAAATCAAAAAGAAGAAGCGCAAGGCGAAAAATCGTAGAAAAATATCCAAGAAAGATGAAATGAAGAAAGAGATTGAAGAACTCAAAGCTGGCATTTAAGCTCCAACAAGCACCAACAAAGGAAAATTACCAATAATCTTATTAAAACCTGAAGGTAACGCAAGTTAAATGTGTTAAATTCATTACATTCCTATCAATTCACTGTGTGAAAAGCGCAATACCAAAATAAAAATAGAGAAATTAGTTTAGGGG
>CALKLP010000339.1 GCA_937991965.1 uncultured Verrucomicrobiales bacterium
CAACAAACTGGGGTGCAGCAGGTGAGGGCACTATACACAACATATTTAGTTAGTCTAATGCCCGGCGGTGTCGAAGAGTGCTAGTGAAACATATGGGTACGCGGATACTTGGTAGGCAGCGGATACTTGGTAGGCAGGCAAGACAGACAGCCTACTTACGGGTGTGTAGTAATAATGAAAGAAGAACGGGTCTACACATATTGAATATAACAGCACATTGATTTGTTCCACTTTGTAGGCGATAGTCGGTATCATAGACGGTACATTTGGTCATAGCACATGGTCGCACGCGCAACCATCAAGGACTATTTATGTGGGATGGTCAGTACAATGATCAGTGAGGTACATCCATTTACAACGCGTGGCGGGCCTGAGTGAAGGTGGATTTGACTCACCTTACAGCCCAACGGTTTTTCGTTCTGGTCCACCTTTCCGCAAGCGGCGGAATCTTTCAACGACATGAATCGATTTTTCATCAAAGCTCAGCAGTCCGCTTAACAGCGTCTCGGTCAATCCTGTGTACAAGCACGTCCGCTACATGGCCGCATGGAGTCACTCCTCTCACAGCCTGGAGATATCGTATTGTGGCAAAGTTCATATTGGTTCGGGGTCTGTGCTACAGCAGGGGAATCGGAGGGTTTCTCGTAGGATTTTTGGAGTAGGACCTATGTCAGGGCTGACGTCCCCCAAACCCCTCCATATACTAAATCTAAGTCATATTGTCCCCAAAAAGGGTTTCCAGTTGTAAAGGGGATTACTACCCCAAACTCGTCGGAAGGTCATTATTATACCATAGTATTATTAAAAAAAAATGAGAATACACTTCAGCTGTGAGATCGAAGACTTCGTCGAAACTCATCTTTGCAAGCTGTGTGTGATTCTCCGATCGCGCGTATTACGAGTTGTGTGTCCTCATTATGGATATAGGTCGATACGATCGTATCATTTTTTTTTTTATAACTTATTTTCAAGGACGTCAGCCGTGAGTTTGACGAATTTCATGTCAATACTCATCTTTGCAAGCTGCGTTGTTGGTACTCGTACTATGCTATATGAGTGAGTTTTCATTGGGAGGTGTCCTATTTTTTGTCCACTATAATGGTAAGTATTATTAATTATTGGCATTTATACTTTAGGTGGGGAATTTTGAGCTAGGTAAAACATTACATCTATTTTATAAAGTTATTACTGTAATTTCCACTAAACTGCTTTATCATATGTATGGTAGGCGGTTTGTTTTGTTTTTCTCCCCCCGGGGCTTTAATATCGGGAAGAGTTATTTATTCGTGTGTAGAATGTAACATATTTTTCACAGACGGAGTCATATCCGATGGTGTGATATTATTGTCGACCACGTTGCATGAATTTTTAGAGGAAACGGATGCAGGAAAAAACGTCAAATTCATTGTGTGTTTCTCGGTTTGTTTATCGAACGCCTGCTGTGTTTGTCGGGGATATCCCGACCACGCCAAGCAATGCAATAGTCTTGAGGGATTTGTTTACAGAGCGCGAATTTGGACATTGATGGGAAACACGTTAGAGCGTGGATAATTTAAATTTCGCACACTTGCGCAAAGTTTACTATTTGTTGATTTCGAATATTGGCCTCTTTTACAGGGGACTCGATACCCCCCCGACGCATGCAACAGAACCGTGCCTATGTGCTGTGGTGGTCACAGGGATACAATGGCAACAGCTATTCGAGCACTAATGGTGTAGAATGATTTCTACATTTCACGAGTATGGTTCATGATTACGCTCTGTGAGAACTATGAAAAGGAGTCCACGGTATATTCCCCACTCATCAAAATGCATCAAATAACCCGTCTGTATCCGGGGCTGCTGGGTTGTTGCTCGGTCGGGGGTGTTGCTCGTAACCGTGTGTTCGTGAGTTCGTGCTTGGTATCGACCGAGGCTACGGTAGGGGGGGTACACCCATTTTCACTGGTGTGTTTGAGCCACTCGCACGAGTGGCTCTGTACCCCACGGATGAAGATGGTTCAGGCACTTGTTTCGGCGCAGCTTAGATCACCTTTGCATTGCGAATTAATTTCGCCAATGTAAAACGTGAAGAATACGTAAAATCGCACAGGAACAAAGGGGTTACTCGCGCGAGTGACCCCTAGCCACTGAAATTAAGGGCCTAAAGGGGGACCCCCCTACCGTAGCCTGGGTCTATCGTAGAACGCAAAAACGAAACACCGTGGATCTCCAAGGGCAGATTTGAGGGCTTTCTGTACCCCTAACCCTACGTAGTTAACACGTCAACCGTAACTGTTGACCGGAACCTGCTTCGCATCAACACCCTCAACGCAATACCTCCTGGTCACGATATATTCACCGTTTTTTTTTAAATTATTTTTGCTGGTTCGGATTGTATGAGGGTTTTATGGTACTACTCGGTCTAGAATCCTTGTTTTTTTGTGTGTTCCTACCCAAACAACTTTAGCATCCCGGCAAGAACCGAATGGCACCTTAACCTGTGCTAGTGGTCACGATATGTTCTCGGTTTCGAAGACACCTTCGACCTTACAATCTCCCCTTGTGTGTTCGAGCAGGTGCGATATATTCCTCCGCGGCGACCATC
>CALKLP010000340.1 GCA_937991965.1 uncultured Verrucomicrobiales bacterium
ACTTCAGCCACCATTTATAGATGGTGAATTACAATATTAATTAATACATTATCTGTGACAGGTCACAATATTAGTTCCGAGAAAGAGTTTGAACTTTCGCGGGTTTGATTGTCGGAGCGGGTCCGTGCGGTCCGTTGTAGACGTATCACTTAGTTCCGAGTTTCGCCACCGTGCGTCACTCTAGTCAAATATGAAAAGCTGAAATGTTCTAAAACTTTAAATTATTAAATTATCTCCTAAATTCGCGTATAAACAAGGTACGTTCCGTAGGACTATACTTATTATTACCCGTTATGATACTGCATACGTGCAGACCACTTTTGTGATTGTAACCTTTGTTAGAAAACATTTAAACAATATTTTCGGTAGTGAAGCCTCGCAAAAATTGTTCCATTTCCCCTTTTCTGCTGCTATCTCATTAGTTAGTGATAAAACTAGTAAGTTATTTTGCACCTTGTTAAAAGTTCTTTTCATTGTTATTGCACTGCATATTTAAGTGGTCATTGTTAAGAAAGTATTTCATTTTTGCAACATCAAAAGTTAGCTTTGAACATGTTCGACTTGTCAAAGCTCGATACTATCCATGCTGATGCATGCTTATATCTGTCGTGAGCTTTCCTTATTCTGCTCAACATTACGTTCCTACCATCTGTAGATTTTGTTGGATAAGTCGTCTTTGTTACACTTGTGAGATTTATCATTTTGCCACATTGTAGGTACCTCCCTGCCTCTGATCACTGCAGGAGTATTAGTTTCTTACAGGCAAAACCATTATTGATTTCTTTATGTGTTTACAGCAGTCGGTTTCGAGTATAGCCATAGATATAGTTTTGATACTGACGTATGATTTACCTTTTATCGTTACAGTTATTACAATACGCAAGTAACTTCATACGATAAGCTAGGTCCCGGTGATTGTCATATCTTGATTTAGACTGTGATTGTCACAGTGATTGTGACGGTGATTGTGATGATTTGGATAGAGTGATGTCCTGGATTTTGTCATGATTCAAATACACAAGACTTTGACCAAAGACGAGCTTTGATTCATCTACGGGGTTACCCCATTTCGGCCCCCTTGTGACAGTGGTACCAGAAGTGTTTCCTTCTAAAAAGTAAAATCGTCTAAATAGTCCTTTTCACCGGGACCTGAGCACAATCAAAACACCATGAACTTCCCGTAAACTAGTGATCGTCCTACGAGCTGAAGCTGAAGATGGAAGAACCAGCACCTCATCAGCAAGTTAGCAAGTCGTCGCAACATTCCAAAGCAGCATGTCGTCACCCTAGGAACTACTTCATGGCATAGCAACTTCTCAATGCTATAGCAACGTCTGTATAGAACAGCAGCTGGACATCATCTTGGTTTAGACATGGTGAAACCAGAGTCAGAAGCTGCAGATGCAGCACCAGTTGTGAATGTAGTCGTCCAGAACAGTAAGGATCGTAAGATAAAGAAGAAATTCGATGGGTCCTCATCTTATGAAGTCTGGAAGTTGTCAGCAGATCAGGCGCTGGAGCGAGTCCAGGATAAAGATAACAAACGGTGGATGTTGGTGGACGCATTGGAGGGCAATGCATTGGCTGAAGTTCAGAGGCATCAAACATCACAGAGAGACTCGGTCGAAAAAGTTTTCAAGTTGTTGGAAGCCAAATATGCAGACAGGAGAACAGTCACTCAAATTCGAAGACAGTTTTACAGCACTGTGCAACTACCAGGACAGTCAGTGATGGAATTTGCCGACTCCATCATTGACGCCGTACAAGGCGTCATGGAAAAATTGAATGTAGGAGCTAAGGAGTTGGATAGTATGACGCGGGACCAGTTTTCTGAAAACGTGACCGACACCATGCTGAGATGGGAGTTGAAGAAGCTTGCGGCAGACGATAAAACGTTCGACGAAGTTCGTGATATTGCCCTAGAATGGGAAAGTGGACAGCTCGCTGTTAAGTCGAAGAGTCATCGACAGCCCACTTGTTATGGTGCGACATCGTCCACTTCTGACAACGACGCTCTGACGTCTCTGCGCCAGATGGTAGCCGCACAACAGGAACAGATCGCTGCGCTGACAAAGGGACAAGCGGAATTGGTACAAGCTCTGAGGGAAAACTGCAACATCACGGAAAGTTCGGGTCAAGGTCGTCGAGAAGTTCGAGAGAACAGAAGTTGTCATTACTGTGGCAAGGTGGGTCACCTTCTGCGTGAGTGTTTCAAAAGAAAGAGGGATCAGAGTCAACCCCGGCGGAGAGGTTATGGCGACACTAGTGCCGACCAGCAGGGAAACGGTCAGGCCCGACCAAATTCCCAGGCAGGGCCCAACATGTAAAGGGTGAAGAAGTAGGATCAAAGGCAGCGATACCGCAACACCAAGAGATAAAAGACCCATTTATTGGAGGAACACCAAGGATGTCCATGACAATAGGAGGCGTTGAGTGCGTTGGATTGGCCGACACTGGCAGTCAGATAAGTACGATCACCAGAAAATTCTTCGAGGCTTTCGAAGATTGTCTACAACAGAGTGAAGATCCAGTTCATCGCGTCTTTCACATCAAGTCATCGAATGGATTACCACTGCCCTACACATCTTACTTTATAGCAGACATGGAGTACAATGGTCAACTCGTCAAGGACTGCGGATTTCTTGTTGTAGATGTGGACACAAGTGTACCTGCACTGATAGGTACAAATATTTTGGAAAAAATACCAGGTTTCATGGCAGAGTTGGAAGCTTTGGGTATTGAGTCGCACCCTCATAGATTTCGTGGTGTTGAACAGAACGAGCCATCTATTGTATCGGACGGGAAGAGTAAATTGATCAGGATGGCGGGAGAAGTCGTTATTCCGGCCGGAACACTCAGCTACCTGCACCTTCGTGGAAAGTTAGATGAGAGAAGGCGGATGGAGTTTGAACCACTGTTGTCGTTACCTGAAGGGCTAGTG
>CALKLP010000341.1 GCA_937991965.1 uncultured Verrucomicrobiales bacterium
CATCGAAGTGTCAAAATTATTGATGGTATTGACACAGTCCTTGTAACTACAACAATGGGACTAGGTGTTACCGGCGTCGGCCTTCTATCTACAATCATTGCGGCTCCAGCGGTGCTAGCCATGGAAGTGGCCGCTCTGGTCACTGGTCTTCTCAGTATTGCCGGTAAATACTCATCTCGAAAGCTGACCCTGAAGGCAGAGAAGCATGAAAAAATCAAAGTACTAGCAGAGGCGAAACTAAACACCATCAGTGATCACATCTCTAAAGCACTGACGGACGGAGTTGTATCCGATGAAGAATTTACCCTAATCATGTCAGAGTTGGACAAGTTTCGAGACATGAAGGGCTCCTTTCGTGCCAAGACAAAAGTTGCCCTCGATGACGAAACACGGCAGTCTCTCATCAACCAGGGGAGAGAGGAAGCACGTCAGTCCTTTCGGAGGCTCTTTGATGGCCGGAATGAAAAACGAGATTAAAAAGCATATCAAAATTGAGTTTAAAATTGAGTTTAAAATCGAGTCTAAAACAGAGTAAGAAATAGAGTTTGAAATCGAGTTAAAAATAATATAATCTTAAGAAAACATGTCGTTTCTTAAGATTACAAATCCTCAACAGAGGGACACGCTTGTGAACGAGTTTCTGGCTACGAGACGTAATATCCAAGACAGCAACCTAGCACAACGCATGGGTGAGACGCAGGCCAAGAGATCGGTATCAAAGCTCTTCAAACCAGTCGTAGAGTCCCAAGAGAAGATTGTCAAAGAGCTGGTACCCATCAAGGAAGGTATACAGACTATTTCAACAGCAGCACAACAGTACCCAATGACCCCCGCACCACTGCCGGCGCTTGAGGGCCCGTCATATGGAGACGAAATGATTGGCCCGGTTGCAGCAGAGTACTTGAAAAAGTTTGCTTCAAGGCGAAAGGACGTTGATCGTACCTTTGGCATCTACAACAAGGACAATGACTTTTTCATAGGGGATAAGCGGGTCGGTGTGGTTGACGATAGTTTGATGGTCGGAGAGGAAGAGTACGAAGGCACACGTGGTCTGTGGGAACTGTTGATCATGAACCAGCCCAATGTGAATCTGTACACTCAAGAGGACTATGATGCCTATGCAAAGATTATGGTCACTACAAACGCACTCAGGAAGGGAAATGACGCTAACAATACGATTCCAAAGGCAAATAGGGGGTGGAAATGGAAAAACATAATGAAGGATATTTGGGACGAAAAAGATCAATTCCTAGGTAGAGGGCTCGGCACGACTGTTGTTCTCCCTAGTGACCCGAATGCGCTGTTGAAACGCTTGGCTCTGCTGCTCGCTAGTAAGAAAGCCGGCAACACAGGTGTCCGAAATGAGCTGGTGAGCATATGCGACGAGTTGAAGAGGCAAAAGGTGATAGATGTTAATTCATATAAAAAACTAATGTCCCAATTATAAAAAGGAACAATGCTGGTACCGAAGAATCGTAATTATAAAAGAGGGAGCGGGTTGATGGATACGGCTGCAAGCCTCTTGACAAGCGCTCTCACGAGTGAAGCCGTCAAAGAGGCGGGCACAGCGGCTGCAACGACTGCGGGAAGGAAACTGGGTGAGGTGGCTGTCAACAAATTGACAGATCGAATGCGTAAATCGAAACCTGACAGCGATCCGAAACACGTTGAAAAGGCTAGGTCAATCCTAAGAAAACATCTTGCGCCTGCGGCGAGCACGCAAGCCAGCATCAATACGCTGATCGATGGGTCGGGTCATGGATCTTCTTGCCGTCCGGAGCCATGCCTTGATCCAAACAAGGCCATTGCAATTCAGGATCTGGTCAGGAGATTGAATGGAGGTGGTCTAAAGAGTACATGAATTGGCAAAGTGCAAACCATTTAAAAAAAATATCTACGTTAATAAAAACAAGTATGGATATCCTAAGATTTACGCAAAGTCCAATGACTACAGACGAAAGTATTGAAGAGTACGAGTATCACGAGTACCTTCCGGTAACGGGTACAAGTCTCAACAACCAAGGTGAGATCAGGATCAATATTGAATCGCAAGATCTCTTCCTACACACGAGTGAGAGTTACTTGATGATCGAGGGTCAGCTCGCTAAGGCCGACGACGGTAAAGTCTATGCCGACACTGATGTGATTTCACTCGTAAACAATGCCATGATGTATCTCTTTTCCAACATCAAGTATCAGCTTTCAGGCCAAGAGATTGAATCCGTCTTCAATCCCGGTCAGGGTACTACGATGCTGGGACTCTTAAAGTACTCTGACAATTTCGCCAAGTCGCAGGGTCTCAACCAGCTATGGTACAAGGACACTGGTACGACCGCAAGCCTAACGGCAAATACAGGATTCACTATCCGACAAGATTACCTTATCAAGTCGCCAAATCCAAAGGGAACGTTCAGCTTCTGTATCCCCCTCAAGCACATCTTTGGCTTCTGCGACGACTACGACAAGATTGTGTACGGCTTCAAGCATACACTGACCCTGACACGTAGCGGCGATGACGACGCCATCTTCAAGGCCGCAGCTGCAGATGCTGGAAAGGTTAAGCTCGAGAAGGTATCTTGGTACATGCCGCATGTTCTACCAGCCGATATGGAAAAAATGCAACTGTACAAGACAATCGAGTCCAAGGCAAAGGTACCGGTCAACTTCAGGATGCGTCAATGTGATACGATCGCCGTACCGCAAACGACATCGTTCACCTGGAGATTGGGTGTGAAGTCCTCGCCTGAGAAACCCCGGTATATCATTATTGGATTTCAGACGGGAAAGGGTGGTAGTCAGGTACAGAATCCAGCCATTTTCGACAATGTGGACGTGCGGAGCATGTACGTCATGCTCAATTCAACTAGGTACCCGATGGTTGACTACAACTTGTCATTTGCCAAGCAACAGTTTAGTAGGGCGTACGCGGATGCTGCTGCCTTCAGAAGCAAGTTTTACCACATGGACGAACTGATCAGTCACCCAAACATTACGCCAAGTGATTACAAGACCCTGTACCCGCTGTTTGTCTTTGATGTCAGTAAACAGAGTGAGCGACTAAAGACCTCTGTAACCGATATTCAGGTCAAGGCACAGTTCAACGCCAACGTACCGGCTGGAACCGAGGCCTTTGCCCTAGTCATCAGCGACAGAGTGATATCC
>CALKLP010000342.1 GCA_937991965.1 uncultured Verrucomicrobiales bacterium
GATAAGAGTGAATCAACAAATGGGCTGACGCAAAGGAAAAGTAATGAACACTGCCAACCCTAGAGTCAGGGCTCCTCTGGCTGCTTACGACGGGAATCGCCTGGAGCGCTTGATTGCTAAGCCTTGGCGGCTGTGCTCCCAGTGCACATCTAGTTTGCTAGGAAGCGGGTTGACAACGGCTTGATTCGCTCGGCCTGCGGCGATAAGCGTTTGGCTTGGCTGAAATACAAATCGCCGTCCTGCACTGTAAAATTAGAGTACGCATTTCTTTATCCGCCTTTGTCCGCCATCGTAGGATCTGGACAACGAACCCGCGGGAACCCCACGTGCAACCAACAAGCGTATGGGCGAATCTGAATTGCTCTACTTTTACACACCCAGGCACCGCTTTATTTCGGGAGCAAAACAAGGCGGGAGGCACAGCCGTAACCCGATGCCGCCATGAATGAAATTTATCACACATGCAACACGTGGCATACCAGAGCGTTCTGCCCCGACGGCCCGGACTCTCAACTTCTCCTCTTTTGTGGGGATGCCAGCCCACAGCTGCATCTCGATCCCACCAGATTCAGGAGGCAAAGGACCTGTGGCAGGCACAAAGCCCACATCAGTGACGAGCGTTTAATCGAAGGTTAGGGGCAATGAATGTAGCACAAACCCGAACTCTGCAAGGCAACAACCGCAGCAAACAGAGCATGGTTAAGAGTACGAAGCCCTCAAAGCAAAGCAAGGCACTCTCCTACTCTGCTTTTCACAGAGTTGCAAACATGCATTATGGGTTCAGCCGGTTTTGGAGAACTCAATGTCTGCGTTAGATGGTTGGATCAGCTGTCCGGTGAAAACTATGATGCGCAGTCGAGTTATGGTTGGGATTCCATCGTTTAAAAGGCAAAGGGACGCCTGTGAGGTGCTTTCCATTGAAAGAGACGAAAAAGGTACTCTTTCTGAAGCGGTGATTCTTGTCGCGTGAAAAGAAAACACAATTTCGAAACAAGTCGTGATTCTTGCATGGCCAAAGACCCCGGGAAATGTGGTCAAACACTCGAGTAATAAGGTAGCTCGCAATGCACCCGCTGAGTTTCAACTGCACGCAATATGCTGAACCATCTTTTATGCGGCTGGAATCATGTTCAGTTGCTCAAAAAGTGTCAGACAAACTCAGAGCGTTAAGTCGTTCCAATTGCTTGTGTTTTCGAGCCGAAATTGTATTTCGCCTGCTCTGTGGCGGGAAGGTGTCGTAGCTCCCAAAATCCCAACATATTTAGGATGTACTGCACTGCTTTTGTCACCGCAAGAGTAACAAACCTGTGCTGGAAGCTCTCAGCCGTGGAGATTCGGGCTAAACAATAACAATTACCACAGCTGCCAAGTGCCAATTTTTGGAGAGACTCAAGATATGCATCATGATTCTCTCCTAGGCGTCTAGATTATTGCGTTGGCCGCTGGATTCTAGCGCATGTACTCGCCCGACCACCAAACAAAAAAGCATTGCGGGACTCTGAAACTGACCAGCCTGCGCGTTTCGCTTCAACTTCATAGCTTCAGGGATACCCCCAGTGAGATGGGAAATCTGGTAACAAAGGTACGCGATAGTCGCGGGGACTGCAAAATAAAATTTCGACTCTTCACAATGAGGTCGGGGTGCTGCAAGACCCAAGATGAGTCTTGCAGTCGTGAAACTACACGCGAAACAAGCGGGGGTAGTTTCCGAGTTCCGCAGCAAACATTCGGTTTTCACGGGGGGAGGAGTCTGAGTGCTGTAGATAAAAAAACGGTTCTTCGAACTCCAAATCATGCTTTGTTATGCATATGACTTCGTGTCTGCAGCACATGTCTCACAGGAGATGGGAACCTGAGCGCATCTCGACCTCTGCTACTTGACTTTGATGGTGTGTCCAGGAGATTGAACATCGATTTTTTGCTGTGGAACAAAGATGGATCCCGCCGATCCCGTGGGCGTGACACATGTTGTTCTCGAAGGCACGAACGGCCACTAGCAGTCACTGCCGCATACCTAAAAGCTGGTTGTCGCCGAGCCTCAGGTCCTCCAGCCTTGTAAGGGCTCCCAGTTCCGTGGGTAGGGAACCTGCAAGCAAAAGGCGGAAGTTCGCGACCATTTGTGTCATTTCGGGCGCTTCTAGAACGTTCTCGCCGTTGCGAAGGCGAGACCCACCATTCGTTCGAAAACGAAAGCTAGCCCGCCAACAGCTCTCACCTGTGAGCTTGTTTTCTTGGAGCCAAAGCGTTTCCAGCTTCCTCAGAGCTCCCAGTTCCTTAGGGATGGGTCCTGAACAAGAAATGCAGCAGGGGCAATACAACAATACATGACATCATCAAAATCCCAAAACACCGATTCGTCGAACATTGGCACAGCTATGTAGGGTGCGAAAATCTTGCGAGTGCAGTAGCTTCAGCAAGAGAACTGACACGCACCGGCATGTACTGCCACCGCAATTTGGAGATCTAGGAGTGAACCTCTACCGACCTCGGCAGGAATAAACTGTTTCTTAAGTTTAGTCGCAGGATGCTGAACAGCGATTGTACTCCGACTTCTGTAGGAACAACCTGCGTAAATCATGTGTGCGCGTGAGTGAGAGGTGTACTATGCAGAGGCCGCCCAATTGTTTTTATCCAGCTAAAATCGAGAAATGGCGTGCAGTTGTTTCTACATTTCCACAACAGGGAAGATGACTTCGTTGCAGAGATCTGCACGAAAAGTTTCAGGTGGGGTAACACAAACAACCGTTTCGGATTCTTGAAGATGTGTCGCACTCACGCATGTCCCAGGGACTCACGTTACTGGGTCACCTCTGATGACACATCGTATCAAACCCCCGCATGTTTACGCAGGAGGAGCCGAATGGTTAAATATGTATGGGATCCTAAACTCACCATCTAGCTTGTTCATGTGGAGGATGAGGCGCTCCAAGCTGCACAGATTTCCTAGCTGCGGTGGGATGCGTCCTAGGAACATACATGTCAAACGCGAGGCAAATGTTCGGAATTTCGATCTCAATGCGCGTTTCTACTGATGTGCGAGGAAATCGTCTTTACCGTTCCCTCCTATAACGCACTCGGGGGTTCGACTTCAGGTCCCATCCCACCGGAGAGTGATTGCTCGCGGCACTGAAGAAGCTCAACCTCGGTGTCAACGAAACAATTGCCGTGGCTCTTCTACAAGATTAAGCTCTAGGATATCGGCAGGATTCATCCGAATTTATTAGGGGGAACCATGGCGACTCACCGCTTAGCTGGTTTTTCCAAAGGGCAAGCGTCTTGAGGGCTGCAAGGTTTCCAAGCTCCGGCGGGATAGAGCCTGCAAGAAGAAGAGCGAAATGAATTAGGCGGAAATTGGTCAGTTGTTTTCGATATAAGTATACGTTCGACTTCCGTAGATACACAAATCGACCTGCTTCGGTTTCTCACCTGTGAGCTTGTTGTGTTCTAGTGCGAGCGTCTGCAGGTTGCTGAGCCGCCCCAGCGATGAAGGGATTTCACCTGCATGGTATTCGGGAATATGGTGGGGACAAGCCACCTTGGTTTCCATCTATTTTTTTTCTAGATATCCATCCGTGTACTTGTCCCACCCGCGAAACACAGGATTGATCCAAATATTGGTGGGCTATTTTTTTACCACGTGAAAACAAGCGACTCACCCCTCAGCGAGTTAGCTTGAAAGTCGAGGTACTGCAGTGCCGCAAGGTGTCCCAGCTCCCGCGGGATAGGCCCTGCGGCGAAAGCTCAAATACGAAGTTGGCGTGGAACTTAGCGGGGAGTTTAGCGGAAAAAAAAATACTGCATTCTGGAGCAACATGCTAAGTGGGTGACAAGTTATTCTAGACACCGTCTGCAGAAATGAGTCAAATGTGTCTGCTTATTTCCTCCGCTGAATTCTCGGACATGATCCATCCCCAAGGAGCTGGACGCCTTGAGTAAACTTGAGACGCTTTCGCTACAACGCACCACGCTCACAGATGGGAACACCGGAAACGGGTCTATTTGGATTCTAAAAGATAAGTCATGCCCAAGCGTGGGCGGGACGCGATCTGCAGAAATCGAAC
>CALKLP010000343.1 GCA_937991965.1 uncultured Verrucomicrobiales bacterium
CATCGGTGTTAACTGATTTATCCAGAACTTTTCTAGCACACCTACTCACCTACTAGTGGGCGAATAGGTGATCACATGTTCTAGAAAGTAGGACATCACATGTTCTAGAAATCAATATTTTCCGCACAATTGCTTTGCTCATGACATACCCTGTCTACAGGACATATCCCACGGCAACTAGGAAGTCTGAGCGCCTTGGATCGCCTCGATCTCAGCTGGAACAAGCTAGATGGTGAGTCCAAGAAATTGAACAATCAATTATACTTCCGAAATCTAGAGAAAAGCAATCATGAACCCCGCCGTTGCATCGGCGGCTATTTTCTAGAATATATGCCTGGGAGCATGTTGTTGAGAAAACGAGGTTCCTTGAGTTTGCTGAGTGCTCCAAGCGCCGCAGGCATGGGCCCTGCACATGAAAACAAAAATTACCGGCAAAACACGTAAGGCTGGAGCGTTCTAGAATTTCGATCTCGCACACGCATCGGCGTGACTCATCAAAGTTATTTTACAGAAGCCGGAAACATAGTACATTGAATCTCGTAGACGCACCATCTAACTCGTTGCTGCCAAGGTCTAGGTGGCGAAAGGCCCACAGATGTCCTAGACACGGTTTCGACGGTATTTTCAAGCTTAGTGGGGTAAGTAGGTGCTTTTCTGGAAGTCGGGTAGTTTATGCATTTCCCTCTGCTAAATTCCCCGCTAAATTAACCCTTTCAGAACCCAGTGGGTCGCATCAACGAAATTGCAGAACCTGGTCGCACATGATTGGCCAAGAGCAACTGTCCCGAACCAAAACCCAGCTTCAGAACCCGAATGTTGCGCGCTGCCAAACCACAACAACAGAGGTTTGGGGGGAGAGCATGAGGGTGCCATGACGTCCCCGAGACGGAGGAGGGACGCAAGCCACGGTTAGGCGAACTTCCATGCCCACAACAGAGAGATAATCGAAAACATAAACTGGCGATAGTTTCCAGGGTAAAACCCCCCAAAAACTCGTGGCGACACTTTCCATACTGAAAGCCAAGACAATTTTTTTTCAAGTTCTAGGCTATACACAAGTTCTATCCCTAGGAGACAATTCCCGGCTGTCGCCAAATCGTCGCCATACGGCCCATCTAGTGGTAAAGAGGGTTAATGCTTGCACTGTTTGCTGTAGGGCCCATCCCGCTGGAGCTGGAAAACCTTGCAGAACTGGAGCACCTCTACCTTAGGCACAACCAGCTCACTGGTGAGGTATTTGTGCTCGAATTTCAGGATGAACCCCGCGGATGCCTACGCAGGATTTATGCACAGAACCAGCTTTATAATCCTCCTTCGACGACGTGCACCCGTTTTGTCAGAGATACTCACCGCTGAGCTTGTTCTGCGATAAATAAAGCAGCTGTAGGCTGCCAAGCTGTCCCAGCGACGCCGGAGATTCACCTGAACTTTGAACAAGTGTGACAAGCGTAAAATTCTCTTTGGTGTTCGAGAACACCTACTAAGTGGGCGAGTAGGTTCTAGAGGCTGGGAAAATAACATCTGTAGTCTAGGCCAATTTCTCTGTTCGCTTTTGTGCTTCCAGGCTCGATTCAACCGGAGCTGGGAAAACTCGCAGCCCTCGAGGTACTCGACCTTGGGAAAAACCAGCTAAGAGGTGAGCCAATTTCTAAACTTGATGAAAATATCTTCCGGTTTCCCCCGACCAAATTTCTTGGATGATTTCCGTGTATGCATCAACGGGAATCACCCAACATATTTCATCGGAAGAATATGGTTCTACGTTTTTATCGAGAAGGTAAAAAAACGTACACTAGTGAATCACCGATAAGCTGGTTTCCCAAAAGGGATAGACCCGTGAGTGCCGCGAGCTTTCCCAGCGCCGCGGGGATCGAGCTTGCAAGCGGAAGAAAAGCAAAAAGTCAAGTCAGCACTTAGCGTGGAGGCGTAAATTATTTTACAACCCCGGCTTCTAGAACAACACCTACGCCTACTAGTGGGTGAGTAGGTGTTCTAGAACATTATTTACTCTGTGCTTTATTTTCTGCTGCAAACTCGCCCGATGCATCTCTTGCACAGGACCCATCCCAAAAGAGCTGGGAGCACTGAGGACGCTGGAGAGGCTTTGGCTCGTAGACAACAACATCACAGGTGAGAAAGTCAATACCGGGTCGATCTGGATCCTAGAAGATGCATCCCGCGCACGCATTGGCAGGATCCATTCGGAAGCTTGTACAAGTTTGAGCTTCTTCAGGGTTGCAAGCCGCCCTTGATCCGACGGGATGGGCTTTCGATCGAACTTCTAAAACAGCCAGGGATAAGGAAACGTGTTTCACCAGCTTTTCTCGTTGGCATCCGTGCACGTTTATCCGTAGAAACCAATATTTTACCAATTTCTCACCATTCAGCCGTTGTTTCGGGGCCAAGGCGCTTGCAACCTTGGGGACGTATCCTGGATATTTTTGGCTTTGGACAACAAGAAGGTAACACCGTTTCTTTTAGAGTCGATTTCTCGAACCAAGAAAGCACAAAGTATCGATGCAACTCTTGTGCGATTTCGGGACGGACCCTGCTATTTCTTGAAGCGGGTCGACTTTTATCGATCGGCTGTTCCCCTCCAAACAGAAGTGCCTGCTACCAGCTGCTAGTGGACCTAGTGAACGCGACACTATACATCGTAGTTTAGATCTCGGCCGGCAGACCATGTATTAACGTGAACCCTTCGTGGCTG
>CALKLP010000344.1 GCA_937991965.1 uncultured Verrucomicrobiales bacterium
ACTTCCTTAACAAGGACCATGGTGCTACTTTTACCTAAAGGAATCATTTTTTTTCTCAACAACGTGACGCCCGTCATTTGGCCGCACTTTCAAGGCGCTGACAATGTAAACTGGTTCTCGGATCGGCACACGGGGCAATCCATGGAGTTGAGCTTGCGATTACACTCGTGACAGCAGAGGGCCTGGCACGCGTTACACGACGAATCGGCGGCGTCGCCGTCGTGGCATACACAGCACGTCAGGGTCGGGTCCTTGTTGAAAATTCTGCACCAGGTGGCCACGTCTCGGCATCCGTGTTCTTTGATAGCAATTACTTTGTTCTTCCAGAAGATCAAACCATCGATGCCATCTACACACGTTTCAACGGTCTTCCCGGTGCTCTTGGTCAGTATCTTGTCCGAACCTTTCACGAGCCCGGCTATGTCTACCTTCCGTGTATACAGGGAGGCTTTGTCCGGTGCGTCGTAATGGTTCATACGAATGCAAAGGAACCGCTCGTCCATATCGCCGTGCAGGCACTCGGGCACGAACCTCTCCTTCATCTTGATCCCACATCGATCAAGGGCTAAATTCAAATTTGTCATTACATCGGCATTAGGGTCCATTTTCACGCCTACACTTATGCCTTATATATTTTTTCTCAGTTACATGTGCTCTGATTCGGGCCAACAAACCGAAAAAAAACGAAGGTTTGTCAATTCTTTTCATCTCTCTTCTTTTTAAGGAATTTACCGAAAACAGTTTACAAATATCATAGACCGTGCGCCCGGTTTTTATACTGCCTTACAGGGGGGAAAATGTCTACTGTGCCAATCTTTTATTTTTAGGAGAAGGTCGGTATCGGGTTCCAAAATATTTTTTTTTACAGGGGGTATTATCCTAAGACTGTGCGATTTTGCTCGCCCACACAGGGCAGCAAATCCGAAATTTTCGAAGAAAAAATCTTTTTGAAGGAAGTTTATAAGGAAAAAGTTTACAAAATCCACAGCCCGTGCGTCAGGCTTTGGTGCGCCCGTCAGGGAGGGTAAACTGTCCACTGTGTCAATCTTTTGTCTTAGGATAATGTCGGCGTCGGGTACCAAAGTATTTTTTTTACAGGGGTATTATCCTAAGAATGTGCGACTTGCTCACCCTTGCTCATTCAGCCAATCTTCACATGAAAGCATTGATGGTTTTGGGTATTTTTGGTAGTCAATATATGAGGTGATAGACTCGGATGCGCCATTCGTTTCCCTCATGGATGGTTCCTCAGTTTTTTCCATCTGTTCCCTCATGAAAGCAGCCTCGTCATGCCTGTAGCTTAAGGTTCTCCTATGGCGGTTGTACCGATCACAATGGTCGGCCAGCCACTCTTCGTCAGCGATAGTATTTGGTTTCTCCAATATGCCCGATAGAGCATCGGCCATGTAGTACGAGGTGTGCACTGTCGTTGTCCCATCGTGCATCGTTCTTGTCAAACGAGCTAGTATTTTGTATCCGAGCACGGCCTTGAAGTAGTGTCTCATCCTCGCTAGGTCAGAAGAACACGAATGCTCTACCCCCCTCGCTTCGTCCATTTTATCCAAGGCGGCCGTTACTCCACCGGCCTTGTCGCTGGAAACCATCGCCTGCCAGTCGAAAGGGCTTGTGTCTGTCACAGATTCCAATCCAAGTTCACTAACGACTGTATCAATTAGATCAAGCAACTTGATATCCATGTTGGCGTAGTCATCCGCGATGCTCATCTCTATGTTGTTTGCGTGCAACTTGTGGCGTACGGTGAGTGGGTACTTGTTGTAGAGCATCCGGTTGAATATAGCTCTCTTGTTCTTGATGAAGAACACCACCTCCTCTCCCGACAAAGCGTCAGCGAAATAACGCTGCGCGTCGTTTTTCTTCAACACTAAGTGGTCGTTTGCAGTTGCTGCACAGTCGTACTTCCTCTTTTTGCGGGTCTCGATGCTCCCATCGGTCTCCTGTAGCGTATCTACTCCCCCTAGAGCTTGGACCTCGCCTCTCCTGATCTCGTCCTTCCGTTTCTTCGCCTCTTCGGTGTACGTATTTGGCCGTTCTGCTTCAGCTTGCTTCCGTTCGTCCTTCTTCTGTGTCAGCTGAGTCCGACATGCCACAAGCTCTCGCTCGAGTGCGTCTTTGTCTTCTTTCAGCGACGCTCTCGCCTTCTTCCGTGCTTCCAATGCGAGGGGTTTTGTTTCCTCTCGTTCCTTCTTTGCGCGCTGTCGACACGCCTCAAGCTCTCGCTCGAGTGCGTCTTTTTCTTCTTTCAGCGACGCTCTCACCTTCTCCCGTTCTCCCAATGGCAGGGCCTTTATTTCCTCTCGTTTCTGCTTTGTGCGCTGTCGACACGCCGCAAGCTCTCGCTCGAGTGCGTCTTTTTCTTCTTTCAGCGACGCTCTTGCCTTCTTTCGTTCTTCCAAGAAGTTTTTTATCTCCTCTCGTTTCTTCTTTGCACCCTGCACTCTATCCTTTTCTTTCCGCCTCATATCCTTACGTGTCGCCACCAGAGCGTTGATTTCAACGTCTATCGGGGTCTTCACTGGCTCAGTTGGTTTGAGTGCAGTAAATTCCCACGTGTGACCCTTCGTTTTCAGTCTTGCCAGATACGAGCCGAACCAATCGTGGATTTTCTTGTATTCTTCGACCTTGGCCCACACATGCAGTTCCGTTGCAAGCGTGGGTGAGTATTTTGCCTGGTATCCGAAACCTTTCTTCTCGATGGAATTGTAAATCTCGCGCTCGTACCCATGCATGGTATTCTCTACGTACTTTCGCCTGGTCAAAATCAGCGACATTTGGCCGCCAAACAGTTTCTTGTCGTCGTTCTTCCTGGGGGCGATATGCTCACCGTCGTACCTGACAATGATTTCCTTGCTTTTGTTCTTCCTCCCCCTGCCGTGCATTTGGTCGAACTCGCGGTCATTGGCGGTGGTTCGACTTGGCAGGGAGAACACTCGGTCTATGGAACCTTGGTAATCAACGGAAACGGTGATTGTGCTGGTGAAGAGAATTGCCTGGTACTTGTCCCAGTGCGTGTTGACATCTTCTAGTTCGCTCTTGATCTCGCACTCCGCGTGGTACGCCCCCACTTCATCGCTAGTTTCAATCATTGAAACGGCGACCTCCAGATCATGTGCCGGGGCGTTTGGGTGAGCGGCGACCATCTTCTTTCTCTCAATGATGCGTGATGCGGCCACCTGTATCTCTTTCAGGTCAATAGATTCACCACACGCGACTATTATGCGCTCACCCTCGGCGATAGATCTGTACAGGCGTTCGTAAAACACTTCGCTGTGCATGAACAGATGGTGCCATACCATGGGATTGTGGGCGTGGTTGATCCGGAACACCTGATCCTCCTCAAATACGTCCTTGATGAACGCGGGTACCGCCCCATCGATATTGATGTCGGCTCCCACTATAAACACCCTTTTCGCCGATTGACACATCTCTTTTAGATCCTTGATATGAGCGAGCAGCTTGTCGCCATTGGTTTCGTATGACATGAGGGAGTTCATGAGCGACCTGGCTTCATCCATGACTATGCAATCGTACTGCATGAAGACTTTGTGCAGTGATTCTATCTCCATCACCAATCTGCGGCTCTTGCATGTGTCCTTGTACGATTGAAAGCCGAGCCCTTCCAGGCGTCCCATGATTGATGCCACCATCGCTATTCTCGGCGTGAGCCACAGAACCGATAAACCTTCTAATTCGGACTCTATGCACCCAACGATCTGGTGTGTCTTTCCCACTCCCATGCCGGCGCACGCGGCAACGCATTTCGCGATAATCCCCTGCAGAGATTGTAGGTATACTGGTTCCGATGGGTTGGCCTGTTCTATTTCGTGGTCGGTTGAGATGCACACCGCTTCCGTGTTGTTAGGGCCAGGGGTTAAACACTTGTACAGGAACTGACCGTTCTGCAAGTCCCTGATATAGGCACCGTTCGAGTCATGTACGGCCGCACACACGGGGCAGTCCCGAACGCCGTCGATGCGATACTGGTCCATGTTCATGTAAAGACCGGTAAACTTGATACCAGTAAGCCTGTGATTGTAGACGGTGGTTAGTATGTGTTCGATGCGCCGCATGGTCGCTTCGTGTTCGGGCGTGGCGTCCTGGTGTACCACCCGCCGAACCTTTGGGGAGGGTGCCGGTGGTGTTGCACGGGTAGCTGTGGGTGATGCTGGATCGGCGGTGATGAAATGGTGCTTATGGAGCTCTTCTGGGGGGATGTCTAGATTGATAAAGCATTCCCTGAAATCTCTGTACTTGCACTCCTCGCACAGAACGAACCCCCTCGCATTAGCGTATTTCGAAGAGGATAACGTGCGCACGGCCCTCTGTGAGTGGTACACACACATGTCGAGGACGCTGTATCTCTTTAAAGCTTTGCTCCAGAAGTCGATGTTCATGCCCATCGCTAAAACTTCCGCGGTGACCATGGGTTCAAGTTTGTCCGCAAATTTACGCATGGCCCCCCCACCCTTGACGTCAAGGAATTTCTTGTCCCGGCCAATGACGTGAAAGCTTGTTTTCTGCTTCCCGTCCGATTCCCTGTGGTCTTCCATCCAAATAAGATCATCTGCATCACCGTCTAGCAGGGCGTACTGGTTTCGGAAAGCGTCCTTTACGTTGTGTCGAATCATGAGTAGCTCGTCCTTACAGGCGTCTATGGGGGAGTATCCCTCGATGTCTGCGTAGAATGCAGTGGGCCTCCCGTCCACTATCAATTCGAATATCTTGAAAGCGGTGTTATTTTCCTCGCAGTATGACTTGTACTCCAGGAACCATCGATGATACTGCTCACGGGTGGGGAATGATGAAAACTCCGTCATTCCATACTTGATGAAAATGGCATGGTCCTGTGATGTAGCAGGCATGTACTTGGGTGAGAAGTAAAATACGTGGCCATACCTGACTCTTGTGACTCTTGTGTTGGACATATTTTTTACGCCTTGTTGGGAAATGTGATATTTTTCACTTGGTTTTAGTATGGATTTATTTTTTTGACGTTCTTGAGAACTTGAGATTTTTCACTTGATTTTAGTGTGGAATTTTTATCGGGACCCACTTTCCCATGCTGGTAAGGGGAATAGAAAAAAAATCTTGAAAATTGGACGAGGTCAAACCAAGAAAAATACACCGGAAGCGGAAATTCTAAGATTTAACTTTGCAGCCCGGATCGGCCGAGAAAAAAATCACTTGAGTTCAGTATGGTATATATTTTTTGTTTTTCATGCCCGAAGAGTCTCAGAGCATGAATTTTCGGAACCACTGAAACTTGTGTTTGGTGGATCAGGGGGTGAAGAAACGCGTACATTTTTTTCGAGTTGAAGGGGGGTGACTTTCAATTTTTGATTGCATTTTTTATTTTCAATTTTAAGGGGGTGGCTTTCAATTTGGTTTCG
>CALKLP010000345.1 GCA_937991965.1 uncultured Verrucomicrobiales bacterium
AGACTGGGACCGAGACTGGGACCGAGACTGGGACCGAGACTGGGACCGAGACTGGGACCGAGACTGGGACCGAGACTGGGACCGAAACTGGGACCGAGACTGGGACCGATATGACCTGACCCCGAAAAAGAAGACGTGTTATAAATGTAGATTTGGTGCTAAACCAAATTGAAAGATGAAAAGCAGTCGTTTTAACGAAGAAAAGAAGGTCAGGATCCTACAGGAACTGAGAGGAGGAAGAAGCCGTAAAATATTATGGCAGAACACAACGTCAGTAGTCAGACGGGATGTGCCTCAACTACTTTCCAGAGTACAACAATCTGAAGGAACATCCCCAGAGTTCGAATCAAGCACAAGCTCTGTTCAACAAGCAGAGTGAGAACCCACTTACATTATTTTTTTAAAAAAGCGGCCCTTACCTTTATTGGTTAAGGGCCGCTTTTGAATCCGCCTCTCTATAAAAGAGCGACTTTTACTAATTACTAGCTAGAACCTTCTCGCTTTGTGCATCTAGGATCGTGAAGCTTTCTCTTAGCGCTGAGGGGTCACCTCTGAAGATAAGGCGTCCATTATGGGAGCGCTCTAGTTCCATTAGGAGCTGTGAATCCTCTTGCTTAAAGCGGTCTAAGACGGCTTTATTGGTAACAATTACGATGTCGCCGACATCCTTCTGACGAGCGATGATGGTGCTAAGCTGACGTTGGATTTCGATGGACATAGACATGGCGTTCTTGACGCGGCCTTTTCCATCGCAATATTCACAAGGCTCATAGATGACTTCACGTAGGGATTCATTTAGGCGCTGACGTGTCATTTCCATGAGCCCGATAGCGGAGATTTGTAGGACTTGTGTTTTTGCTTTGTCCTTTTTAAGCTCCTCCTTAATTCTACGATATACCGCGTTCTGATCCTTCCTATGACGCATGTCGATAAAGTCGACTACGACAAGACCTCCAATATTTCTAAGGCGTAGCTGGCGTGCAACTTCCGTAGCGGCTTCTACGTTAGTCTCCGTGATCATCTTCTCGACGTTATTTGAGCCACGGTTTCGTCCCGTATTAACATCAACAGCGATGAGGGCTTCTGTCTCATCAATTACAAGGTATCCACCACAAGGGAGAATGACTTCACGGCGGAAGGCTTCTTCAATCTGCTTTTGGATACCGACTTTTTCAAAAATGTCTCGTCTAGAGGGTAAGTGATGCACGCATTTCTTTGTCCGACCGGATACTTTACCGACAATTTCTCTGATTTGCTCTGTAGTTTCTGCATCATCGCAGATGATCTTATCGACTTCATCTGTGAGAAGATCATGCGCCGTTTTCTCTACGAGGCCAGGCTCTTGGAAAACTTGTACTGGCGCCTTATTCTCATCTCTAATGGCGGTGACGTCTTCCCACTGATCAAGGAGCATCGCCAGATCTCTCACGAAGTGGCGCTTACGGCGACCTTGGGCTACAGTCCTCATAATAATGCCCATTCCTTCAGGAACACTGAGTTCGGACATGATTTTTTTCAATCGTGCGCGCTCTTTAGGATCTTCGATTCTACGCGAAATCCCGAACTGGTCAACATGTGGAGTAAGCACGAGGTAGCGCCCAGGAAGGGAGATGTTGGTAGTAACTCTTGGTCCTTTAGTTCCGATTGGTCCTTTAGAGACCTGGATCATAATGTCGGACCCAACTGGGTAGAGGCTAGGGATATCCTTGGCGGAGATTTTTTTCTGTTTCTTTTTAGTCGGGCGGTCAGAGCGCTTCACCTCCTCCATTTGGGAGTTGTTTAGTGCTTCCGGGATGGCGTCCCAAAAGTGAAGAAAGGCGTTTTTCTCCATTCCGATGTCTACAAACATGGCCTTTAAGCCTTGTTCGATGTTATTGACTTTTCCTTTGAATATGCTGTGGACGATGTTGTCTTCGCCCTCGCGTTCAATGCTATATTCAACCAGTTTTCCTTCTTCGATGAGGGAGACTCGGGTTTCTAATTTTTCTGCATTTACTACGATCGTGTTTCCTTCCATGGGGTTTACAGGTCCCATGCCGAAGGCTTTTTTGATAGTTTGAATCATACGTTTAGTGATGTGAGTTATTGTTAATTGTCTGAAGTGTTTTGTTCGAGTTGTTTTGAGTACTCGGAAATGAGATTGAGTTCGTCTATGCCTTTGATGTGGCCAGCGTAGTTTTCCATGACTTGTGGTTCTGGAAGCTTATCGGCGAAAAGAGCCTTGAAGGTTTCGCTTACGAGTGGCCCAGCGACTTTGCCACCAGATGTGCCTCCGATGACGACGGCGCATACGGCGTATTTTGGATTGTCGTAAGGAGCAAAAGCAGTTGTCCAGGCATTGTTGGATTTACGGCCGAACTCTTGGGTTTGAGCTGTTCCGGTTTTAGCGGCGACCTGCACGGAACTGCTGAATTTGGCGTTGCTTGCTGTGCCTCCTTTTTCATTGGCGGCACGCCACATGCCATAGCGGATCGTTTTTAGCGCCTTTTGGGAGATGCCTTCTTTTGTTAAATCAACTTTGATGATCGGTTGATCATCTAGGATTAAGCCTTTATCAGGGTGCTTCACGGACTTAATCAGGCGAGGTTTCATGAAAACTCCTTTATTGGCGATAGCTGCAGTGGCTGCTGCAACTTGGAGCGTGGAGGCATTACTGTCTTGTTGACCAATGGCTAGGTTCGCGAGTGTACTCTGAGTCATCGAGCTTCCTGGGCTGATATGTCGTTTCCAATGATTACTTCCTGGGACGATCCCGGCTTCTTCTCCAGTGGTTTGGATACCACTTTTTTGCCCAAAGCCCATTAAGTTGAAAACATCGACTACGCGTTTACTACCTAGTCTATTAGCAAGCGCCATGAAGTATGGATTACAAGATCGTTGAATAGCTGCGGTCATCCCCAGTGAGCCATGACCAGAGGTGAGCCAACAGTGGACTTTTCTGTTATCCCTACCATAGGCCTCATACCCTTTACAGCTATGGCTGTAGCCCAGCATGCTGGCTTGTGCTGCGGCCAGTGCGATTGGGATTTTATAAACGGAGCCCGGCTGGAGTTGTTGAATTGCATTATTGAGGAATGGAGCGGCTTCGTTGTTCCTGTAGTAGTCAAATTTCTCTTGTGAGATTCTTGGGATATAGTCGTTCTGGTTAATCGTGGGAACAGTAGCTAAGGCGAGGACTTCTCCTGTAGTTACATCGATCACCGTGATTCCTCCACGCCCTACGTTTGTGAGGAGGCGTTCGACATAGGATTGAAGTCCAGCGTGGATAGTGAGTTGAACATTGGCGCCAGAGGAAGGAGAGGTTTCCTCTTTGACTCCGAGGTAAATTCCTTTTGGTCCACGGCTTATGATACGTTTTCCGGGGACTCCTCGCAGATAGTCGTTCATGGTTTTCTCTACTCCAGAGTCTCCATAGGAATCGCCTTGGTAATGATCGAAAAGTGATTGTTCATTTTCAGGTATATTGCCTTTGGCCCAGCCTTTGGTTCTCCCTAGGATATGACCTCCTAATGAGCCGAATGGATAGTTGCGACGCGGGCGGATTTTAACCTCAGCACCGGGAAGACTGGAATGATTTTCGGCGAGAATACAAAACTCTTCAAAGGTGAGGTTATCGGCATAATTAAAACCAACTAATCCCTTATGAGTAGCATAGTGTGAGCGAAGAGCACGTGCGCTAAGTTCTTTTTCAAACCCGAAGGCTTTTAAGTGCTGTGTAATGGTGGTGTCTGCGATCGCTGCGATATTAGTTTCCACCTTGGTACTGAGCATTCCACCTTCTCTGCGACCAAGAGTTTCGCGCTCAAGACTTGGAATCCAAGTGTTTTTGTAGAAGTTTTTCACTGTTTCTAGATTAATATCCAGTTCGTAGTTTGGCTTGTTGGTTGCCAACACGGTTCCTGTGCGATCCGTAATTTCTCCACGGATGGCTGGGATTCTAATCGTTTCCTCTCGTTCGGTTGGTACGTTTTCCTCCCATTGAGCGGTTTGGTCGAGTTGTAAGCTCTCTAGGCGGATGAGTAAAAAGTAGAGGCCGCTGAGCATGATCGTCAGTAGTATGAGGAGTCTAATACGGTATCGTTTAACTTTCATCGTCTAGGTTCTTTACTTATTAACGTTACTAGGCCTACGGCGTAACCAGTCTCGTTTGATTTTAATAATTTCCAGACTAATCCTAGAAGGAATAGGATGACTGGGGCGAGCATGGTAGAAAGGAGGGAAATACGAGTGATGTAAGAAAAGATCGACCAGTTTTCAGGTAATGCACCACGGACAAAGCTGAAGAGAACCGCTTCTAAAATCATGTAGAGGTAGAAGGCGATGAGAATGGTAACTGTGCTTACGAGAACTCCACGTATTGGGAGTAATGATTGGGCTAATTTTATTACAAACCCTAAGATGCCAAAGAGGATAATGCTGTATCCAAACCGTAGGTTTTCAAGTGCAGGAGCGATATCAGGAGATGGAGAGGTGTTCAGCGCTCCTAGGCAGTGATCCGCATCCCAGATTAGCCCAGTGAGTAAGGCGAAGATGAGAGTGGCGGTATAGCGTTGCGCGTGGGCGATGCAGAAGAAGAAGAGAGGCAGGATTAGAACCCGGCCCCCTAGGAAATTAAAATCCAGCCCATAGACCCATTGCTGAGCCATCGCTCCAACTATGAGAAACGCGAGACAGATAAAGAAGTATCGAATCATTGCGAGGTCGTAATGATCGAGAAAACAAGGCTGGTGTCTTCTTTACTGAAGCTGGGGGAAAGAATAGCTTCTGTGTAAAGTGGGCCTTGTTCGATCGAGATGATGGTTCCGATTTCTATGTTATCGGGAAATACTCCTCCTTTGCCCGAGGTGACGACTCGGGTTCCTGGTTCAGTAGAAATATCTTTAGAGAGATACTTCAGTTTGAGAAGTGCTTCCTCGCCGTATTCTCCACGATATCCGGAAACGATTCCATATTCGGGAGTGCCGTCGACTCTTGCCGATACGAGGCAAGATTCGTCGGTGATGAGAAGGACTGTAGCCATGTCATTCCAGACACGGTCGACCTTACCTATAAGGCCTTTTTCTGAAATGACCGGGAATTGGGTTGCGATTCCGTTGTCTTCTCCTTTATCGATAGTGAGTGTTTCCCACCATGTGGAAGGAGTGCGAGTAAGAACCTTGGCAGGCTCGAGCGAAAATGGATTTCTTTCTTTAAACTCAAGTGCGCTGCGCAGACGGGCGTTTTCTTCCTCGATCTGAATGTAGCGGGCTTGGGTAGCCTGCAGACGACCGAACTCGGCTTCGATTCCGCTTAACCGTTTTTCAAGATCACGTGAGGTTCTTACCTCTTCATGGAAGGCCTTTACTTTCGTATCAAACTCAGACCCTGATTTGATGAGGGGGCTAACGGCATTGAAGTAGGAACCCTGAATCGCGCGCACAGTTTTCTCACTTCTCGTGATGACAATGATTGCCAATGCGAGAAAGATAAGACTGATGATGACGTGAAGGGGCTTCATAGCTCAGTGACGAGTGCCGAAAGTGTTCAGGGGGTTAACGTGAAACTCCACCAGAGGCTACCTTTTTCAGGAATGAAAGCTCATAAAGGGA
>CALKLP010000346.1 GCA_937991965.1 uncultured Verrucomicrobiales bacterium
CCCCAAACCCCAAACCCCAATTGGTTCCTCCATTAATTCCAGAACAATTATATTTGCACCCCTAGGATAAAAATAGATCACATTGAAGGATTTAAATCCGGAGCGGTTTCTTAATTATAAAACTAGAACTAAAAAATCTAAAGCTCCCCTGTCACACCGTGCAATTGATACCCCAATACTCCGTAGCAATTCCAACCAGACACATTTACAGCATTAGAACCAAGAGACTTTAGATCTAGATTCCTACCAACCATCCCAACACTATTCCAGCCATTCTACACCCAATACACGATACATATTCGCCACCGCCATACGAAATGTCTGACAATAAATCCCAAAAATACCAAAACCGCCACAAATCATCTACGAAGGAGGAAACCTTCAAAGGCTCGCATAAGAGTTACCAAAGCGACAAGAGTTACAGAGCCAACGGCCGTAAGAACAAGTACTCAGGAAAGCAGAAAACGAACTCATACAAGTCCAAAGGCAGTAAGAGCTACAAGAACCATCGCAAATCTACCAATCGTGGAAGCAGTTAGCTTTCCAAACAGAAGAACCAGTCCGATGAACGCACCTGCTTCATCACTGGATTCTCTGCCGATGACAGTTAGAAAGATTTGTTTGAATTTCTGAAGCAATATTCTTCCAAAATCGAAAAAGTTACTCTCCCGGACAAGCGCCCAAGATCCGGATACGCTTTCGTTACTTTCGAGTCCATTGACGATATGAAACTGTTTATGGAGCTCAAAGTCATCAAGAAGGACAACCGTTAGCTCATCATCAAGACTTACACTTCAGGAAATAAGAATGCAGGCTCTGTCGATCAGAAAACCCGTTTGTTCGTTCACAATCTCCCACAGTTTTGGAAAGACGAAGACCTCAGAAATGTCTTTGAGAACTACGGAGTGACAGACTCTGCCTACATCATCTTCGACCGCCATACCAACGAATCGAAAGGATTTGGCTATGTCGAGATGGTGGATTCCAGAAATGCTCTTTCTTTAGCTAAAATGGGCTATTTGAGCCATGAAGGATTCCAAATCAAGATCAAGATTCACTAGAAGAATGACAAAGGAGGGAAGTCCAGAACAATGAACAACCTCAGCAAGAAGAGTCACAATTCTAAAAACAGACAGAATTCCAACCATCAGTAGAAATTCAAATCCAGTAACAGTTGCAAAGATAAATCAAACGCATACTCATCCAAACAACAACGCTCCTACAACCAACTCCCGGGGAAATCCTCTAAAAGCAAATCAAGGAAGCAAAGGTCCTTGAATCAGTTTTCCCAGGACAACTTAAACTATGCCAAAAAGCAGGCGTCATCTGAAAGCTCGAGTGCTTACCACAAGTCAATTATGACGAAGAAGACTAGAATGACCAACGGCAACTCCCACAACCCTGCTCTGGAAGAGCAAACGAATTAGAAAAAGTTAGTGGGAGAGAACAATAGGTTCAACAGGCCCAATTCTAAAGTTGATATTCCGATGAGCAGGCTCCAGGCTAAAAGATCCTCACAGAACATTTTCGACCTCAATGTTGAAAGCAAATCTCAAAGACTGAATCACCAGGATCAGTTTGAGAGCAGTTTGGAGAGAATCGCTACTCCAATGCCAATCAACAGACCTCGTAAATTGGAAATGGACATCTATAATAAGGATGTTGGTCCCTTTTTCCAGCAGAAGTACGAAGATCCATTCGAGTCAGATGACGATGAAAACGAACAGATAGAAGAGCAAATTTACCAAAAATCTTCCTCTAAGCCTTCGGGGGAGTCTTCAGGGCTGGATCAATCCAAACCCATCTCCAATAACATCAGCTTGTGCGATAACTTCTCGATTGACCCTAAGAAAGAATAGGGCAGTTTGAAGGAGCCGTATTCTCTTCAATACATGGAATACTTTAACAGCAGACAGGATCCAGGAGAATCGGAAGAAGGAGGAACCGAAGAACAAGACGAACAGCCTCTTTCTCCTTACAAGCTTCACAAGAACGTTTACTCCAATCCCTTTTCAGAGGGGCTACCAATGCCTGTGCAGAACAACATGATGATTCACGAACCAAGTAGGAACAATCTTCCTAGAAAGAGCCCTTACAAATTTCTGGGAGGCAATTCTGGAGTGGAAAATTTACTTAGTATGGAAAACTTTAGCTTGATGTAGAGACAGCAGAGGAAGAGAAGCGGGATCTAGGTGAATTCTATGGGTAACTTACCACCCAATACAGATCAGCAGCCTGTTTTCATACCTTAGTAGATGATGAGAAACAGCCCAAGCCCTCAACCTGATAGTCTATCAAGTTCCTTCAATACACACAGCATCCAAAGCCAGCCTCGCTTCGGTTCCAGCAGAAACTTCCTAAAGAGCAATTCTAAAGCAAGCATCCCTCTTGTCAGCTCGGCCAGAAACATACCTCTGGTCAGCTCTGCAAGAAATATCAGGGCAACGAATCTGTTAAGCCCGCCAACCCATGTTGGACAGACTACTTTCAACTGGATCGACCAGCCGCCAAATAGGACAACTCAGTTAATAATTCCTCCTCCGCGCGGCAGAGCTGACAATTTGAAACACCACATTCCCCCAACATCGACCCTTTACCACACGAAGAAGAGAGGGCCTACAGAGCACGCCATTCCTAATATTAAGATACAAAAGAGGTCTCTCTTGAACCAGAGAATTATCCCTTCGCCCCAACAGGCTCCAGCTCAGTAGAATCAATTCTCACTCTTCTAATAAATACCCCTTGACTAAGGCACCTTATTAAACCCTGGAAATAACTAACTTCCTAATACACGAGCATTTATTGCTGTTCAATCGAACACCCAAACCAACTCCCTCGTTACAAGCTCTTTTTATCACTCTTCACATCAAAACTTATCCGAGAGCAACCAAAAGTTTTTACGTTTTAACCAATTTAAGTCAAAGACTTGGGATGATTAACTAGATTAGCTCTGTATGGAAGACAGGAATTATCAAAAGGAATGTCTTACACAAATTTATAAGAAATAACTAAGTCTCAAGAACAAGCGA
>CALKLP010000347.1 GCA_937991965.1 uncultured Verrucomicrobiales bacterium
ACTGATCGGTTCGTAACTGCAGAGGAATTCGAAGCAGGTAAGGAGTCGTACGAAAAGTGCAAGTCGGGAGCGGTTCAAGCGTCCCCGGATGAACGCCAAGCACCAGTTGATGCGAAAGGCGACGACGGGAAAGAGTTCTAACGTCCCGTAGTCTATCAGAAGTGGCCCGGGGAGCGTTCTCCTCGGGCTTTAATGGTTCCCGAGGGTATCAATAGCTATGGCCAATATCAGAGTCGTTTTCGGGCCACCGGGGACGGGCAAGACGAAGTACCTGACGGACGCCACCGTCGAGTTCGTGGAACAACTAGGCCACCCATCGAATATCCGAGTGGTGACGTTCGCGAAATCGGCCGCGCAGCAGCTGCGGGATGTACTCCAAACCAAGTCTAAAGGCTCTAATGGATTCAATGCCGAGGGAGTATGCTCAACACTCCATTCACTGAGTTTACGTATCTCCGAAATCCCGGCACCTCAATTACTCGTCAGCGCGGGTCGTGTCACTAAATTCATAGGGGAGCACGTTAGGGGGGTGTCCGACGAGAACCGGAAAAAGATGCTTGAAATCTACGCGCAGCAGGCAGACACGCTCAATCAACATGAATTGGCGGAAGTAGATCGCGAGCAATTTGAGGAATTCCGGACGCATTTTGAGGCAGCAAAATCCAGAATGGCCCAATACCAATTCACGGACATATTGACACTAGCCGCGAACACCAAGCCCGGCTTTACCCATCTACTGATCGATGAAGCTCAGGATATGACACCCCTGCAATGGTCAGTGGTGCGGGGTTGGTTACCCCATCTTGAAGAGGTCATTGTCGCGGGCGATGATGACCAAGCTCTCGATGATTGGGCAGGGTCGTCCCCCCATGATATGCTTCGATTTGCCGAAGAGTTTAAGGCCGAACAGATCGTGTTGAAACAATCATATCGGGTACCTGTCGCGGTCCACCAGAGAGCCTTTGAGTTGCTCTCTTTAATTGATAACCGTAAGGAGAAAGAGTACCTGCCCAGAGACGCTATTGGGAGCTTTCAGGTGGTGCCGCACGAGGAATGTTTGGAACTAGATAAAAACGTCGATACTATGATCTTGTATAGGAATCACTCATTAGCCAGCAATATACGCGCAGTGCTGATGGCCAGATTTATACCCTTCTATAACATTGGGTATGATTTCAACACCTCAGTGGAAGTACTCGCACGCAGCAGTGGGGCACCTTCTAAATCCAACAACGTGGCACCGCTGGATACACCTGAGGGGATTTTGATGCGGTTTCAGGCTAGGTGGAGACAGGAGATCGAAAAGAACCCACACCAACCTTTGACTGGCGGACAGATTGAGATTTTTAGAAAGGCATCATTTCCCCATCTACATGATATCGCGATGGACTCACCTGTGGACTTGTTGGACCACCCCGAATGGGTTCACTATAAAAATATGAGTACATTTAATTATTTAATGAGGATGAAGATCGAGCATGAACTGGACCCGAATTTCTTGAAATCCGAAATCAAACTTGGGACCATACACTCATCCAAAGGAAGGGAATCGGATTCAGTGATACTATTAGCAGGTAAAAGAAACAAGGATGCTGCCAAGATCCGTGTAGACCAAGAGAACGAAATCAGACTTATGTACGTAGCTATGACACGAACGCAAAACAATCTAACCTTGGTACCAATAGTTGGGTACGAAGGTTGGATGTGTGGGGCGTCCACAAACCAAACAGAAGAAAATAGAATATAATATGAATTCATTACAAGTTGAGAATGACCCTTGGACAAGTTCTAAAGGTCACCAAGTGCCCGCCGTGCTGACAGCCACTTTGCAAATGTATGCGAAAACAGGTACTCATCCCGGGTCGATTGTACGGTCGATCCTATCTTGTGAACCTTTGATTACAACCTTGGAGGTTATGGGAGAATTACCCAAGAGAGTGGGACTTTTAACTATCGAAGATCTGGTGGCCGTGGTTGAATACATCACGGCTGAGATGCCGAGGCAATGTTGGGGGACCGCTGAAACAGTACATAAATGGATTGACCATGGGGGGCACTCGGGACTGGATAGGGTAATCGCACGGGAGAATTTACCGCCCGCGAAATCTAAAGCGTTCACTGAAGGGCATCGAGCTGCTCGGGGTATTGACGAAGATTCATAGATCTTGTGCTACCCGAGAATTGCGCGTGAAGTATCGAATAATATAGAATAAATGGGTGCGACAACGTCAGTCGTACCCAATCATGAGAACCTTAAAGAATGGCCACAAAAGCTACCACAATCAGGACTACTGTGGAGAACCTCGATACCTTGAGCACGTTTATGGTTGAATCCGTAAGAGATGATCAATTCTGGATCACCTACCCACGTAGTTCCGCAAAAGGTCTAGTTGAATTACCTTTAACAAAAGAAGAAGTGCACGATGCCGCACTCGATGGGTTACAGGTCCTGAAGTCTGACGGGAACCTCCTTGGGTGGGCACCTTTTTGTCTGGGGCTGCAACCCATCGAGTCTAATTGGAACGTCGAATCTTTGGCGACAGGGTC
>CALKLP010000348.1 GCA_937991965.1 uncultured Verrucomicrobiales bacterium
TTCACTGCTGTTTTTCCAACGTAGAGGTTAATCTTACTCGGCGCACCACCGACGTATCCGAAATCGGCATCTGCCATTTCACCGGGTCCATTAACGATGCATCCCATTACCGCGATTCTTACGCCTTTGAGGTGTCCCGTAGCAGCACGAATTTTCTGCGTCGTAGTCTGAAGGTTAAAGAGCGTTCGGCCACAGGATGGGCAAGCGACGTAATCGGTCTTGAAGATTCGCGCACCTGCGGCTTGGAGAATGTTATAACTGAGGCGGAGCGATTGCCCCGGGGCCTCCTCACCCTGCACAATAATGGCATCGCCGATCCCGTCGCAAAGAAGAGAACCGAGGTTTTTAGAGGACTCAATGAGCGTTTCCTCGAAGTCGCGATCGGGGTTTGTGGAAGGTGTGAAGGTGTCCTTAAGCAAGATCGGGTGCTTAGGATCAAGGCGTGCGGCGAGCAGACGGAAGGCCGCTACAACACTGATTCCTTCGATCGAATTCGGGATCGTCACGAGGCGCGCGGAGCTGTCATTGAGTTCCGCTACATGCGAGTCATCCCGCGGATCGATCTCGATCGCACCAGCAGTATCCAAAATAATTTCAGGCTGAAAGTCCCCGAGCGACTTCAACTTATGCGCAACTGCGTTCCACTTCTCTTGGGTCGTAAAGACACGGATCGTCTCGGTCGCTCCCAGCGTAATGCCTTGGATCTCGATCTTCTCGGAAGGACGGCGGGTGTAAGAAAACGGATCATAGGAAGGTGCGATCTCGGTATAGTTACTTTCCGCATTCTGCATCGCTTGGAAGTGGCTTGTGATCTTCTTTGCCACCGGAATTTCCATGATGGGGTCCTCCGTGAGAGATACACGCACGGTCGAGCCGATTCCATCATTCAAGAGCGAGCCGATTCCGACTGCAGACTTAATGCGACCGTCCTCTCCGTCTCCGGCCTCCGTTACGCCGAGGTGGAGCGGGTAATTCCAGTCTCCACCGAGCTGATGTAAGCGCGCGGTGAGTAGACGGTATGCCTCGATCATGACCTTCGGATTAGAGGCCTTCATGGAGAATACAAAGTTATGAAACTCTAAGCTCCGCGCAATGCGAGCAAACTCGAGCGCAGACTCCACCATTCCGAGCGGGGTATCCCCATAGCGGTTCATGATTCGGTCTGAGAGCGACCCATGATTCGTGCCAATTCGGATCGCGCGCTTCTTCTCATGACAGAGATCGACCAGCGGCGTGAACTCCTCGCGGATCCGCTCTAGTTCTTCCTCGTATTGCGCATCGGTATACTCACGAATCTCAAATTTTTTCTTATCGGCATAGTTGCCTGGGTTCACGCGAATTTTCTCCACCCACTTAGCTGCCTCAAAAGCAGCATCGGGCTTAAAGTGAATATCAGCCACTAAAGGCACATCACAGCCCCCTGCTCTAAGCTCACGAACGGTGTTCTCGATGTTCTGGGCGTATTTCTTCGTCTGTGCGGTGAGGCGCACGATTTCACAACCCGCATCAGCCAATTCTACGATTTCTGCCACACAGGCCTCTGTATCACGGGTATCAGAAGTGATCATGGATTGAATACGAATGGGGTTATCGCCTCCGATCCCGACATGCCCTACCATGACCTCGCGTGTCTCCCGACGGTTATAAGCAAAGAGGTCTGGGCAATATTTTAGGATTTTGGCATCGCTATTCATGATAGTCATACGTTAGTGAGTTTCTATGTGTGATCAATTAAAAGCTTTTGGGAAATGCTTAATTTTAGGATTTTTACTTTTACCTGCGATTGCTGAGGAAGCTGAACTTGATGCGGGGCGTCTCATCGAGGAGGAAGACAGCCAAACCCTCCAAACTGCGCTCTGGAGCTACCAAAAGGATGATATCACGCTCGATCTCATCGGCGCAGTGCACATTGCGGACGCTGCCTATTACGATGAACTCAATACCCGTTTTAAGGAATACGATGCGATTTTTTACGAAATGGTAGCAGATCCACCCACAATCAAAGCCCTCCAAAACCCCAAGAAAGGCCAAGCGCGCAAAAACGCCAGCGACCTCAACAAACTCTACTCCCTCTACCAAACCATGATGGGTCTGAGCCTCCAAACGACAGACATTGACTACACCCAATCCAATTTCATCCATGCTGATATGACGCAACGTGAGTTTGAAAGGGCGCAAAACGAGGCCGGTGAAACTATCATGAGTGCTGCCATGGGAGCCGGCCTTGACCTCTCAGAAATCGACCAAGGCCTTGTCATGAGAGCAATGATGACGGGCGACTCCACTCTCCTGAAGACAGAATTAATCGGCCTCCTCGCCAGTGCTGATGATGGTTTAGGGGCGGAGGCGCATCAATCCGTGCTACTCAACACTCGGAATGACACCTGCCTTTCGATCGTGAAGAAAGCACTGAAGAAAGACCCTGAACTTAAGAAAGCCGCTATTTTTTACGGAGCTGCGCACCTGCCGGATTTCCACCGCAAAATCACTAAAAGCGGCTGGACACTCACAACAAGGGAATGGGTGAACGCATGGAAAATCAATCTCAAAAAGATTACAAATACACACTAGTTTCCATATAAACCACTCAATTCAACTTTCGACTTTTAGAGCGTGAAAATTTGATGTAATCTAGGGTTGGCAGACCTTTACACGCGTGTTAGGTTGATTGACTATCATTTTCACAACTGAAAATATTGAGCTAAACACTGCTTATGTCTGTCCTCTCCTCACTCAACCCAGATCGCGCTACCCTAAACTTTTTAAACAGTTTTCCTGAAAGCGCACAAACTATCGGCGAAGCTATCCAAAAAGATGGTGCCGTAAGCCAAATCTTCGGCAATCACCTCTTCATCCAAGGTCGTGTCGAGCACGACAAGGGAACCTTCCGGACGACCCTTCGCCTCCAAGGGAACCGTTGGTTCGGGAGCTGCAATAGTGATAATGAAACTATTTCGCACGCCTGTCTTTTCGCGACTATGCTGGAGCGTCTCAACCGTGGACCAGACCTCCCCGAATCTCCGAACGAAATGGATGAGGTCCCCATCATTGACATCATCGAGAAGAAGCTCGAACGAGAGCTAGACGACAAGGAGGCTGATTATGTCTCGAAGGTCGAGAAGCGCTACCGCCGTTATGCGATCGAGGGTGAAATTCACGACCACGACATCGTGCGTCTAAACCCAAGGTGGGAAATGACAAGCTACGACCCGCTCGAGCTCTGGCCAATTCCTCCTGGCGACATTATCGAGTTCTGGAACTATCTCGCCTACGCCTTTTACAAGAAAAAACTTCCCTTCCCTGAGTTCATGCAAGGGATTACCGACCTCCCGGCGGTGCAAAAGAAAATGGCCGAATGGGAACAAGAACGCGAAATCGCCTCTTGGTATGACCGGATCGACCAAGTCAATGAACGTCCTCCAACGAAGACCATCATCGACATGGAATTCCGTCTCGTCTCTACCATCAATGAAGGTCGTCTGGAGTTCAAAGAAAAGGACGCTGAAAGCTGGACTGTCATTCGGGAGAAGCAAGACATCGACAAGCTCGTTGAGCTCTATAAGACCTCCTCTATCCGCACCGGCGTAGAGATGCAAATGCTGTGGGAACATTATCTCTCTTACTATTCAGAGGACGGCAACATCACCTTAGACCTTGATAAGGAAGAGGCCTGCGCCTTCATGAACCGTCTTTTCCATCAGCCTGCTCTCAAAGACGTACTGGTTAACCTAGATGAGCAAAAGTTCCGCGTTACCGACAACACCCTTAGCTGGGAATGTGGTGACGACAAGCTCAACCAAGACAACTTCTCTCTGCAACTAGTGACCAAAGAAGGCGAAGAAGTAACGCACTCGGTGCGACTGCTCCCAGGACGTAACATCCTCTATCAATCAGACGAAACCGTCTTCCCTGGCCCTCCGCGCTGGCTCGATGAAACCGAAGTCATGCCGACATATCAAATTCCGAAAAGTGTTATCGATAGTCTAGAGGGTGTTGAGTTCCTACGTAAAATCGGCTCGACCTTACCGGAGTCAATGAAAAAGCGTGTGGTTGACTTAGAGCTCCTACCGGAGTTCAACATGCGTCTCGAAAAAGGGCTAACTTCTGCAGAAACTGAGCACCTTGTGATTGAGGTTACGGCTATTGAAAAAGACGACCGCCGTACCGAAAAACTAAGACGCGGTGGCTGGGAAGTCGAAAACCAAAAAGCAACTAAAAGCAAAGACCTCCTGCGCTTCTCCCGTGAGAAGCTCTATCAGATTCCAGATCACCTCACTGAAATGGGGCTTACCTTTGATGAGAAACTCGATGCCTTCAAGGTAAGAATCTCAAAGCAATTTCCCGAGAAATTTGCGGAATGGGTAGATAGACTTAAGGAAGACATCGCCATCCATTCTGACAGTAAGCTTGGTACGATCCTGGCCGACCCAGTTACGGCTGCAGTTCGTTTTGAGGTCATTAGCCAAGAGATCGACTGGTTCAATCTCCGCATTGTCATCGATCTAGACGGACTCACGCTCGACAAGGCTCAGATTCGTCAGCTCGTCTCCGCCCGTGGTGGTTATGTCCGTATGGATGATGGCTCATGGATGCGCCTAGAAATCAAGCTCGACGATGAGCAGCGCGAAGCGGTAACACGTCTCGGGCTCGATCCCTTTGACCTCTCTGGTGAAACACACCGCATGCACGCCCTCCAACTTGCAGATCCGAAAGCGTCAGACGTCTTCGATCCAAAAATTTGGGAGAAAATCCTATCCAGCGCCAAGGACATTAATGTGGATGTCAAACCAGACATTCCAAAAGAGCTTAAAGCAACGCTGCGTCCATACCAGCAAGAAGGTTTCCACTTCCTCAGCTACCTCTCGACCAACGGGTTCGGCGGAATTCTGGCGGATGATATGGGACTTGGTAAAACGATTCAGTCCATCACCTACCTCCTCTGGTTGCGTCAGGAGTCCATCAACAATGGCAAAAAACTTCCAGCCCTCGTGGTCTGTCCTAAGTCCGTCTTGGACGTTTGGCAGATGGAGTGTAATAAGTTTGCTCCTGAGCTCAAGGTGGAGATCATGCTCTCGAAAGATGAATTCAACAAGGAACGCATCGAAAAAGACATCGACATCATTGTTCTTAACTACGCTCAACTCCGGGTTTGTGGTGAGGCTCTGAAAACGATCAACTGGCTCGCCGTTGTTCTGGATGAAGGACAACAAATCAAGAACCCTGATTCCAAGGCTGCCAAGTCTGCCCGAGATCTTAACGCACAGAATCGCCTCGTTCTTACCGGAACACCGATTGAGAACAGACTCATGGATATGTGGTCACTCATGGCCTTCGCTATGCCAGGAGTTCTCGGCACCAGAGCTTACTTTAAGAAGCGCTTTGACAAGCGTAAGGACCCACAGTCACAAGTCCGTCTTGCAGCACGCTTAAAGCCCTTCCTCCTACGCCGAACCAAGTCTCAAGTTGCCAAAGACCTACCACCAAGAACCGAAGAAGAAGTCTTTGCTGTTATGGAAGGCGTGCAGGGCGAGCTCTACAAGGGTGAACTCAAGCGTATCCAGAAAGCGCTCCTTGGCGTTGATACCGATGAATCCGTTAAGAAGAACTCCTTCGCTATTCTTCAAGGACTCATGCGTTTACGACAAATTTGCTGTCACCCTGGTCTAATCGACCCGAAATACCTAAAGGAAGAGTCTGCTAAGATGAACGCCCTTTTCTACCTCTTGGACCAACTCCATGAGGAAGGACACAAGGTGCTCGTTTTCTCTCAATTCGTTTCCATGCTTAACATCATCAAAGGCAGATTGGAGAGCGAGGCAAGACCGTTTAACTACCTCACGGGACAAACAAAAGACCGTCGAGGCGAGATTGAAAACTTCCAGACCACCAAGGACCCATCCGTATTCCTCCTCTCGCTCAAAGCTGGTGGAGCAGGTCTGAACCTCACCTCCGCCTCATACGTCATCCTCTACGATCCATGGTGGAACCCTGCTGTGGAAAACCAAGCGATTGACCGAACACACCGTATCGGACAGAAAAACAAGGTTATCGCGTATAGACTCCTCACCCGTGAATCGGTAGAAGAGAAGATCCGTGTCCTCCAGCATCAAAAGACCGCGCTGGTCAGCAACGTCCTTGGAGACGAAGGCTTTGCGAGTAACCTAGACATGAATGACCTCCAGTTCATCCTCTCCCATGGCGCGGATGAAGAGGACTTGATTGATGTAGAATAATTCTGACCAAGCTCAGAACCCTATCAATAAAAAAGACCAACCTTATT
>CALKLP010000349.1 GCA_937991965.1 uncultured Verrucomicrobiales bacterium
AGAAGTAGTCGTCCAGTTCAGAGTACACGTGAGTACCACGTGCGTACTTGGCGTCCAGCAGTTCAATAAGCGCCTGTGAATTCTGAATGTACTGCTCGAAAAACTCGGTTTGGAGCATCTGTTGCAGGTGGCCGTCAGCAACAATCTGCTGTGTTTCAAGCTCGACCCACGTGTCTAGCTGCGAACCAGGGTCCATCTCGTGGCGAGTCCTGAGAACGTGAAACAAGAACCGCTTGTAAGTAGATAATTTCCACTCCATCACTTGCTCGAATATGTACGCGAGCTTGGTCAGTCTCTTGTCTGTGTTTGCAGTTACTACCTTGCGTGTGCTCTCCTCCAGCACGCCGGCGACAAGCTCCATGTTTCTTTCGAACGTGCTCAGAACCGTAGGGTCCGATGTGTTGTGCCTCATGTCTACCCGCAATTTCTCAATGGCAAGCTGTGAAATAAGCGGGAGTTTGGTTGTAAGCACGTCATGTCTTGTCTTGTGCACGCTTCTAATGTAGCCATCGTAGCTCGATCTGATAGAGGCCGACGCACGTTCGACTAGCGTAGTCGTGTTGATCGACAAAAGCTTTGGTACGTCCTCAAATTGCGCAGCGAATAACGTATCGACTTGCCGCAGCATGTTATCCCATTTTAGGTCGACCAGTGCCCGTTCAATCTCACTTACCAACGCTTTCGTCAGAACATCTTGTACACTGTTGGCTATTTTCACGGCTTTTTTGTGGTTTGCGGCATTTAGCCGCACTCTGTAAATAGCGAATAGCACCAAAACAAGCACTGTAAGCCGCACAGGTTTTTGCATGTTGGTTGCAAAAAGCGCACAAAAAAGTTGGCCAATGTGGACAAAAATATGTTGCTCAGGTATGACGCCATTGAAAATGGTTCTCAAGGCTGTTGACGATGTTGCTTTTGCTTTGGCCAGAACCGGTACAGGTGTAGCGGCGGATGTAGGTGGTTCTGCGGCGAGGGTAGCAAAAAAGTTCGACCCAACGTCTCTTCTCGGGAACATGCCAGGGGGGTCTTTTTTCAAGAACGTCGGAATACCTAAAGTGCCCCTGAAAACCTCCAAGCTGTTCCACACCCCGGACGCACTAAAGGGGTTAAAAAAACTCAGTATTGCAGAGCTCGTACCGAAAAACACGTCAGATCTGCTAACTTCTATGTCGAAAACAATCGATGACGTCCCGACGTCGAGGGTAGACGACATAGCAAAGTCTCTGGCAAAAATCGACGTCGGGGATGCTGCTTCTGTCGCCAAAGTGGCAGAGAAATCGTCGTTGGGAAAGCTGAAAAAACTGTCTGAGACCTTCACCAAACTCACAAAGAAGAAGGCCACGAAGCTTGCCGACGATGCGTTCGACTCGAAGCCATTCAAGAGCGCAGACGAAATGGCTGACTCGATGAAGAAATCAAAGGGTTTCGCTAAATTCTCCGACGAGGCTGCCGATGGTTCTAAAGGTGCTCTGAAGTCCACCGACGAAGTAGCCGATAGTTCCAAAAGTGCTCTGAAGAAAGGCGACGACGTTATCGATGACGCTGCGGAACAAGCCAAAAAGAGCAAGCTCATGAAGGCCTTAGAATTTGCCAAGAAGCACGACGGCAAGCTTAACCTCGGCATAATGGGGGCCTTCATGCTTTCGCAACACATCAACGGGAAGGTCGGCTCAGACGCCTCGTCAATCACGGTGGATGAACTGGCCGGCGACCCGGGTACGGGGGATGCATCCGCGGCCGCTGAGGATGCGGGCGTGTCTGCCGATGTGATAACCGTGGCAGAAGGAGAAGAAGGTGTTATGGCATCAAACGCGGCTTTGGCAGGGGTTCTTGCCTTAGGTGCGGCATCGCTAGTGTTATAGGGCTGAGGTTGGATTGGCTGAAAAAATATGTATTGCTTACTTACGTACCCCAATGGCCATGAATCGCGTGGAAGACCTGAGCCTGAAGTCTTTCAACATGCGGGATATTTGCCTCGGGTCGAACTTCAACGCTGTTATTGTCGGTAAGAAGGGGAGTGGGAAGAGTACTATAATCCAGGACATGCTATATTACCTTTCAAAGGCCAAGGTTCCACGAATATGCGTGTTTTCCGGTACAGAGATTGCAAACGGTTTTTTCTCGCAGTACGTCCCACCAACCTTTATATTCAACGGAGATGGTGCAGAACAGAGGCTGCAATCTATCATGCAGAGCCAGATCGATCTAGGAATAAAAAAAAACGTCGGTGAGCTAGACAGGAGCACAGACACCAGGATAGTGATCGTGCTGGACGATCTGGGCTTCAAAAAAAAATTGTTCGCCTCAGATACTATGAAAGAGTTGTTTATGAACGGTCGGCACCATGGCATAATAATGATTACCGCAGTACAGTACGTCAAATCCTTGACACCCGCCCTGCGAACCAACACTGATGTCATCTTCGTGATGAAGCAAAACGACAACCCGTCCAAGCAAAGCTTGTACGAGTCATACTTTGGTATTTTCGACAAGCCATCTGAGTTTCGAAACGTACTGGAGGGCTGCACGGACAACTTTTCCTCAATGGTGATGGACAATAGAGGTGCACCCAGCTCGAACATCTCCACCCACGTATTCTGGTACAAGGCGAAGTTTGGCCGGCAATTCAGGATAGGGGCCCCAGAGCTCTGGGCCTACCACGAGAGGTGGTTTATGTCTGACGAAGACAGGTACCTACAGCAGCGGCAACGGAAGCAAAAGAAAAGCAAATCGGTTATTACTATTAAGAAACGCTAACCTAAGGCAAGCTCATGCTCGCCACTGGAAGGCGCGGGCCTTTCATGGGCCTCCTTTTCCTCTGCTCATCATGCACGGGAGGCGTTTTGCCCCCCCCAGTGTCGCCTCCAGAATTGCTTTCAACGGTACCGCCCCCCTTAGGCATGAGGTTCGAAAACAAACCCAGCATGCTGGACATATCACCGAGACCCATGGCCCCACCGGGCTTGGGTGATGGCTGTGTCTGCCTTGAAGTTGCCTGTGCGCTGCCATTGCTGACGTTCCCTGCGTGGTGAAAGACGGCCGAGGTCGCGAAGGTGAAAAGCACAGTCAGCTCTGGTCCGATCGACGTCCTCCCGCTCCATTTGTGGTGGATGGCTTCCAGACTGTCGTCGTAGTCAGATACCGTCAGCATCATGTTCCTCGAGAAACCCTGGAGTTTGAGGTTAAAAGGATTGATAACGTTGTTGGCAAACTCCAGTATGGTGGCCATCGTAATGAGCCCGTGTTGCATGTTCTTCACCGCCCGTTTCGAGTTGTTTTCTCTCGTCATCCGGTAGCA
>CALKLP010000350.1 GCA_937991965.1 uncultured Verrucomicrobiales bacterium
ATGCATCAGATAGTGAATTACTGAGAGTTTAGAGGGCGTTGTCGACGGTCCTGCGTTCATCCGATCGACAGGAGGCCGTTTCGAAGCAGAGGAAAGGGTGATCGCGGCAAAGCGCCGATGTAATAATAATACCATGTACTATAATAGCTACTTCTTATATTGCGCTCTCCATCGCTGACGCAATCTCCGAGCTTGTTTTCCTGAAAACAAAATTTTCCTGGGAGGAATCTCTAGACCCGGGTTTCTCAAAGCGGGGTTAATTAACATCTTGGCACTTGGTGGTTAATGAACAGGTTTCAGCGGGTTTATGAGGTCCCCCATGCATGTCGAGATATCGAAAGAAATTTTTCACCAAATCATTCCACCAGGTTTGACGCAGAAAATTCATATGAAGGCCTCAAAATCTCTCCAGAATTGTCTCATTTTCATTCGAGAAGTCCTTTTGGAAACACAAGTTTCAGAAGTCTCGGAATGGCCGGAAATACATTCTCCAGGCTTCTGAATTTACAAATTTTCTCGGACACCCGCACGGTCTCGGTCAAAATTCATTGCTGCCACTTTCAAAATGGAATAGCGCAAAAACTGTTGGAGATCAAGTTTTTCAGAATGCATATTTTTTTGAGCGTAGTTGTCGATCAGTATGATGACGTAAATTTTGTGATGCTCTGAAAACCATGAAGGCCTCGGGGACGCAAATGAATCTCACAAAAACTCAAATGCCTGCCAATATAGAGTACTGAAAGTTGGAGCGGAGCTATCACGTTTTCAGGGCGATTTTGGCCTTCTGCACGCACGAATCGCAACCATGAAAGAAGATAAGTTGAAGCTGAAGGTCCAATAATTACAACGATACCAAATATTTGAGTCTCTGGTCTGAACTAAACCCGCTAGACAGCTCTAATCAGCCTAGCGTCCTCGGGCCACTTATGTGGCCCGTGGCAGTGAACGGATATTTCATTTGGGCCACTTATGGGCCCGTGGCAGTGAAAGGGTTAAACTCAGAAGCCCAGAGAATGTATTTCCGGCCATTCCGAGACTCATGAAACCGTGTTTCCGAAGAGACTTCTCAAATGAAAATGAGGAAATTATTCTGGAAAGATTTTGAGGGCACCATTAAGCTTTTCTTCGTCAAACCGCGTTGAATCATTTAATGAAGAATATCTATCGAGTCTTGCATAGGGGACCTCCTCAATAACCCCTGGAACCTCATCAACAGGGCAGGTCCTGACTCACCCCACTTCCGGTAGGTTCGGAAACCGCTTCTAGGGGTTCATCCAGGAAAATATGGAATTTCCATATCATTTTCCTCGTATCTGAGGCCAATCCTGAGACTAAAACCCGGCTCTACCTGCTAACGTTACTAGATATTCACACAATTTTCGCACGGAAATTTAAAATTCTACCTATTTTCAACATAATTTTTCAGAGCAGGATGTTGAACCCCCATCCCCGTATCCACGCCTGCATCCTTGGTTTGCGTATCTCAAGCAATCTCCTCAGATCAGTGTCAATTGTGCGAGATCAAATTACACAGAAAGCACTTATTTCTGCTCTAAAAATTTTGACAGGGGGCAAAGTTCTGACAGGGGGGCGTGTCCCCCTGGCCACGGGCATGGAGGGGGGAGTCGTGGCAGGGAACTTTCTCTCGTCCCGTGTTATTGAAGGTTTGGCCTGTCTTCCGGGAATTTCTGTCCCTCAAACACGTTTTTTTTCAGTCACTTGACTTGATTTGAGAGCGTCTTCAATCCGGTGGGAATCAAGCTGCAGGTGGGACTTGGGGAGCTGAGCGTGGGAAGTCCGCGTAGCCTCTCCCTTGAAACTTTGTTCCTTTCAAAAAAAAAGAATTTTCAGCCTATTTGAGAGCATCTTGATATCACCCAGGTTTTGATACTGCAGACCAGGCTCAGCGGTGTAATTACACAGAAAGCACTAAATATTGATTGGGAGGGAAGGAAAAAAGGATGGAAAGATGGGAGCACGCGCTCGATGACGCGGGTGCTCATCTCCTGGCACATTGGCTTTTGAGCATGTTTCTTAGCTCAGTGATAGACCATACTACCGCATGAACAACAGTTTCCTTCCCCAGTACAAACTCGTTTAACGGCTGAGTGGGCCGGGGGCAGCGGGACAATTGTCCGACATACGAATGCCATGCGATTACTCCAGAATCCGCACCAATTGAGACTGAAGGAGCCTGCCCGCAAACCACCTTGCTCGAGGGTGAACGAGTATGGACACGTTGGGGCTTGAACCCACGATATTTCGATCGTGAGGCCGGAGCATATTCCACTCGGCCATACTCTCTGACTGGGCGGGGATGGTGGCGGTGAAATCTTCAGAGGGGCAATCCGTCACTCTAACTACGGGCCTTATCAATTAGATCTACATGGTAAAATATTTTTCTTTAAAAAAATAACTCCCCTCAGTTTGCCTCAATGATGATCCGTAAAGTGGTAGCCGGTAATCCTAGCGGCCACAGAGTCAAGTTCCCTTCATTCAAACAATCAACATTTTACAAAATACATGTGATGAGTAATTATATTGGAATTATAAGCATTCTAGAACTGTAAAGAGGCGGATAAAAAAATCCATGATAAGGACACAAGTCATCAAAGACTCAGAGTACCACACTGAGTACCAATGATATGGTAGGACAAGATGAATGAAAAATACTCCAAGTACTACTTTATCACAGCCATACCAAAAAAAGGGTAAAACCATTTATTGCGGCACTGAAATTTTTACTTTAAAAATTTATTACGAAATTGAGAAAATAGTTCTGGCTTCTATATGAAATGAGATATAAA
>CALKLP010000351.1 GCA_937991965.1 uncultured Verrucomicrobiales bacterium
CATTCGCTCTCGTCAGACCCGACCACCGTCTCTATCTATGCGCTAGTTCAAAAAACAACCATATAATCGAAAATAATGCATGCTAACCGATGGTTCCACACTCGAAAAGCTCAACCGGTCAGAAACTCGTTTGGCCCAAACTTTCGACCCCAACATCGTGGGATGACTTGACCACGCACCCCCGACTACCACCCAACGAGCGCGGGGTCTCCTTCCTCAAAAAGATCGTTTCGAAGGACGCGTGCTAGGCTTGTAGAATTGTAGCACGTTTTTCGATTGGAACTTTTTTCTGGATTTTACCGGGCGCCTCGACCCACAATTTGCCGTGTGTTTTCTTCGTCCTTTCTTTGCAAATAGACCAAGGCTATTCGGTAAGGGGCTCACTTTTGGCAACCTTTCTTTTTGCATTGGCCTCGAGGTTCAATCGCGCGAGTGGCCCCCGCTCCCCCCTTTGGGTCTGAAGCTTTCGTGCACCTGTTTTGATTTGCGATATTTGAGTCCGTGATGGAACGGTAAGCTACGCTGCACAAAAACGATCGCTACTACATACCGTATATTTTTTTCCGTGAGGCAGAGAGGCACTCGTGTCGTCCAACAAAGCTACGGTATTATTGTGTTATGACATATATACCCGCCCTATTCACTACCTTGGTACTGGGTTTGTTGAGGCACTCGCACGAGTGACTCCGCACGTCACTCTCTCTGACGAAAAATCACTTTGCGCGTTTTTTCGGCGCAGCGTAGCTAGATGGCAAACTCATATCGGGCATTCATAACATCGAAAAATATCAACAGAGCACTGAAAGCCTATGGCCGCAAGGAACAGGCGGGTCACTCGCGCGTGAGCGCCCCCGAGGCCACCGCAAAAAAGGGCTACAAACAACAAAATACATTATAACCCTTGTGGCACCGTGTAGCTTTGTTCTCATGCGAGTGGCTCAGACGGACGCGTGCTACGATAGAGGAGCGCACCACTTTCTTTCTGTTGAGGTTTTTCAATTTTGGGAGGCTAAGACATGTCCTTCTTAACCCAAAAACTGATTCGGAGAAAAAATCGAAACTGCTTTGATCCCGGATGAAGGATCTCATGGGGCCTAGGTGTACAACGAGAATCATGCCTAAAAAAATGGCGCGTTTCCGACGATTTTGGGTTAAGGAGTGTCTTAAGTCATTCAGAAAACAAAATAGCCAAAAAGCGGTATACCTCTATCGTAGCACGCGCGTCGTATGACACTGCAACACCGTAGCCTTGGATAATATGTTTCATTGTAGGCCTACAGAGCATGACATCTGGGATTGTGCATCGGGGAGCGTTGTAAATCCGCTGCAAAGCAGATTTTGGGGTGTGAAGTGTGTAAAAACTCTTCAAGTGGGCAGCCTCAGAAACAAATCGGTGCAACTAACTAGATGCTTGACAATTGTGGTAGGATGCCCACTTTTTCTACGGACAAAAATTAGCACTTTTTTTTTGCTATACTATATATATGTTCGGAAATCCGAGACTTCTTAACCTGAACAGCGCTGGCATGCCATTCCAGTCATCCCACGGAGTAGGGGTTGCAGTTGTTGGATTAACTAATAAGGTACCTGTGCGGATAAGATCCTCGAGTGAGGAACTATCGGTTAGTCATTAGTCAAGTGACTTCACGAGTACAAATCTTTTTAGGACTAAGGCATAAAAGCTTGGTCGGGTTGTGCGAACGAATGCCTTTTCGAAGTCATTTTTCGGGGGTGAGCTACATTGAGCCCTTCCTGTTAGGAGCTCAGTGGAACTGATGCTGAACCCCCTAACTACGGTGGGGTAAGGCTCATTTGTTGTCTCTGTTCTTATACGTGTTACGCCTTAAGACGTGAGGTGGTTTCACATAAATTAGGGTGGTATTTTTATTTTTTCTCAAAATCAGTTTTTGACCTAGGAGGGAAGATGACGCATGTGCTGCGATAGAGGTATACCGTTTGTTGGCGAATATGTTTTCTGAATAACGGAGCTCCTTAACCCAAAATCGTCGGAAAAATATAAATAATAGGCCATTTTATTTTACCTCTGGTCCTCGTCGTCGCGTACCTAGGCCATGGGGTTTTTCTCATCCGCGATAAAGCAGTTTTTTTTCTCCGAATCAGTTTTCGGGTTAAGAAGGACATGTTTTGAGCTCCCAAAAATAGGAGCCCGTCTCTGGACAAAAATGCGGTGCAACCTCTATCGCAGCACGCGCGTCGGCATTATTTTTAATGTCAACAGTAAAGAGCTCCCCAAGTAAGGCGCTTAAGGAGAAACAGTGAATGGTTGGTGAACCGCTACCGTACCATTTATCAGTTTATCACCGTCTTTTCATCGCCGACCGGCGACCGCTACACCACCGAGACATACGTGCGTGTGTCGTTACCAAGTAAAGTTGCCGTCAGGTTGCCGCGGCTGCCGCCTTGCGTTACCGACCCACCCGACCATTTTCCACAGAAAGGTGCCGTTTCTGGCGACGCATGCTGCCGCGGGCAGGTGATGATGCGTCTGATTTGTGTGATGCTCTAAATTTGAGGGATAGCTCGCCCGGACGGGAACCTTGAGGAGAAACGAACATACATGCAGCTCGACCACCAATCCAATGTCTAGGTACGCCAAAAAAGCGCTAAAACAAGTTTACGGTCGGTGGGGTTTCGCCTTTTCTCTCTACCGAGGCTGGGGCAATCGCGCGATGAGTGACTCTGTACCTCCCTGACAAAGATACTTCAGGGGTGGCTAGCTTGGTGAAGCGTAGCCCAACAGTTCCATTGTGGAATGCTATCCTAGGATTAAGCAGCACCAAACCTTGACACCGCGAAGGAGCAGGGGGTGTCACTCGCGCGACAAACCACGGAAAAGGGAAACCTTCAAAAAAGCGATCCCCCGAACCGAAGAAATTGTCGGTAGGGTTGAACACAATAGGCACACCAGTAAATTTAGCAAACATTGGGAGGGGTTAACACGCCCCTCGATCAGCCACACACAGGCTTGATTAAAAGTGCTACCCCGAATCGTAGCGCACGCGTTTGTTATTGCCCAACACCTAGAAAATTTACCGTCGAAGCATCGCCTTGTTGCTCTACCGACCCGACTTTTGCGGAGGTGTCTCGTCAAGGAGAGAGCTTACCGTCCAGTTTGCCACCGCCTATACATCGTTTCTAACCCCGCCAACACATACCAACT
>CALKLP010000352.1 GCA_937991965.1 uncultured Verrucomicrobiales bacterium
GGCCCACGTGGGTTTGGGCCGCACGCACGGGGCGCGGCATCTCTACGCCCAACAGCGCTACGAAGAATTGACGGGATGGAAATCGCCGGCTGCCGGTGGTCCCAAAAGCCGTGAACTCTCGGACTTGGAACGCACCCAAGATCAGTCCGCTCGGCTGACGATCTCACGGGAACTCGGCCACGAACGTGAACAGATCACGGTGGTGTATCTCGGGCGATAACTTCATGAGCCAGTCTCTACCCTTCTTGGCACCGATGGCTCTTGTCTGGGGTCGTCACAGGTGACGTCATTAGGACGTCCCTAGGTTGCCATTGATAGTAAGTGTGGCTTTTCTCTGACCGTCTGCTACAAATTAACTCATGAGCGAAACTTTATTGAAAGACCGTCCCGTGAGCGATGCTGACCGTTCTGGTGACGTGCAAAAGACGTCCCTAGACTCTGCCTCTGGAAAAGAGTTTTCTTTGACCAGTGGGGCAAAGACTTTGCAGCTCAATCGTAATACGCTGAGAGCCGCTATCGAAAGCGGTGAGCTACCAGCAACGAAGAATGCAAAGGGTCACTATGTAATCCAAAGCTCTCAGTTGTTTCAATGGAGTAATAACCGTCAAGCTGACGAGGTAAGACGCGTTGCTGACCGTCCCGAGGCCATTCCTAGACCCCTTAGGGACGTACAGAAGAACGTGCAAAAGACGGGGGTCAGCGGTGCGTCATTTGATCCTCTAGGGACGTCCTTTGATGAAGGTGATCCGCGCATTCAGGTTCTGCTACTCAAGCAGGAAAATTCGACTCTAAAAGATGCGAATCAACGTCTTGAGGGCGAAGTGCAGACGTGGCAAGGACAGGCTGACAAGTGGCAAGCTCCGACCGAAAATTACAAGTTTTTACTGACCGATGAACGAGATATCGCCGAGAAGCTGAAAAGTAAACTTGCCGCAGAGCAGGCGCAAACCACTCGCTCAAAAGCCCCGCTTGCAGCTGCCGTGGTTCTTGTGGTCGCTGCTTCTATCGCCATGTATTTGTATCCCGATACGGTGCGCGAGCTTCTAAGAGGGCAGGGTGCGCCTGTGGTTGATGTCACTATGTTGGAAGCTGTGCCAGAGCTTGAGCCCGTCGCCACGGCTGACCAAAAGATACAAGACACAAACCCACCGAGATAGTTACGCAGTAACTATCTTTGTCGCTTTCAAAAAAAGCGTTCCATTCTGGTGAGTTCATTTCACCCAGTGATGCGACTGTTATGAAACGCCAAACTAACGCGCCAGGTCATGCGGCTTGGGCGCGCTAGTTTGGAACGTCTAGCCAGTCGGCTTTTCTACTGGGGATGCGCACAATGAAAATGCTGCCGCTTTCCTCAGTGTCGTAAACAATAAGATGCTCTTTGTGAGGATGAATCCGTACTGGCGGGCGCAGTTCATAGCGGACACGTGCCATTTCAGGGTTTGCAACAAGCAGGTCGAGCGTGTGTAGAAGCTCATCGTAATAGGTGTCAGCCTGTAGAAGACCGTGCTTCTTTAATCCATCCAGGTAGAGCGTATAGAGGTCATGGTCGGCGGCGCGGCTTAGTCTATAGGTCACGTGTTTTCACTATCCACCAACGTTTGGCGGGCAGCCTGTCGTATCTCGTCAGGGGTTCGGTTACTCTCGCCGCTATCAAAGCCCGCTGTAATCATCTCCTGCATCGCGGCAATCTTGTGATTGCGCTCTCTATCGTGGCGAATAAGGTCGCGCACATAGTCGCTGCTATTGCTGTACTGTCCGCCCGTTGCCTGTGTCTCTACCCATGATTTCATGTCGTCAGGGAGTGAAATATTCATTGTTGCCATGCTTATACTTCCTTACCTTAGTCTGTATGAATATGGCATATATTGGCAATGTTTGCCAAATCATTACAGAAGGCTAGTGACAGAAGGGTTCGTTTTGTGCCGAAGGCGCCATGTTTTATGGTGTTCCGTGTCAAATTCGCGATTCGGCCGTTATGACAAATGGCAGCGGTATTGATTATCTTCGCCAACTTATCGTACATTTGTATCTTGCTGTGTTTCTCGAATCCCAGATTAAATTCCCAGTTGGCTGTCCGCGAAGGAAAACTAACGTGCTTATTTGCTCGGATGTTTGAACGCAAAACTCTACTTCCGGCATAAGGATTTGGTCATGTTGATAGCCCTACGGCGATTCGTTGTTCTGATTTTTTCGTTGAGCTTAATGAGCTCTCACGTGGCGATGGCCCACTCGGGTGGTTTGAATAGTTCAGGTTGTCACAACAACACAAGTAACGGGACATATCATTGTCATAGTGATGGAGGAACTAGTTCTTCCGGGGGGTCTAGTTCATCTAGTGGAGGTGGAGAGATTTGGATCGCCATTCTCGTAGGCGGCTTAATCTATTGGGCATACCACAAAAAAAATCATACCTTCGCCCTCAATCAGGGTGCTGCTCAAGAGAAGCGATTTTCACTTTCCTTGCAACCTTTATCCAAGCATCGACCCGATGGTGCTGCACTGACCTTTAAATACGATTTTTAGGCCCTCATAAAAATATTTCCTCAGAACTTGAACCTGGGTTCGTTGATGGGTGAAGAGTTCTTGAATGAGTGAGGCGCCAAAAGATCCTCTTCCAGGCAAAATCTGCTGATGAGCTGGTGAAATTCCAGCGAAAAGAGAAACTATACAAACCTATTAGAAGGAATTAATTATGGCTGTTAAACATACACCAACAGGCGTTGTCCATTCGGGCAACAAAGGCGGAACAACTGGATGTGGCGTTAACACCAACGATCATAAAGATCATTGGGTTTCATCTTCACAGAAAATAACATGTGATAAAAATGGTTGTAAAAACTAGAGCATAACAATCCCATCCAAGCGGCCGCTTACGACGGCGTTTGGTGGGGGCGTCAGAACTACTCATCCGACTGAAGGGGACAGGTATGGCAAGATGTACAGCTCCAGTAAATGGGCATCGCACGGCGAGCGCAGCGGAGGCCTGCCCAGCATGTAGTAGCCGCTCTAGCAGCTACGGCTCATACCCTTCACCTCACTCCTCATCGGGGAGTAGTGGGGGTAGCCGGAGCAGCGCCGTCGGGTCCGGCCGAAGTGTAAGGCCTCGCTGGTCGCGAGCGGGTTCGTCCGTGGTGTACACGGCTGCCGAAGTGCGGACGCTCACCCCGGTCCGCGAAAACGTCGAGAAGCGAGCGTCTGTGCCTGACCTTCGGGACGTTTTTCTTTGCCACGCGTGGGACGACAGGAAGGGGGCCGCCAAGGAGCTGCACGATTTGCTCGAGTCGCGCGGTGTCTCGGTTTGGTTCAGTGAAAAGGACGTCCTCCTCGGTGCAACGTTACTCCGCGAAATTGATAAGGGACTAGCGAAGTCGCGAGTCGGGATCGTGCTGGTGACCCCCGCACTGCTGAGTCGTGTCGTAGGAGAGGGCATTGCCGACAAAGAACTTTCAGCACTCCTAGCGCGTGATTTGCTCGTTCCCATCGTGCACAACACGACGTATGAAGATCTCCGCGAAGTCAGTCCCTTGCTCGGCTCGCGGAGCGGACTGAGCACTGCAGAAGAGCCAATGGCAGACGTCGCGACAAAACTCACTGAGCTGCTCGCTCCCTAACTCTATTGCCTTGCCATTTAGATGTGGCTGCTTTGCAGCTACAAGCC
>CALKLP010000353.1 GCA_937991965.1 uncultured Verrucomicrobiales bacterium
CTCGCATTAACTCGCATAATCAAGTCTGCGGGTCACAGGGCAGAGGCTCCAGTGAATCTGGCGCTGAGGAATACCTCGGGGAAAAACTCAAACAAAAGTGGTACACTCAAATATCATAGCTGACGCATTTCATGTCCCCACCAAAAAATATAAAAAAGTGAAATCGAGAGTCCGTCTACGATGTGCCAGATCCATACTGGTACACCATGTGACCCCGGGTCTGAGTTACTACTGGGAGGGAGCGTGAGAGCAGTGCGAGCATAAGAAATGGGAAGAAAAAAAAAGAAGAAATTAAAAGCCAACCGCAACGAGCACGCGGGCAAAAGAAAAAAAAACTTCAAGCCAAGCACACCAGCATATTTGCAGAAGACACGACGAACTTCAGGTCAACACTCATCTTTGCCAGCTGCGTTGTTGGTACCTGTAATGTACTAAATGGGTGAGTTTTTTTTGGGAGGTGTCCTATTTTTTGTCCACTATAATGGTAAGTATTTGTTATCTTGGGGCTTTGGTGAAATTGGTAAGACACGTCAGACTTGAAATCTGTTCATCATTACAAATCCCAACTACTAGTCCTAACCCTAACCCTCTAGCCCGTACGAAACACCGGTCGAACTGTCCCCTAACGACATCACCGGGTAACAAGGGTACAACAAGGGTAGAACATCAAATATTTTCCATCGCTGCTGCTGTGCTCGCGCGAATTGCCGCAAAACGAAGAAAATAATTTGAGCTGCTAGAACCGGGGCGGGGGAGAACGGGACGACCGACACCTGCGACCACGGCTTGTCCAGAAGCTGGAAACTACAAGTGTGAAAAAATGATTTGAGGCTGCTTAAACGGGTGTCTTGCTGCCACAGCAGTCCAACCGAGGCAACGCGACAGCCCAAAGCCGAACTGCTCGCTGGAAAAAAAGGCAGAAAATATCTACACAAAACATGTTCCGTTAGTTATTCCGTTCGCCCCGATAGTCTAGTGGCTACCCTTGAATTCTACAATCAACAGATTTGGTTCGGGGGTTCGAATCCCACGTACGTAGGTCGAACGTTTGAGTTACTCGCAGAACGAACAAACAAAAACAAAGAAATCAGCTGCTTGAGAGCGCCTCGCTGCGCGGGAATACGCAACTAGATGCGAGCCGGCGAGCTGCTTGAGAGCGCCTCGCTGCGCGGGAAGACGCAACTACATGCGAGCCGGCGAGCTGCTTGAGAGCGCCTCGCGGCGCGGGAAGACGCAACTACATGCGAGCCGGCGAGAAGAGCAGAAAGGGCTGCTTGCTGGAGTTTTCTCGCAACAAAAACGAAGGCGCGAACCGAAGTGGCCAGGGTGGAGAAGAGCCCGCTTACATAGTTCACCCCGGATTTGAGTTACTGCTGTACGTCTAGCGAGAGAAAATGAGAACGACCACTGTTGCGAAGATTTTAGAAGGGAGAAGCAAACTGTTCTTACACACTTTCGAGATCCCGGAACGTGGCGAGTATCAACCGGCAATCCAGTGTGCAGTGTGCCCGCGAAGCAGCAAGGGCAGTACCGTGTTGCGCGCGCGCCGTTCACCTTGGGGTTTGACACGGAAGGTTTGATTCGGAATGTTTGATTCGGAACGCAATCGGGCTATAACCCCCTAGGGCTAGTTTGAAACGATTTAAAAAAAACACGAATCTGGAAAAAAGTATAAACCTAGTTTGAATTCGATTGGTCGAGACACACATCATTCGATGATCCGATCTCGGGAAAAATGAAATCTGAATTGAACGAGAAAAATAAACAAAGCTACTCGTAGAACTAATTTTTGGGGAGGAAAATCTAAATCCAATTCTGGAGTTGGCCCAACTCGATGTGGCATGTTTGCGGCAGGACGTCGCACCCGGGGCAGTCTGGTGGCGCGATCTTTGGCCGCGTCGACCACCACGATCGAGGCGAAAAAACGCGATCTTCAACGAGGGGCGACCGGGGCAATAGCTGATTCCCATACGAAACAAAGAAAAAACATAAAAACCAACCACGAAAGAAAGACAGCGCAAGGAACAACTGCTGATTTTTTTTTTCTGCCGGTTGAAAATCCACCTTTCGTCCATACATTTTTTTGCCACGCAAGTGCAAACTTTACTGCATAAGAGTGGCGTGTACAAAAAATCCGCATCGTACGAGTACTCGCGCTGGACACGTACTGATGGGATTGCCACTTCTTTATGGTTCTCCACCACGACGGCGAGAGAGCGAACCGTCACCGCGAGGGCGCCTCCCAACACTCCGCTTCTCGAGCCGCGGACAAGAACACAGTTTTCACTACCACCAGGTACATCTTATTTGCCCACAGGCAGTCAGATGTTGCATGCTTGGATTTCGTTCTTGGGCCACTCCCCTAGGCACATCCCGGAGATACGTACGGCAGAGATGGCATGAAGTTTTTTTCGCTTAACCCAACCAAAAGAATTTTCAGTGAACTTCAAGGGCAACCCGATGGCCGAAAAACAAAAACATAACCTTGCACAGATTATGCATTCCAAAAATTACATCGCAAAATGAAAACAGAATGATTTTTTTTTCCGGCGAGTTGGGCCAAAAAACAAAACCTTTACCTTACACACGAGTATGTATTCCAAAAATTATATTGCAAAATAAAAATAGAATGCTTGTTTTCCGGCGAGTTTGGGTCAACGAGCCTCGTCATTCGGACCAATAAATGCCGAAAAATGAAAAATGCCATGGTATGGTACCTTTTCATCGTAGGACGCGTCGATATCACGAGTGAAAGGTTGACGGGAAAAATCTGACGATTGCAGGTGTGCATCGGCCACATGAAGCAAAGCCGGAGCTGTGCTGGTGTATGTATCATGGGAGATGTGTTCGCACTGCACTACACCGCACCGCGAGATGCGTTCGAACCGCACTGCACTGCACTGCACTGCACTGCATCGCAGGAAGCTGTGAGGCAAGCGTGAGGCGTATGATGATACACTCGGATGTGTTGCCTCAAGCTCTTTCCTAGACATTTGACATGACCGCGGACGTCGCTTTTTGTCTTTATGCTATAATCCAGATATACTTGAATCAAATCCCGAAAGGGCCAAGCCGTCAAGTCTCGAACGCTGACGCGTGTTTCGTACGGCAGAGGTAACACTTTCGTTTTGGCAAGTTTTTTTTCGAGTGAAGGCCCTCCTTAACCCCAAATTCGTCGGAAATCGACCATTTTTTTTTTGGGTGATTTCTCATTGTGTACCTAAGCCATGGGATTTTTTCATCCAGTAGCAGTTTTAATTTTTTCCTCCAATTGTTTGTTTAGGGTAGGAGAGGTCCTAAGCTCGCAAAATCGAGAAGACCTCAGAAAAAAAGTGGAGCGCCTCTATCGTAGAACGCGTCTGCTCTGGTTTCTCTCTTGAATCGGGGTACCCATTACTGAAACACATTTAGAATTACACGCCTCTGCT
>CALKLP010000354.1 GCA_937991965.1 uncultured Verrucomicrobiales bacterium
GGGTTGGGAGAGTCGGTTGTTGTTGATAACACCACGTCATTCGATCACGTGGCTCATAATCTGGTACCCGACACTACATACACATGGAAACTATACTATTCCACAGACGGTACCAATTACACCTTCTTTGACGAGGAGTCCATATCGACACTTTCAGACACGTTGGCAAACGCAAACTTGACAATCTTCTTAGAAGGTGGTGTTTACGATTTGAGTTTCCTCAACGACACCACTTTCACACTGCTGGACAAGTACATCAATAGTTCCTTAACAACGGGGGATCAGATTGTTTCTAGTTACCCAGGACTGAAGGACACTAAATTGACGGTGGTTGAACGTGGGTCCACGTCAGCAATACCAGCAGGTGAAGCTATACTATTCCCATTCAATTCATCGGATGGGTCATCACAGAGCTCCACTCTTGAACTCTCTGATACATCTACTGTTTTAGTATCATATGACGATTCTACCAACACCATTGACATAGGGGGAGAATCATACTCGACAGGCGACCATTTTGTATTGGATGGTATGAAGGTTACGGTCTACGATATATAGACATGGGTTCTCACCAAGTCCGTGTCTCCATCATACTAAATCTGGATGAATTAGTAGTTTTTAATCAAACAAACAAAAGCAGCAAATGGTTCCATTGAAAAATTCACGGCCTACATTCCAAGGATAGAACCTACTCATAAAAACCATCACAGGTTCCATTGAAAATTCACAGCCTATATTTCAACAGTAGAACCAATTCGACAAAATCCATCAGAGGTTCCATTCAACAATTCATGAACTACTTTTCAAGGATAGAACCTACGCATACAAACAAATCAGCGGCGGCGCTCGAACATCTTGGTTACACCGTATATGTACTCTGCCCCGGTAAGACCCCTGATACCGTCCGCTTCGTCGGTACCCGCGAGACCCTCCTCTATCTCCTCGTTCGTGGGGCGGTACACATTGCCCTGCTTGTCCACGAGCATTTTTTTTAGAAGGAAATATCCCCTCGCCTGCCTACTGTGGTGGGACCTGTACCGAGCATCGGTCAACTGGGGCATCTCCATAATAGAAACATCACCATCTACGTCTCCCTTCAGTGTGTTGCGGAACACCCATCCGCCCATGTCCGGAACACAAACACCATACGGGATTGTCCATTCCGTTGACTTGCGCCAGCGTCTCGTGCTGAAGTAACCGGTGCCGACGATCTGCTCATCCAGGATCTGGAGAACGTGCTCCTTTCGGATGGGTGCTTGAGAATCGTCCTGGGGTGTACAAAATGAAAATACAGTACCATAGTGCGAATATCAGTTTAAATGACTCCCCAGGTCGATTAAGATTTAAGCGGGGGTCTGTTGTAGACAACCGCTACATTCGCTACATTCGCTACATTCGCTACATTCGCTACATTCGCTACATTCGCTACAAAACTACCAGGGATGGATATTTGCGTAGGTTAAATGCAGCGGTACATTAGACGAACTCACCTCATCTACATCCGTGTCGTTATGGTAAGCCCCGTCTCCTCCCTCCACCGCGTCCATGCCACCAGCACCTACAGCGCCTCCGCCGCCCATATCGGCTTCTACGGGTCCGGCGGATACAGCAGACCCAGGCACTCCCTCTCCTGCATCGTCCTGAGTTCGGTAGGCACATAAACACATAGACACGTAAACACACAGGAACAACAGCAAACAGGCAAGAACGTTCGGTACTGGTGGTACGGCGGGTACGGCGGGGACGGCGGGTACGGCGGGTACGGCGGGTACGGCGGGGACTGGTGGTACTGGTGGTATCTACCGTATTCAAAAAGCCGACAGTCCCTTCTCCAAAAACACCTACCTTTCCCTCCCACTTGACTCGGTGTTTCTCGATGAGGCTCTCCAGGTGGTATTGAGTAATAATCTTAGCCCTGACCATGATGCCCATGCTCTTGATGGTCTTCAGGTCTTCTATCAGGGGGTCGTTTGTAGAGTCGATCCTGATGATGGCCGAACAGAGCAGGTCGCTGTGCTCCTTCTTTATGGGATAGGGACACATGTCGGTGATCTCCTCGATGAACCTCTGCATGTCCTGCATCGTGAACGGCCTGTTCGCTACGGACTCGGGATCATGGGAACTCATGGCGATCGTGGTACGCCAAGGGAAGAGGTCTGAAGCGCAAGCCGCGAAACCCGCGCAAACCTGCGACAGGAGGGGCTCCGTTTAGAAGATTCTTTTTTCGGTAGGTAGACACAAACCGGGCCCCCGCGGGCATGTCGCCAAGCACCACACGCGACATCGAAGGACTGGGCGAACCACCAGGCGCGGAGAAGAGGGGAGACTGTTCATCAAGCCTGTGCCAGTGGACTCTGTGATCTGTGGGAGTGGGCATGCTTCCTGGCAGGAGAACCCTGAGAGGTATGGTTTTGCCGAGTCTGCTTCTGCCAACCTGTAACAGTCTACCTTGGTGTGTAGATGCCGCGCGATACAGACCATAGAAACTCCCCCCGGCTTGCACGTAGTCTTGTATCTATTGACTGAGGAATCGTGTGAACTCTCGTGTCGTTCTGTAACGTAGTTTTTCCAAACTGAGATTCTCTGCCTTTCTCGAAACCTCGCCGCCGCGCGCCTGCTTATATGACGCTTGATAACACCTGGGTTTTTCGGTCACTACAGCACCCGCTTACCCCCTGATAGGGGCCACCGAAATGTCTGGACTGGGTTGAAATCGAACCACGAGTGTCCTGTGGGTTACAGCAGTCCGTTTTAACCGCTCTCCTGTAAAGAGAATAGGTATTACAAACAAAAATCGGAAAAATGATATATTTTGGACACGTACAGCAGTCGCGCTACAGCACCAGGTGGACTACCTACGAGGCGGCCTGAGGTCGACAGGGGTTCGTTTTTCCCCTGGTTTTTTGGGATTCCTTTGCTGGGACACGTGTCGGCAACTTTTGCAAGAGGTTTGAAGGTTCTAGCACACCTGGTTGCCGAGAAATGGGTATTTGCCTACACATTTTGGTCCCAAAATAGTGCTTATTTTTATACCGCTGTTGCCCGTTATCTGGCGAAAAGTCGCGTGTACAGTATACTGCTGGGCGCCATGAGTTTTTCGATTTGGGTGCCGGTGCGGGTATTTCCTGAATGCTCTGGACATAACGCAACTTTCTTTAGCATAGTTCCATACAAAAGTTTTAGTGGAATGGGTTGTAAATTATGTATTTAGTATATGCAATATCCATGGGCAAAACGCGCCCAGAACCTCGCCACAAAACGGCTCCCCCCTCTAGAGGGCGTGGTGAACCCAATTCTTGGAATAACAAGCTGGAGGATGGCTCAAATTGTTCCCAGGACCTATACCAAGGCGTGTGCGAACCTAGAAGGCTATTGGATGTACTGGTGGTTCACACGGTGCATTTTTAACATCGTTTCACAGCATGTCAGAAAAATAATATACGTCTACATGAAACTACACCAATATACCCCGGAATGGCAAAGACACATGATAACAAGAGGAAACGTGTTTCAACAAAGGTTCTCAAGAAGAACAAGAATAAGAACGAAAACATGAGGAAAACTCGATCAACCGAACCATTGCTACGAGAATTGGTAGCGTCACCGTCTTTTCCGCGTGGTATGAATGATCTAGAGAAATGCTGGAATACGCAAAAAGAGGTGTTCTTGTCCGGTAGAAGATGTCACGAAAGAAAGGCGTACCATCACAACATGACCGGTTGTGGTGCAATTGATGCATCTATAGAAAAGCATTTTGGGTCAACCTACAAGAAGAAGCTCTTCAACTATTACGTCATAGCTGGAGATTTAAGCAGTACTAGATCCTTGCTCAAAAGGCTCATATCTGAAGAAGATGTACCCACCGTGGAAGGATTCGCTTTGCTTCGCAAAACTCGAAACCAATTAAAGCATGAAGAGATTTCACGTCCGCATGGTTACGAAGAAAAATTCCCAAAAGCATTGGACCCATCACATATATTTGGTAACACCAAGAGGGTACTGGAACAGGGGAAATCATGGATCGCAAACTGCGTCATGGACAGGATAAAGTTTAGAGACCTTTGTGTCAAGGATTGCAATAAGAAGCTCCTGGACAAACAACACCAGGGCTTCATCATCAAGCTCCAGGTACTCTATGCCAATACCGAGATGGCGCGCCGACGTGCACGCAACTAATTCTAGTTTCACAAGGCTTGTTGCCCTGGATATTTGCCGTCAGCAGGTTGCCTAGGTACCATCCTGTTTTCAAATTGGAGATAGATGTAATTTCCCATTCTTTGTGCAAATCCCGGCGTATTCGTG
>CALKLP010000355.1 GCA_937991965.1 uncultured Verrucomicrobiales bacterium
TTGCGCTAGGCTTATATTGTGGACAATAGAAAGATTCTCCTCGAAATTCCTAGAAGAACAAATGAAATTAGGAAAGGTAGCGATAATTGGATCGGGGGCGGTAGGTTCGTATTACGGAGCGCGGCTTGCGCAGGCGGGGCATGAGGTGGTCTTCTTGCTGCGATCTGATTATGAGTATGTGAGCACGAACGGCTTGAGGGTTGAGTCCATTCATGGGGACTTCCTGCTTGATTCGGTGCAGTGCGCGCGGGATTCGCGAGAAATTGGAGAGGTGGACCTGGTAATCGTGGCGTGGAAAGCGACCGCTAACTGCTTCGCGCAAGAAATGATTCAACCCTTAGTCGGGAGGAATACAGTCATCCTTACCCTCCAAAACGGCCTCGGAAATTGTGAGTTGCTCGCGTCGCACTTTGGGGCGGAGCGCATTATCGGGGGGCTTTGCTTCGTCTGTATTAATCGGCTTAGTCCGGGGCATATTTCGCACACGGCATCAGGGTTGATTCGGTTGGGAGAGTTTTCTGCAAAATCTCAAGAGCGCGTCGATCAGATCGCGAAGGTTTTCATGGAGGCTAATATTCGTTGTGAGTCAGTGGCGTCATTGGAAAAGGCACTCTGGATGAAACTGGTTTGGAATTATCCCTTTAATGGACTGGCGATTGCGGAAGGTGGCGTCGATACCGGCGTGCTTCTGCATGATCTCAAGCGAGAGCCACTGATCCGGATGATCATGGCGGAGGTTATTTCAGTCGCGGCGGCCTTGGGGTATGAAATTCCTCAGGCCTTCATCGATCAGCAAGTCGAGATTACGTATCCCATGAAGGCTTACCGTCCTTCCAGTATGATTGATTATGTAGATGGCCGCCCGGTTGAGTATGAGGCGATCTGGGAAAACCCACTGAAAGTCGCGGAGCGGCTCAAGGTGAAGGTTCCAGAAATGAAAAAACTCGCTGAGAAAATTAGAGAGCGAGTACAGGAGGGAGATAGACAACCGCGAAACAGCGTGAAATGACACGAAATTCGAATGGATTGGCTTGGAATTCGATTCGTTTCTCTGATTTATCCCATTTGAGAAAGCGAGCGGAATCAGTAAACTCAAAATTCATCGATGGAATGTGAGATTTTATTCTCACGCAAAGGCGCGAGGGCGCAAAGATTTCCTCATAATCTGCGCAAATCTGCGAAATCTGTGGACAATACATACTCCTATGGGGACAGGTTCTTCAAATACCAAACTTTGAGCTCTCTGAGGCTCTGTGCGAAACTATAATTCCGCTATTCTATGACCTCGCACAGATCCGCAATGGACAGGGTCAGTTCTCTCCTTTCTCCAAATCCAAGATTTACATATCAGCACCTACCTCTAGATTACTCGTATGAAACGCTTGGCTTTGATTGATGTTGTTGGTCTCACGACGGGGCTGATTAATACTCATGGAACTTTCCTGAAGGAATGGAGCGCAGGCAAGACAGTTTCGACCTTTGAGCCGGCCTTTCCTGCGGTGACGACGACCGCGCAGTCGACCTACCTTACCGGCACGCCCCCCAAAGAGCACGGGATCGTGGGGAATGGATGGTATGACCGCACGGAAGCGGAGCATAAGTTCTGGAAACAAAGCAACCACCTGGTGCAAGGGGAAAAGGTTTGGGAAACGCTGAAAAAAGAGGACCCCGACTTCACCTGTGCCAAGCTGTTCTGGTGGTATAACATGTATAGCAGTGCAGATCACACGATTACACCGCGTCCGATGTATCCCGCCGATGGAGGTAAAGTGTTTGATGTCTATACTCAACCGATGACGATGCGAGAGGAGATTAAGTCTGACCTCGGCGAATTTCCCTTCTTCACCTTTTGGGGGCCCAAGGCGGGGATTCCATGTTCGCAATGGATCGCCAATTCCGCGAAATGGGTGGAGGAAAAGCACCAGCCTAACCTCTCGCTGATCTATCTGCCGCACCTCGATTATGTCTTACAACAAGAGGGGCCTAAGGGCGCAAATGTGGGCGCTGAGTTCGGTAAGATCGAGGAGGTTCTCAAGGACTTGATTACCTACTTAGAGAGCCGAGAGGTCGAGGTTATGCTGGTTTCCGAGTATGGCATTTCTGAGGTGAGCCAGCCGATTCACCTGAACCGAATTTTCCGCAAGCAGGGGTGGATTACGATTAAGGAAGAGCTCGGGAGGGAGCAACTCGATCTCGGAGCGAGCCAAGTTGTTGCGATTGCCGACCACCAAGTTGCACACATTTACCTGAATGAGCCATCGCTGAAGCCGGCCGTGCGTGCTCTCTTGGAAAAGATGGACGGGATTGAGCGAGTCTACGACGGCGCGGAAGAGTTCGGCACCGGGATCGGTGGCGAGCGTGCGGGGGATTTGGTGGTAGAGGCCTCCTCTGATGCGTGGTTTACCTATTACTACTGGTTTGATGATGCCGTCGCCCCGGACTTCGCGCGCTGCATAGACATTCACCGCAAGTGTGGTTACGATCCCGCGGAACTCTTCATCGATCCCGAGCTTAAATTTCCTCCGCTCAAAATCGCCAGTTTCCTCCTGAAAAAGAAGCTCGGCTTCCGGGCTCTCATGGATGTGATCCCGCTCGATGCAACCCTAGTGAAAGGCTCCCATGGCCGCAGAAATGTGCCTGCGGAGGAGCAGCCCTTATTTATTGGGAGTGCCTCAGTTACCAAAGCGGAAGAAGTGCACACGCAAATCTTGGCACATTTCAAATAAGGAAGAGTAATTATGGGAGATTCAACGAAATCCTGCGCGCGCTGTGGTCGAGTCATCGAATGGCGCAAAAAGTGGGCCGATTGTTGGGAAGGAGTAAAATATTGCTCCAAACAGTGCCAAGGCAAAAAAGCTCAATACGCTGGATAAGAAAATCGAGGTTCAAATGCTGTTAATGTTAACCGAAAGGGGATGCGGGAAAACGATTTGCCCTAGTGAGCCACTTCGCTCACTCATGTCTGATGAAGCAGAATGGCGACCTTTGATGGAATCTGCGAGGATGGCCGCACGGCGTTTAGTTATCGCAGGAAAGGCGGAGATCACACAGGGAGGCAGAGTGGTCGATCCCTCAACCGCAAAAGGACCGATCCGCGTCAGAAAAGTGTAAAGTAATTACGCCGAAGCCATGCGCTCTGCTTCTTCGCTCACTGAGTTGATGCGAAGGAGAACGTTAACGTCGTGTTTTTCGCCCGCGGCCTTGATGACGCTGCGAATCGCGCTGGCGGTGAAGCCGTTTTTTCCGATGAGTTTAGCGACATCGCGCTCGCTGAGAATGATGCGGAAGCTGAGTTGGCGCTCCTCCTCAGACTTAGCGAGTTTCAGCGTTGCTTGGTCTTTGTCTTCGATGAAGTGCACCACGAGGTACTGCAGAAAGTTTCTAATGTTGGCGGCGAGTTCGTCCATAATAAGCGCATTATTATGACTCGAGATGAAATGACAAGAAAAACCGTGTTAATCGAGAGTCCGCGCAAGTATTATTTGTTCGCGGCAGGTATCACGATTTTGAGATACACAGGATTGCCTTTTTTGCCAAGGGGTTGCGCCTTCGCTATCCAGACGGTGTCATTAGTCCGATCTGGGTGCTCTAAGTTCAGGAGGGCGTTGACATTGGTGTAAATGGCGATCAAGTCCCCTTCGACCTGGGCCATGAAGTTGTTTTGGTAAAAGTAGGAGCCATTATAATACCATGGGTGAGGTTCAGGAGCATTGTCCTCGCCAAGATACGCGATGAAGTCGGTGGCAGGGTTCCACTCGGCTTGCTCCTTATTGGCTATAAAGACTTGAAGCTGGGGGAGGTGGGCGAGAGACGGAAGCGTGGGGAGCTGGGTTTTATTCTTCTGATCAGACCTTAGACCCAGAAGATTGAGGGCGGCGTTAAGTTCGACTGCTTGTACGCTGGTGGAGAGGATAGCTTCGTGGACTTTCCCTTGTTCATGGACGAGGAGGAATTCGGCGATCCCATCGATCTGATTGATCTTGGCGGGGAGGATGATCGAGCGTTTTTTGGCATCGATTATGATTTCCCCTAGAGTCACTTGCTCTGCGAGAGCTAGGAATGTGCTCAGTAAAAATGCGATGATCGCCTTCATTCTTCGGGTTCTGGTTGCGCTTCTGGTTTCTCCTCTGGAAGCAGTTGCGCCCAGCTGCTTCTAGTTAGCACGACGGTAAATTCCTGAGGAGTAGTTCCTTGCCAGAGAGGTATAGAGACGTCGTTCTTGTTCATCTCTGTTACTAGGAGAATGTAGAGGCGGCTTACGATTTCGGTGAAGTTCGCATTTTCTGGTAAGGGGGTGAAGGGTTGGGACTGGCCGACCGATACGGTCAAGGCGGGATCTCCTTTGGTGTGGGTAATGAGGAGAGTGGTGAGGCCGCCGCTACTTTGGTTAACGAGTTTTGTGAGGTTATCCGAAATCGCTTGTTGTGATTCGGTAGGGATGCCAGCGAGCGTGATTTGGAGCTCGCGCGCCTCATGGACATCGAAGACGTAGGGTTCAATCACAGAGATGAGAGAGGTCATTTGCTTGGCGTATTCGCGTTTGTCGCTCTCGGTGAGTTTAGTGCTCTCGAGCATCCGTTCCCCTGCTAGGTAGGCGAGCTCGAAATTACTCTCGGCCTTTAAGACTGCAAAGATACGCGAGAGTTTATCGGGGTTTTCACGATCTTCCGCGAAGTGGCTCAAGGCAGGGATGAAAGAGTCTGGCGCGATGTCGGCCGACGAAAGCTGTATGGGAGCAGGTGGCCCTGTTAATTCATACGGCTTTTGTTCGATAGGGGCAGCTTCCTCGATGGTGTCATCTGGAAAGAAGTTCATGTCTTTGGTGCGCAGATACCAAGTGATGCCGACAGTGCCGAGCATTAACAGAAGACAGATGACCCAGTGGATACGCATATCGTTTTAACTAAACATTATCATTACACGGGTCAAAAGAAAAAGGGGAGGGATGCGATCTATCTTAAAAAACCTGTAGACGAGGCTCTGGCAGTTACTTTCTCAGTTTACTTTCTGGTGAATTATGCTTCCATAGTTTTAATGAAAACTTTCCTCCTTACCATTTTGGCATTCATGTCCTGCGTCTTGGCGAATCCAAATTGCGCTAGCGAGGCAATGGTATTCCGCCTTTCTAAGACAGAGGTTATCGTTGGTGTTACGCTCACTCCTGCTGCGCATTGGCACACGTATTGGAGTAATCCTGGTGATGCTGGATTGGCACTGAGTATTGAGCTGGAGAACAAGGGGCTCAAGGTAGAGGCGGAGGATTTTTCTACGCCAATCCGATTCGAGGCGATGGGGATTATTGGATACGGCTATGAAAAAGCGGCGACGTTTCTCTATAAGGTTTCAGGAGAGATTCCCGAGGAGATTAAGGGTAACGCCTCATGGCTCGTTTGTGATGCGACTTCTTGCGTCCCCGCCGACGCGAGCTTCACGCTTCAGGTTGAGCCCAAGCCTTCCAGCGAACTGCCCGAATGGCTAGAGAGCGCCCATGCAAGCCAACCTGCCCCGCTAACTATAACGCCCAAAGAAGCACAGCAAGCAGAGAGGAGTAAGTTAATTACCTACAGCTTTGAAGCAGAAGAAAACGTCGAAGGCTGGGTCGTGTTTCCGTATGACGATAGCTTCTCGGAAACTGAGGGAGGCAATCAAATCAAGCTTATCGAAACTTCTTATCAATTCTCCTTCGAGCTCATCGGTGAACTCGAGAGCGCAGACTTCCTAATCACCAATGGGGAAAGCGCCTTTAAAATAACACTCTAATCAACTCTTCATGAAATTTCTCACATTATTCGCCATCCTCGCATGCCTCTCTTTCGCGGAAACAAAAAATTGCGGTTGCTCTGAAGCTAGCCATTCCCGCGCTGCAGAACTCGTCGGCGAAAAGAAACTGAACTTCACGGTCATCGGCATGAGCTGTGGGAGTTGTGAAAAAGGCTTAACCGAAAAACTCAAAAAGGTGGAAGGCATCATCAGCGTGGACAAAGTCGATCACCAAGAGAAGGCGGTTGCGGTCACCGTGAAGCCGGATGTCTGTGAGACCACCCTTAAAGAAGCGATCACTAAAGCGGGATACCTGGTCAAAGACGAAGCGAAAAAGTAAGCTACGCTTCGCAAGCCAAAACCATCGCAGTTCTCGCAGGCAGGTAGAGCTTTAGCCTAGGTGGCTCGTCGGCGGTGTGGTGTATAACCGAGGAGTCCACTCTGCCGTGTCCACCAAATTCTACCGCATCAGAATCAAGCACGACCCGCCAGCTTCCCTCGTTCGGTAAATAGACTTCGCTACCCTCGTAGGATTGATCGACCGAGAAGTTAAAGACAAAGAGCAAATCGCCTTTCAAGAACGCAAGGACTCGGCCTTCTTGATCTAACCTGACACATTCTGCCTTGTTTGAGATGTAGGGATGAGTTTTTTCCAACGCGAGGAAGGCTCGCTCGAAGGCCGCCAGTTCCCCATAGCGCAAGTCAGGGCTATCTACTAAGCTCCATTGACGTCGCGCGTAGTGGCATGACCAATCGTTCCCTTCGCGCGGGAAATCGAGCCACTCTGGATGCCCGAATTCATTCCCCATAAAGGCCAGATATCCTTCTCCACCAGCCGCGATGGTAACCAGTCGAATCATCTTGTGGAGGGCGACTCCGCGTTCGATTACGGGATGATCACTTCCTTTCTCCATATGCCAATACATCTCCTGGTCCATGAGGCGAAAGGCGAGGGTCTTATCCCCCACTAGGGCCTGATCGTGCGACTCCGCGTAGGCGATATGCGCCTCTCCTGCGCGGCGGTTCAGTAACATACTCCAGAGTTCTTGAAGGTCCCAGTCTTCGTCCCGCTTTTCTTTGAGAGTCTTGATCCAATAATCTGGCACACCCATCGCGAGGCGATGCGTAAAGCCCATTCCGCCCTCCGCAATCGGTCGGCACAGCCCGGGCATCCCCGACATATCTTCTGCTACGATAAGGGCGTTCGGATGAATCTGGTGGATCAGCGTGGTCGCTAACTGCAGGTAAAGAATGGCATCGTTATCCACTCCGACCGAAAAGTAATCCTCATA
>CALKLP010000356.1 GCA_937991965.1 uncultured Verrucomicrobiales bacterium
TTCCAAGGCAAAGAAGTGTCAACCACCCGGAAAGGCATCATTCACCACTCCATCACTGGGCACTTCAGCTATCGACTCAATGATAACGACGGCCAGTGGAAACTCCTCCTCGCCGACGGCTCTGGTGGCTGGTCCGCACCCAAAGAAGGAGATATTAAAGACGCACCAAAAGCCCAACTCTACAACTTAGCCAAAGATCCCAGCGAACAAAACAATCTCTACGAAACGCACCCCGAAAAAGCCTCAGAACTCCTCGCTCTACTAGAAGCCGATATCAAAAACGGCCGCAGCACTACTGGTCCAGAGTCCAAAAATGACACCGACAATATCATCCTCTGGAAGAGTCAAAAAAAAGGATCCAAAAAACGTTCAATCGATAAAAATCGCTAATATCAACCTTTACTCGCAACCGTCAAAATCCCATCCCTCATCCCATGAATTTTCTTCTTATCCGCAGGGTTGACGGTGACAAGTACTCCTCCCAACGTCACGCTCTGGTAATCCTCTGAAACAAAGTAATAAGGACACAAACGCACGCGCCCTTTCATCGTCTTCACTTCACCTGCCTCTTGATCAAAATACGGATGATCCACAAGTTTCGTGTCCGCGAATTTTTGAATAATGGAGGGGTTTTCCAGAAAGTTCTCTTGCGCCTTACTAATCGCTGCCTGCCAGTCCGCCCCAGAACAGTCGTGCCCGATCGTGACGCCACGCGAGCCCCAAGCCTCTTCCGAAAAACCGCTCACCTTCAACACCAGTTGGCGCTCACGCTGACTCAACTTACCAACCTCATCCCAGCTATGGAGACGCAAGCCCGGAATCCCCGCGTGTGGAGGGAGTGGAGTGGGGTCTACTACCCAACCAAAAGGAATGATTTGGTGTAAAATATTTAAGTGTTTTTCACGTAACTCTTCCCGCCAAAAACTCGCTAGCGCTGGGGTATGAAAGAGCGCTAACCAAAGTTTCTCCTCCAAGTGAGGCTTTAAGGGAGGCGTAATCTCCTGCTGCGTGAAGAGCGCTCGCGTATTGGGGACGTTCTCCCAATCAAAAAGCTCGAAGAAACGATAGACCTTCTCCTGTGCCCCCGCGGTCTCTTCTGCCGAGACGCAACTCCAGCCACTCCCGAACGCGCCATTCATCGATGTGGCTAAGTATTCCATCTCAGGCTTATAATCGGACGACTCCTCAGAAACATGAATCTCTAAACCATCGGGAGAAATCGCGCGGAATCCCTCCAACATTCCATCTCCAAGAGACTCGTCATACTGTGACTCTAACCACGCCGTGACGCCTATACCACCAGGCACGGAATCCAGCTCCGTAAGCGAGAGTCCATCCTCCGTAAGCAACAAATCTGGGCGAATCACGCGAGGCAGTGCGTTCTTATGCAGCCCTTCATGTTGCTCCGTCACCAGCCACTCTGGCTTTCCTGAGTCTAGCACCTCGGCAACCCAAGGTGTAATCGCGCCTTTCTTACTACGCTTATACAGTCGATCACTCGCCATTTGAAATTTCAATAAAACTGGTCCGAGTCGCTCAAGCTGCTTAACGACCTTGTGCTCCAAGACAAAAGGCTCAGGAGAAAGCAGAAAAGGGAGCCCCTCTTCACGGAATAACCCTCCCGGCGGGAGCTGATCGATAAATTGCTGGTAGGGTTTAGCACTCAAAACTATAATGACCTGTAGCAAGAAAATCGTGAGAAAGCTAAAGGAAAATTCGCAACATAACCTTTTTTTCTTGATCTCCCTCGAGAAATCGTTAGGTTCCACGCCCCATGGCTAGAAAAGCAGGAAAATCCAAAACGAGAAAAGCGGTTGCTAAGCGCTATAAGATTACAGGAACTGGAAAGGTCCTCCGTCGTAAGCCCGGCAAACGTCACATTCTCACGAAGAAAAGCAGCAAGCGTAAGCGCAGCCTTGGTCAAGCGACTCTAGTTGATTCTAAAAAGATCTCTAGGACCATTAAGGAAAACATGCCGTTCTCCTAAGCACTTGCTTGCTACATAACCATGACTTCACGCCCGTCTTCCTACCGACGCAATTCGGATGGATACCTGAACGAGCGAGGCGGCTGAAGTCCACATAAATAACAGCCCGTTCAACCAGAAATAACACCATGCCAAGAGCAACTAACGGCCCAGCTAGCCGTAAAAGAAGAAAACGCGTATTATTACGTGCGAAAGGATTCCGTGGATTCCGTTCAAAACTATACCGCTATGCAAAAGATGCGGTATTCAAAGCACGTCAATACGAATATCGTGACCGTAAGAAACGTAAGGGCACATTCCGTCGCCTCTGGATCCAGCGTATTAACGCAGGGGTTCGTGCAGAAGGACTGACCTACTCACGTTTCATTGAGGGAACAAAAGCTGCAAATATCGAGATCGACCGTAAGGTTCTCGCTGACCTTGTAGTAAATGACTACGCTGCTTTCAAAGCGATCGTAGCACAGTCGAAAGACGCTCTCGCTAAGAAAGCTGCTTAAGACGAACCCTTCGTTACACAAAAATTCCAAGCCGAGGTTCACCTCGGCTTTTTTGTGATTTAATCACTCAAAAATGCGATTCGCGCCATAAATTTTAAAATTACGCAAATCACCTCAATAAAAACTTGCATCCTGTCGAATTTTTCGGTATGCGCTGTGAATAATATGTGAATATCCTTCCTCTGGATAACTCTATAACACAAACCGCTCCAGAACATGAGGCTCTCAACCATAGAATACATCGGTGCCAAACCACGTAAAAAAAAGAAAAAGAACATTCTTTTGAGGGTCGTATTATTTTTGGGGTTAGCTTCTCTCGTTACCCTGGGTGTAATGAACTTTGGGGTCAACAAATCTTTTGGTAAACAAGGCGAGCAGACCCAGAAGATCTCTGCCAAAGACTTTATTGCGCAAAAACTCACCGAAGAGACTGCATTAAACAAGTTTCTCTCCGCGAGCCTGAATCGCACCACCAAATCGATCACTTACGATCCTGCGTATTACGCAATCGATTTCCCAATGGGTGACGTCCCAGTCGACAAAGGCGTATGCACTGATGTTGTCATTCGTGCTTATCGCGAGATTGAGATCGACCTTCAAGAACTCGTGCACAAAGACATGGGCGAAAGCTTCCACTCCTACCCTAAAAACTGGAACCTGAAACGTCGCGATACCAATATTGATCACCGTCGCGTCCCTAATCTCCAAAACTTTTTCGCCCGCAATGGCAAAAGCCTCACCATTTCTAACCAGAGTTCGGACTATGCACCTGGTGACCTGGTGACCTGGAAACTGTCTCATGGTGCACCACACATCGGAATAGTTGTCCCCTCTCCTTACGAGAACGATGACACGCCGTGGATCGTCCACAATGTTGGCTCTGGCCCGCGATGGGACAATTGTCTTTTCGATTATAAAATCACTGGACATTATCGCTATAAGTTGGACTAGTCTTGCTCATCATGAAATGGTTCAAGTCGTCGTTCATACTACTTCTTTTATTCCTCCCATCATGCGCCTTCTTTACCACGCGCACTTACACTTGGGACTGGAGACGTGACTACCCGCAGTATCACACCATCGCTAAGCAAATGATCCTTGAGGAAGCTCCTGAGCTACTCACGACGATCCCGAACGATGTCAAAAATTATAAACCTGACTACGCAAAGCTGAGCGAAGAAGAACGACTAGAATTCTGGGGCATCTTTCTTTCTGCAATTTCATGGATGGAGAGTAGTCACCGAAAGGAACATTTCTACGAGGAGCACGGAATCACAGATAGCTCAGGAGAAAACGTCATCAGCCGGGGGCTCTTACAATTCTCCTTTGAAAGCGCCAGAGGCTATCTTCCTAGTCTCGAAACTCCAGAACAACTCCACATCCCCAAAGTCACCCTCCGTATTGGAGCGATCGCCCTAAAACGCTTTATCGTGGGAGATCAGGTTATTTCTCAAGGAAGCAAGGGAAACTGGCGCGGTGCAGCGCGCTACTGGAGCGTTTTGCGGCGTAATGAAAAGCACCCACAAATTAAAAAGTGGCTTACCGAAGGAGACTATCTCAACCCACGTAATAACCTAATTCCTCCCCCGCCCCATGTCACCAAGGATGACTACGAGCCATGGATCATGAGAGTCTTTAACAAATCAGAGAATACCGCAGATGCCCAACAAACACAAAACTGAGGCATCGCCGAGCGGGTACGCGCTCTTTGATCTCGACCAAACGCTTGTCTCCTGGGACATGCAGCTCCTCTTCGCAAACTGGATCTTTCACAAATACCCCACGCGCCGACTTTATCTGATCTTTTTTTTCCTCGCATTACCCATCAGCAAGTTTCTCGGAGCACGGCGCATGAAGCGTCTCTTTCTTGCAATTCTCTGCGGACTATCCCGCGAAGAGGTAACATCCCTCACGCAAGGGTTCGCCAATCACTATTGTCCACACTACTTTTATCCAGAGATTATCGCACTCCTAGAAGAGCAGAAGGCGGGCGGAGCGATAACTATCCTGACCTCCGCCAGCCCCTTCCTCTACGTCCAACATATTGGCCAGAAACTCGGATTTGATCACACCTTCGGAACAGAAATCCCAGATTACGATTGCTTCCCTCTCTTTCCTGAAATCGCTGCTAACAATAAGAGTGCTGTGAAAACGGCACGTCTCCGAAATTGGTTAGATCTCAAGGGGATAAATGATGCTTTTCCACTGCCCAATTCTACCGCTTACACGGATAGCTCTGCGGACCTCCCCCTAGTTAACATTTCAGAACGAGCCGTACTTATCCACCCCTCAGAGTCGCTGAAATCAACGGTCAGCGAGACGCTTAAGAAGCCTTATACTGTCCACACTCCTAAGCGACCATTCAACGACCACAAAGGCCATCTCACGGCAGCCATAAAAATGCTCCTTGGGGTTTATCCTGTGGAATAAAAAAGAAAGCCACGCGAGTTGCGTGGCTTAATACTTTAGATGGAAATGCGGACGGGGCCCGCCAACACTCCGCTTAGGCAATGCTCTTGAGCATTTCTTTGAGGGCTCTTGAGGACGCTTGGAGAGCTTGTTGCTCTTTTGGCCAGAGTTCTAGCTCAATGTGCTGCTCGGCACCTTTACGGCCAACTACCGTTGGAACACTGAGACATACGTCTCTGAGTCCGTAAGCATTACCTTTCTGAAGGCTAGAAACTGGGAGAAGCTGCTTCTTGTCTAGGATCACAGAATGCACTGTTTCAGCGATCGTTGCTCCGACAGCCCATCCAGCGCCGCCTTTGCGAGAGATCACTTCAGCACCACTCTTCTTGGTGCGCTCGAAGACCATACGCTGGAAGTTTGCATCAAAGCCCTTAACACCGGTTAGTGGAAGACCTCCAACAGTTGCGGAAGACCATACTGGGAACATCGAATCACCATGCTCACCAAGAATAAGAGCTTTCACCTGCGTAGGCGCTAGATTAAGGTCGTTCGCAATGAGAGAACGGAAACGTGCGGTATCAAGCATGGTTCCCAGTCCAATCACTTGGCTGTCTGGAAGACCAAGATAGCTCACAGCAAGATGCGTGAGGATATCGACTGGGTTAGAAACGACGAACACGATCGCGTCCTGTTTCATGCCCGCGGTTTTGATGTTCTGAAGAATCTGAGTAAAGAGTCCGACATTACGCTGAATGAGGTCAAGACGAGTCTCATCTGGCTTACGACGGAGACCTGCAGTGATCACGAAGATGTCAGAGTCTGCTGCGCGATCATAATCACCAGCATAGATACGCTGATCATGAAGAGCAGACGCTCCGTGCATGAGGTCAAGCGCTTCCCCTTCTGCAAGTTCTGCATTGTAATCGAGAATCTGGATTTCTGAGGCAATACCTGCGCACTGTAGACAGATTGCAGCGTTAGATCCTACGCGGCCACCGCCGCCAATAATTGAAACTTTCATAGTTGTTGTTAGTTGGTTTTAGGGGAGCTGATTACATGTTAGCGATGATCTGATCCGTGAGTTTTTTCACGAGATCTTCCGCTTGTGGATTAAGAGATGTTCCTACTGATGCACCTGTGGACTCTGGAATAGGACAAACTTGCCCACCGGTGAAGCTGTCGTTCTGACAGAGCTCACACTCCTGGAGCCCTTCACGTGGATCTTCCATTCCGATCGAACGACGAATTTCGAAAATGTCCTTCATTCCGTCATGGTTGATCGTTGGGAGTTTTCCTCCGTTAAGTCCCGCTGCGATGGTCACGGTTTGACACGCGGTCTCCATGTTCTCCATCTTCCAGTAAGCATCTTCTACATCACTTCCCCAAGCCATTACGCCGTGGTTAGCAAGAAGGATTGCTGGGTTGTCCTTAGCGGTGTCTCTTACTGCGATCGTAAGTTCATGGCTTCCTGGCGTGAAGTAAGGAACAAGCTTAATTGGGCCCGTGAAAATTTCCGCTTCAGAACAGAGACATGTAGGTGGCTCAATGTTTGCTACGGCGAAAGCGGTTGAATACGGTGGGTGTCCGTGAATTACAGACTTACACTTAGGCTGCACCTTCATGATCGCAAGGTGCGTCAGAGCTTCACTGGTGCGCTTACGCCATCCTGCTTTTTGATTTCCATCAAGATCAATGAGAGCGATTTCATCGAGAAGAACTTCACCTTTAGAACGAAGAGTTGGAGTACAAAGCACAAGGTTATCACCAACACGAATCGTGATATTACCTCCGTTACCGTCAACCATGTTACGCTTCCACATTTTGCGAGCAACGTTGATCATGTCCTTCTTGATCGCCATGATGTCAGGGGAGTAGAAAAAGCGTTGAATCTCTTCTGGCGTGGTTGGATCTCCACCTGGAACCCAAGTGTATTCTGCGCTAGGGACGATCGGCTCTGGCGGAACGGATGGCACTCCTGCTGGAAGCGGTGGGAATCGGTCTGAAGACCCTCCTGCAGAGGATGTTTGTGAGCTGTAGCTGCTGTTGGTCGCGACGCTACGGCCGTTATGCGCATTGATCGCGTCTTGGGCTGATGGGGTGATGACCGCGCTCCCAGAAATGGTATCTAGGGAGACACCTTGACTGATCATGTCTTTAATTGTGTTGGCAGTGATTACTTGTTTCATGGGTGTAAAATTTTAGTTTTCTGTGGGGGAATAATTAAGATTGTCAAAGATTGCGAGATTGATCGCATCGATAGGGCATGGACCGTCGAATGAGGCCGTGGCTTCTGCGCCTTCGACGAATCCGATGATGTCCCCTTCTCCTGCACCAAGGTTATCATAGATAACAAGGGAAGGGTTTTTGGTGAGAGTTGGCTGGGTATTGATACAGGTATTAATCTGCTCGGTGTCAATAGGATTCACAACCAGCCAACGTCCTCCACGGAAGGCTTCTTCCTGGACGCTAAAGGTTACTTTACCTATGACATGGCCGATTCTCATTTTGATTTTATTATTTAGAGTGATTAGTCTTCTTTGCGCTCGTCGATAAGGCCTTGAACCCACATCCGCACAGGGGCAGACTCGAGTCCAAGCATCTCACGGGCACCTATTCCATCTGTGCTGACAACTACCTTTTGCCCTACTCCAGCACCAATCTTGTCAATTGCGACAATTGGGGTTTTAGAGGGGGCTCCTGCTGCATCCAAAACTTGGCACAGGAGGAGTCGGCAACTGTCCAACGAAGAGTCCTTCGAGGTAGCGACAGCATTTCCGACTACGATAGCGTTCAACATAGGATTAGATGATGCGGAGGTTTTCCACCATCACGCAGCGGCGTGAACGGGTAAACGTCTTAGGAGTGGTGATTCCTTCACCGGTTGTGGTTGCGATCGAGTATGAAAGATATCCCTCGCCGCCAAGTCCGAGACCGTTGACGGAAGAACCATTTTTCACGAAGATCGTGGTATCCATCTCACGGGCCATGTAGGTCATGTGATCGACATTGTTCGAGTGAATGACGGCAGAGTGTCTATATCCGTGCTCCGCTTCTTTCGCAAGTTTAACTCCAGTTCTGAAGTCTGGAACACGCACGATTGGAAGCATTGGCATCATTTGTTCTTTCTGCACGTATGGGTGCTCAGCAACAGTTTCACCGAAAACAAGCTCAGCAGTAGTGTGCCCAGCTCCAGCGTGGCGCGCTAGCACGCTCGCATCAACACCGATAAGGTCGCGGTTCAGCTTAGCGCCTGAGCATGCGGTCGCAGAGGTATTTTCAATCCCGAAGGCGAGCTTACTGAGAGTTTCAATCTGCGGTGAGTTCAGGCGGAATGCACCAGCCTTTTCCATCGCTTGCATGAAGGCCTCGAAGACTGAGTCTACAACGAAGACGGATTTCTCACCGATACAAAGAAGGTTATTATCGAAAGCGGCACCAGCAATGATGCCCTCAGCGGCTTTATCCAAGTTCGCAGTATCATCCACAACCACTACTGGGTTTCCAGGTCCAGCACATACAGAGCGTTTCCCAGACTTCATGGCAGCACTTACTACTGCCGGCCCACCTGTAATCGCCATCATGGCAATGTGCCTGTTCTGGCAGATTTCGTTAAAGCTATCGATGGTTGGATTCTCGATAGTGCAGATTAGATTATCAATCCCGAGCTCTCTTTCGATCGCTTGGTTGTATGCACGAGTTGCCATTGCGGCACTTTTCGCTCCACCCGGGTGTGGGTTAAAGAGAACTGCATTTCCCGCAGCAACGATGTTAATGACGTTTCCTGTAAGAGTAGGAACAGAGTGAGTTACTGGAAGAATCGCACCGATAACACCGAACGGAGCATATTCCTCTAAGGTAATTCCGTGATCACCACTCATAGCGTCTGGAGAAAGCCACTCAACACCAGGAACCTTATCCACGATTTTGAGCTTCTCAATCTTGTGATCAAGTCGTCCGATTTTCGTTTCTTCAAGCTCGAACTTACCCCATGCTTCCGCATTAGAGGTGCAAAGATCTTTGACAATCTCGACAGCACGCTTACGTCCATCAACGCCGAGTTCCTTAAGCTTTAAAAAGGCTTCGTTAGCGGCATCCGCAGCTTGACAAACGCAGGAGAATACTCCGTGTGTTCCGCCAATCCCTGGTTTTTTAGCGCATGCGCAGTCCTCGTCACCATGGTGATGGTGCGCCTGTGCAGCAGGAGCTGGGCTCGGTGCTGGAGCAGCAGTAGGAGTAGGAGCCGCGAATGTTGGGCTCACGGTATTACCCTGCTGTTGATTGATCTTTAAGAGAACGTTTTCGACAACGCTACGTATTGCATCTTGATCCATAAATTTTTATTATTGATTGATTTTGTATATTTTATCTCCGAGGACATCAACACTGTCGATGATCGCTACCACGGCAGCGTCAACAGGAACAGGTCGTAGGCCTTCGGCTTGTCGTGCGGAGCTTCCTTGACAGAACATCACTAGGTCACCCTCGCCTGCACCCACATTATCAATCGCGATGACCGTATTGGTTCCATTGCGAAATTTTGCAGGGTCAGATTCGTCCACGAGCTGCGGACTCATGATGAGAAGTTTCTTCCCACTGAGTGCCGGATCTTTCTTCGTCGCGACGACTTGACCGATGACTTTTGCTAAAAACATGTTTTGTAAGGAGGAGGAAATCACTTGAAACCCATTGGGGTTTCACAGTAAATCACCTCAAATTATAAGCTTACTTTTTCTTAGCGCCTGCTTGAGGAAGCACGTCTGCTACAGCGTCAGCTGGACGAGCGATAACGTGCGCACTGAGAACTTCACCGATCTGTGAAGCGGCTGCGGCACCTGCGTCGATCGCTGCTTTTACTGCTGCTACGTCGCCTTCGACAACGATGTTACACATTGCACTTCCGATCTGACGCATTGGGCCAGCGATAGTGACGTCTGCAGATTTGAGCATTGCGTCTGTTCCTTGGACAAGTCCTGCCAGTCCTTTTGTTTCGAGTATTCCGATTGCTTTTTTAGCCATAATATTTTGGTGTTTTTTGTTTTTGAGATTGTTTGTTTATTTTAGGAGGACACTTTTTGGTGCACCTCGCGAACGAGAACGAGTTCTTCATTAGTTGGGATGACATAGACTTTCACCTTTGAGTCATCTGCACTGATTAAGGTTTCTTTGCCGCGGACGTTGTTTCTTTCTGGGTCGATTTTGACTCCGAATTCTTCTAGTCCTTTACAGATTTCTTCACGTGCCCACTTATCGTTTTCTCCGATTCCAGCGGTGAAGGAAATTGCATCAATTCCGCCGAGTTCGAAGAGGAAACTTGAAGCCCACTTACGGCATGACTTGATGAAGACATCGAGCGCAAGCTGGCAGGTTTCGTCTCCTTCTTCCTCCGCCTTAATCTGAACCGCACGCATATCATTGCTGAGGCTCGATAGTCCGAGGAATCCTGATTCAGAAGTAAGTTGCTTAACAGCTTCTTCCATGGTGAGACCAAGCTTCTCCATTGCGTATGGAATCGCTCCGGAATCTAAGTCACCAACACGGTTATTTTGTGGGAGTCCGCTCTGGGGAGAGAATCCCATACTCGTGCCAACCGCGACACCATTCTTGATGCCTGTGACTGAGCTACTTCCGCCAAGGTGGAAAGAAATGACACGGAGAGGATCTCCTGAAATTTCCTGTGGACCGTCTGCGTAGAGCTTACGAACGTTTTCTACAACGTCGTCGCGACCCATGAGTTCCGCTGAGCGTTCTGCGATGAACTTGTGACTAGCTCCGTGGAATCCGTAACGACGAATACCGATGTCATACCATGCCTGTGGCACTGCATAACGGGTTGAAGCTTCTGGAATCCATTGGTAGAAGGCGGTCTCAAAGAGAGCCACGAGGCGTGCTTCTGGAAGCAACTCGCGGAACTGTCTGATTCCTTGGGCGTATGGTGGGTTGTGTGCAGGAGCTACTTCCTTGAAGCCCTCTAGAGCTGCAATGATTGCTTCTTCGTCATCCACGCATCCGCTTAGATCTTTACCTAAAACGGTTTTGAACCCAACGGCATCGATGTCTGAAATCGAACCTATGTGACCACCATCGGTCAAGTTCTTCAGAGCATCATTGATAACATCCACATAATTAGTCACACTCTCATAAGCACCGTCAGACAGTGGAGTTTCCGTGCCGTTCTCAATTTTATAGAGGCGGTATTTAAATGAGGTTGAACCTAAGTTTGCTATAAGGATGTTCATTATTCTCGTAATATAAAGTTTAGAGGTTTAAGATCTTACTTGATCCAGTCGCCCATTTTTCCGAGGTCTTCGTGTGGACGTGGGATAACGAGAACAGAGTTTACTTCACCGACCTGAGCGGCTGCTTCTGCTCCAGCATCAACACCAGCTTTCACTGCTGCTACGTCTCCCGTGAAGAATCCTACTACGAGGCCTGATCCGATCTTATCCCATCCTGTCATCGTAACGTCTGCAGATTTTACTGCTGCGTCTGCCGCTTCGATGAGTGACGTGAGTCCTACTGTTTCAATAATTCCAAGTGCTTGCTTAGCCATAATATAAATTTAGTTTGTGTTAAATATTGGTTTAAATCTGGTATTAGAGACCAAATTGCTTGATGATTTCAGCAGCAGGGCGAGCAATCACGTGCGCGCTGAAAAGTTCGCCAACGCGGCCAGCAGCTTCTGCACCAGCGTCAACCGCTGATTTTACGCTTCCGACATCACCTTGGATGAGGATGGTGAGGAATCCTGCACCGATTTGTACTTGCTTAACGATTTCGACATCAGCAGCTTTTGCCATAGCATCAGCAGCCTCAACGCTTCCAACGTAGCCTTTTGTTTCAATTATTCCCAGAGCTTTGTTCATGGTGTTATTTTGTTGTTTTTAGTTTGGTTGATTTTTTAGCGACTCAGATCTTAATAAGTTCGCAGAAAGTATTCGGCTTCAGACCACAGGCGTTTCCTTCGTCTGTGTCGATGTGTGCCTCGAGGTTAAAGCTTTCGTGAACACGGACAACGACGTCATCAAAGGTCACGGAGCATGGGCTGTGAACTTTCAACTTCATCTTATCGAGGTGCTGCACATTATAGAATGCCGCATCATCAGGATGCATGTGCACGTGAGGTTGCGCACGGATCACTCCTTCATCGAGCTTATAATATCCGTTTGGCCCCATAAGCATGCAACCCGGAGTTCCCGCGACATCGCCTGACATCCTGATCGGGATATCAAACCCGAGCGAAATCGCATCAGTAAAGGCCAGCTCAACTTGATTTAGGTCCCGTGCCGGGCCGAGAATACGGAGATTAGAGATCACGCGGCTTCTTGGACCAATAAGAGTGACAGACTCCTTCGCCGCGTAAGCACCGTCTTGATAGAGGTATTTGTTTGGAGTAAGCTTGTGCCCTTTTCCAAAGAGCGCCTCTACCGCTTCCTCTGTAAGGTGGGCGTGTCTGGCGCTGATATTCACGACTAAACCATTCGGGGCTTTAGCGCTAGATGGAAGGGAAAGCCCCATCTCACCATAGACTTGCTCACGCACCATGTGCTCGACGACGGCGCGCGGTGGCTTATTTTGATTTTGTGCAGAAGACATAGTAATCGATAATTATGCTGTGAAAATTTTCATGGTTTAGCTTGCTTGTCAACACGAAATGCAATAAAACCCAAAAAAAACCAAGAATTCAAAGATGCTAGCCGCGAAACGACACAACCAAATCATGCAACAAGTTCAGGAAGCTGGATCTGTTAGAACCAAGGATGTCGCTGCTCAACTCAATGTATCTGATGAGACGATTCGGAAAGACTTGGAGCTTCTGGAGCAAAAGGGACTCCTTCTCCGATCCCATGGTGGAGCAGTTCCACCCAAATCCTCTAATGGCGATCTCTCTATGATGGAACGACAACTCATCAATCGCGAAGCCAAAAACGCGATTGCTCGCGCCGCAGCCAAGCGAATTCAGCCCAACGAGACCATCTTCATCGATGCCAGCTCCACCGCGCTGACCATGATTCCCCACCTTCCGGAATACCCTTTGACAGTAATTACCAATTCACACGACGTTATGGGAGTATTAGGCGGAGCGGCAAACATCGACCTTATTTGCACTGGCGGATTATTTGAACCTCGTTCTCGCTCGCTCATCGGCCTCGCCGCTGAAAGAACACTGCGCGGCTACAACATTCACCGCATGTTTTTCTCAGGCAGTGGTCTTGATCTCAAGCGTGGGATCAGCGAGCGCAACTCGCGCCAAGCAGCCTTTAAGGAACGCGTGATCGAATACGCAGAAGACGTTTGCATGCTCGCCGACGACTCAAAAATCGGCGAACGCTCCTCATTTTTTTACGCGCAATGTAGTGACCTAACGACTCTGATCACCACGAAGAAAGCCGATCCTGAAATTCTTGATGCCCTACGAAAACTAGAAATTCAAATCATTACGGCTTAGAAGCGAATGTTCGCCAGCCTTTTACCACTCCTGCCCTCTAAATCCGCTCAATCACCCAATAGGATCCGATAAGAGCAATAATTACCGAGCCAGCAACACGAATGGGGTGAAACTTCTCCCGAAACCTCCAAAAAATTAGAAAACAAACAGCTAGGACCATAACTTGCCCGAGCTCCACTCCTAGATTGAACCCGACTAATGGGAAAAAGATCCGATCCGTAGGGAGAAACTCTTGTAAGACCGCTCCGAACCCAAGCCCGTGCAAAAGCCCAAAGGCAAAGACAATGAAAATACGGTGCTTATGGAGCTTTTTAAACCAAATGTTTTCCACCGCAATAAAGACGATTGAGAGAGCAATAAGAACTTCCACCCATTTTCCTGAAAAACTCATTACCCCCATCAGCGAGAGAGCCAAGGTTAAGGAGTGTGCCACTGTAAACGCGAGAGACTGGTGCAACAACGGCCTCCAAGCCGGACTAAAGAGAAAAAGACCAATTACGAAAAGAATATGGTCTAACCCCATTGGGACAATGTGCGCAAACCCGATTCCCACAAAGGTGAACCAAGACTGACGCTTGGTAAATTCCGTTTCTACTTCTTGTCCGACCTCAAAGGGATACACCATTAAACCAAGATCCATCTGACTACCGCCCTCTTCCCAATCGACTTGTAGAATACTACGCTCCTCGTCATCTATCCCCTGTTTCACAATATCAATAAGAAGATTAGCCTGAAACTCGTCCTTCCAGTCCACTTGGAGAGAACCTCCTGTAGGCAAGTAAGCTCCGAGAACCTCAATCCTCAATATCGCCTTACCGATCAGCGCTTGGTAAAAATCGTAAGGGTTACTATCGTAGTCAGGAAAGCTCACTCGATATTCCAGCGGCTTTTCATCTAACATAAAACCAAGAGATTCACGAACAAAGTGCTCTGCCTCCTGACGCAGTCGAGCATGCTCTTCATCGTTGCGCGCAAGCAACCAGGAACGATCCGGAGCCTCTTTACCATCATCTCCGCGATACTCGGGCAAACAATAAGCAGCGTCAGCATACAGAACTGCCTTAAAGCCCTTCTCCTCAGGATAGAGCTCCATATAAAACTGATCCACTGTATGCGCTGACGCGCCCATGATGAATAGAATACCTAGGAGAAACGTGGTGATTTTTTGTGAAAGGATGCGTTGCATTTTATCCGTAGTCGTGCCTAAAGTAAGCCATAACGATGGCGGAACAACATGAAAAGCTCTTTGTGCTCTTAGATAGTATGGAAAGCGAGGCTGATCTGACGGCGCATCATTTACAATCAACTCTCGAAAGCCACGGCGCCCAGTTAACGGTCATGCAAGATGGCGCCGAAGCTCTCAAGTTCATCTTAGCCGAGCCCAATGTCGCCCTCGTCATCACTGAGTTTCGTCTAGAAGGAATGGGTGGCCTGAAGCTGATTGAGGAAATCAACGCACATAAACCGCAACTTCCTTGTGTCATGTTGTCCAACAATACGGAAGCCACCACAGCGATCAAAGCAGTGCAAGCAGGCGCTTACGACTTCCTCGCTAAACCATGCAACTCAGAAGAATTAGACGAGGTTATCGAGGAGGCACTCAGTGACGAACATGCGAGCACAGTATCGAATAAAGAGCCGGCCTCCACCGCTGATGAACCCATACGGCTCATCGGTCAAAGCCGTGCAATGTCCAAGGTGTATCGTGATCTCGCTAAGCTGGCAGCCACTCCAGTCACCGTCTTAATTCGTGGCGAAACAGGTACGGGAAAAGAACTCATCGCCCGCGCCCTCCACGAGCATGGTCATCGCCCGCACAAACCCTTCATTGCCGTGAACTGCGCTGCCATCCCAGATAACCTCTTAGAGTCCGAGCTCTTCGGGCACGAACGAGGCGCCTTCACCGGAGCAAACACACGTAAAATCGGGCGCTTTGAACAAGCCCATGGCGCCACTCTTTTTCTCGATGAAATCGGAGACATGCAGCCCCTACTCCAAGCAAAGATGCTGCGCGTCCTACAGGAGAAAGTCATTCAGCGCGTGGGGGGATCGGATGAAATCCCCGTCGACGTACGCATAATCGCTGCAACTCACCGGAACCTAGGGCAAATGGTTGAGGATGGGGCCTTTCGCTCAGATCTGTTTTTTCGCCTCAATGGCTCAACTCTGCGCCTCCCTCCTCTACGAGATCGACTAGGCGATGTAAGTATCCTGACCAACCACTTCCTCAGTGTTTTCGGGCAGGAATTCAGCGTTGATCACCCCAGAATCACTCCGGAGGCATTATCCCTTCTAGCCAGCCAACCCTGGCCGGGGAATGTCCGCCAACTCCAAAACGTTCTACGCCAAGCAATCCTAAAACGCAGAGGATTAACAATCAGTGCCTCAGACTTAAAGCCCTTGCTAACAAGCGAAAGTGAGGCGGATGAAGAAAGCTTAGATAAACTTGCGAGCCTGATAATCGCGATGGCTGAAAATGGCAAGCTCCAAGACGGAGCCTACCGCGAGATGATTTCAATAGCAGAGCACACCCTACTCCATAAAATGCTGCAACACACGGAGGGCAACCAGTCTAAAGCGGCTAAGCTTCTCGGTATCACTAGGTATACATTACGCGAGAAGCTAAAGACCTTGGATATCTCACTCTAGAATCATGTTTTGCCCCATTGTCCCTGTGTCCTCAAGCGTTGGAACTGACGGAACTGACGGAACTGACGGCGTAGATGGAACATTAGGCAATGCCGGAGTGGTCGGTAATGTTGGCGGCGGTGGCAATGTGATTTTAGGCTTAGCTACCGTAGAACTAGTGGATGCCTTAGGCTTTGGCTTCCAAGTAGATTTAGTTTTCGGTTTCGGTTTCGGTTTCGGTTTCGGTTTCCACTTAGTTGTAGAAGTCGTGCTAGTTGCTACCGGCTTTTCCACTGGCAAAGGGGTAACTGCGGTAGTTTGCGCAGTCTGACAAGAGACCAGGAAAACTCCACATGCTGAAAGGAGACTAATACAGGTAATTTTTTTCATACTTTTATTTGATAAAATTAGGAGAGAAAACATTCATACTATTTTTATTTTTTTGCCAAGAAAAATTCTTCGCATCCTGTGAATAATAATTATGAGGGACCACTTTTCTGTAAAAACATTACAATTAAAGCATACGCCTTCAAAGCTTGAGACTTAGCCTACTCGCGATCAATCATTAATCGACGACATTGTCACAAAATAAAATCAAATAACTGCCAAAAACAATCTTATTTTTTTATTTACTTTCAAGCCTATTCACTTAATACACTTTTAAGATAAAAATAAGGATTTTTTCTTTCAGAGAAAAACCCAAGATTCTAAATAAATTAGACCACCCTTCGCGATGCTATCCCCCTCTTTCCTGCAGAAACTGAAAATCTGCCTCTCATTATCACTACTTTGCTCTCTTGGCATTGCTGAAATCAAGCGTAATTATACCTATTCATATTTTGAAAACGGTTATCCAAAAACGGAGAGTGGAACACCCAGAGGCCTAACCTACCTTGATGACCAAGCTCGCGCGAATCCTGATTTAGTATTTCAAACTGGCTACTACAGTCTGCGGCTAGAATGTGATACCATGAAGCTCACAGGCTTTGATAAGCGCTTAGACGACTCTAATTATTTATCTGCTCTGACTGAGGATGTCACGACCTTTACTCCCGCGGATCTCAGTCTCTATGCCTACATTGGTAACGAAAAGTTCATATGCACCTCCGGGATCGTATTCAATGATACGCCCAAGCATTTTGTGAGATTTATCGAGGGAGGGCAATTCATGCAACGCATTGACCATACCAGACTGGTCTTCTCATCAGAAACTACCGACGCAGAGATCTACGGACGCTTAGAAATCGCCACATGGCCTGATCATGTAACCTTCACTCTGGATATGAGTGAGAACACTGACGTGACCAGATCTACAATAGTGCTTACTTCTCCTGCCGGAGAGGATTATTTAGATGACCATTCACGCCCCATAGTCCAGATTTCACTCAAACCACACGAAGACCTACTTTACCCATCCCTCTCCCCTAGTGATTATATCGTTTCAGCTCAGGATCCCTCGGGAGATGAACTTTCTAAAACATGGGATAATGACTTATCTGGCATTCGCGTAGATTTCACGGTGCCTGATTTTGATAGTGATAGTTTAGAAACAAATCCAGATACCGTTTTTGAAGTGGATTTCACGGTGACCAACCCCACAGGTGAAGCCATAAACCTCCCTCTAGTATTCAGTTCATTATCGCCTCGCGCCATTGCAGGTACCATGATGATGCTCTGTGACGAGGAAGGTCGCCCATTAGGAATTCCTGTTCAAGTTTCCAAAAACTGGCATAACACTATCGACACCGTTCACTATAACGAATGGTTAAGAGGATATACGATGATGCCTCTAGGAGCCGGAGTAACGAAATCGTTTAAGCTCCGAGTCGTTCATGGATACTGGGCCGATGGATCTGTCGGCGCTGTCTCTCATTCCTCATTATCCCTGATTGGTTATTCCGATGTTACAACATGGAAGTGGGATGAAGCAGCCATGGGAGCTTGGGGAGAATCCATGACTTTCGACATCTCACAACATGCAGGTGGATCAGTGGTGGGGGATGTTCGCCCTACATTTACCACCCCGATGGACCACTCAGGAACACATGATTGGACTGAAAATGTCGGTGGGGGAGATTTCTTGAATTATTATGATAGTTCCAACACCTACATTATGAGCAAAAAGCTCAAAACCTGTTATCGTTGGAACGGTCCGAACATGACTGAGGTTCTCTACTCAGGAGTCACTGCAGATAATAAGATCCGTTTTATTTACACCACCCAAGGACTTGCCACCTTTGATTACCATAGACGCATTAATAAATATCGTTACGAATTTCTAGAACCCGTAACGACCCCAAGGCGTCTTGTCTTTTATCAAATGGCCGCAGACCGCTATTTAGGCCCAACTTCTACCGAATACCATTATGGGGACTCCCAAGGCCTAGAAGCAACAGAAACAGTTATCACAGGAGGAAATAGCTATGAAGACGGCCCTATCTTAATGACAGACCGATGGCTTGCGATCGATGACGACATTGCCCTAGATGGAACTCCCACGAAAGCTAACAGGGGCTTATATATGACGGAATCTAAGCTTAACGGAAATAACTTTGATACTTATGTGCACCCCTATCAGAGAACTTGGGGTAGCAGCCGCTTACTCTATGACTTTGCAGGAAGCGCTGTAGACCAATCTTACTCTGCAGGTGATATTATTGAAGGAGGAGTCGTCTACATTATGCCCCCTAAAACCGCTTCGAATTACTGGGGATACGATACCGAATTCTCAAATCGGCTAAGTAACTACACTGAAGCCTGGGAGGGAGTCTACGATGACTTCGCGAACAATCACGAGCTGAACATCACCGCGCACGCTGGAATAGTCGCCAATTCTTACCCTGTCGAAATCCAAGCCGACGACTCATCGTTATTAGCTGATTTCACAATCAATGAAGGGGGCATCGGTCACGTCCCAATCATCATCCAAAATGTAAAACTGGGAACAAAACTCGAGGTTGAGATCTTTGAAAATGGTGGGTGGACTCCCCTTCCTGATGTCACCCTAGATGAACATGCTTATTACCAGGCGTATTTGAACGCTGATGGGAAATTAGATTACACCTTCAGCATCAAGCGCCCTACCGATGATCTCACCGAGAGCTGGAGAGTTCGTATCAATGGGGAGATTGGCCATTTTCAAGATTGGCTAGCAAGCTACCCTAGCCTTCACTACGCAGGTTGGCAGAACGAGGATGATAGCGACCATGACAGCAAGGATATTTTAATCGAATACATGCTGAACACGAACCCTCTCACTTGCGAGCAAGATTCTTTACCGCAGATGTCCCAGTCCAACGGAAACATTTACCTCCAGTTCAATCGCCACGCCGGCTCTGCTGCGGAATCTAATCAAATTCTGCAATACTCCACAGACTTAGACTCCTGGACAAATGTTGCGCTAACTGGCGTCGTGCCATCAAGTGTTACTGTAGGTGCTGCGATCAATGATTTAGAACTTATCACTGTGACTCTGGATGAAAATCTAGCCACCGATGGGAAGCTTTTCTGGCGACTCTGGGTAGAGCTAGATGAGTAACGGTAAGGGGCTAAAATTAAGCTCACCCCTTCGGAATGCATTTTCTTATTGCATACTCGTATCAAACCGTATGTTCTACATTTAGATTTACAATGAAAACGCCACCTAAGTATATCATGAAAGCCTTCTTAACTCTTTTTGCCATCACCTTCACAAGTTGTGCGGTATCATCCCAGGCTAACCAAGCGCCTCCTATTTCTCAACCAAATACGAGTTACCAAGAGCCTCCTTTCGCTTCTATTCCCCCGACAAAACTCCGCTGGATCGCTGGACGCAATGACTTACAAATTGCCGCTCTCACCTTTGATGACGGCCCGCATCCGCAATACACGCCCCGCATTCTCGATGAGCTTAAGAAGAGAAATGTAAAAGCGACCTTCTTCACTCTGGGACGTAGCGTGGATCTCTACCCTCAGATCACGGCGCGGATTGCACAGGAAGGCCATGAGATCGGCAACCACACCTACACCCACGGCAATCTAAGTAAAATGTCCACCGCTTCTATCCAGAAGGAAATGGATCGCGGTCGTGACGCCATTGTGCGAGCCACTGGTATCCAACCTAGAATCATGCGTGCTCCATACGGCGCCATCAAATCCGCCCAGCGACAAATGATTTTCGACAAATACAAGTACCCTGAAATCTTCTGGTCTGTCGACTCCCGCGACTGGGAATCCAAGAATGCGAAATCAGTGACCAAAATTATCATGCGTGATACAAAGCCAGGAGGAATCATCCTCGTGCATGACATTCAGAAATCAGCAGTTGATGCCCTACCAGTTTTCCTCGATGGCCTCATAGCAAAAGGGTATAAGTTCGTGACCGTATCCGAACTCATCCGCGTCAGCACTATGGCTAATCCACAAGCCGCTGTAGCGCGCTAGGCCTCAACCATCTAGAACAAGTCTTCTTGCGACTTCGGGGGAGCCTTCACTCCGATTTTTTCATACGCGCTCGGCAGTGCCACCCGCCCTCTTGGGGTGCGCTTCATGAAGCCTTGCATAATCAAAAACGGCTCATGCACTTCCTCCAATGTCGAGGCATCTTCGCCAATCGCCACCGCTAAGGTCGATAACCCTACAGGCCCGCCATTAAACTTATAGATGGTCGCTTCCAGAATACGTTTATCCATTTCGTCTAGTCCGTCATGATCAATCTCAATCATTTCTAAGGCCGCGACGGCAACTTCATCAGTAATCTTTCCATCAGCGCGCACTTGAGTAAAGTCACGCACCCAGCGCAACAGGTTGTTGGCAATCCTAGGGGTGCCACGCGAACGCCTCCCGATCGCTAAGGCACCTGCCTCGTCCACCTCCACCTTTAGAAGCTTGGCGGAGCGCTTAATGATCACCGTAAGTTCCTCTGCCGAGTAATAATCTAAACGGTTAGTAATCCCAAAGCGACTGCGTAGAGGAGCGGTAAGCATTCCCGAGCGTGTAGTGGCTGCAACAAGGGTAAATTTAGGTAGATTAAGCTGAATTGACCGCGCCGACGGCCCCGAGTCAATGATGATATCGAGACGGTAATCCTCCATAGCAGGATACAGATATTCCTCCACCGAGGGGTGCAAGCGGTGCACTTCATCAATAAAAAAGACATCCCCCTTTTGGAGATTAGTCAAGATGCCCGCCAGATCAGCCGCTTTTTCGATTTGTGGACCAGAAGTGGTATGCATATTCGTGCCCGCCATCGTGGCAATGATATTAGACAAGGTCGTCTTCCCTAGGCCCGGAGGCCCAGAGAGCAAGACATGCTCCAGTACATCATCACGCATTTTAGCGGCCTCCACCATCAACATCAACCTCTCAACCACCTTCTGTTGCCCATGAAACTCCTCAAATCCAGGAGGGCGAAGACTTTGTTCAAAGTTCTCATCCTTAGGGGGATCAAACGGGGTTGGCGTGAATTCTTCCATCTTAGAAAGAAGCATGCATGAACATCATTAGCGATGGAAATACAAAAAGCATTGTTTTTGCGGTAGCCTGTCATGAAACATCTTGGACTTACAACATCTCTGCAATCTTAGACAGAACGGTTGAGTCACGACGCAAGAAGAAATCCACCTATCTTCTCAGTTTTTTCTTTACAGCAGACCTATCTAATGACTAGGTTCTTGCCCCTATTCCCAACAGCCCCTTGTTGGAAGGCTAACACTAACAATAGATTTATTATGAAAGTTCTCTCCTCTCTCGCATCTATGAAACGTCGTCACGCTGCATGTCAAGTTGTGCGCCGTAAAGGAACACTCTACGTCATCAACAAGATCGACCCACGTATGAAAGCGCGCCAAGGCTCAACCAAAGGCACCAAACTCTCCAAAAAGGGAGTTAAGTAATTTTACATCTCGAGTATAACATTACACAATACGAGCTGCCAGCAATGGTGGCTTTTTTTGTGCCTACAGAATCCGTCATACTGATACCAATTCCAAAAATCATCTTGGCAATATCTAAAGATGCGGGTGGTTATTAATTTTTAGACTTCGCCCTTTATCAAATGATTGCGGCATCTTTTCTCTATTTTTCACGGCATTTAGTGGTTGCAGTGCTAGATTCTGTGCTTCCTAGCCAACGACAGCATCTGGAAATCTGCTCGAGTTGAGCTCCAATTGCCTAAATGCTTTCTTACCTGAATTTACGCAACCTAGAAGCGATGAGGCGCCCCACCAGTCCCACGATTTAACTTGGACGCGCCACTAGGATAAATCTATGACGCAGTTTCCAAATTATCTCGAGGCACAAAAAAAGACACCGTTCAGGTGCCTCCTCATGATTTTTGATTACCCCAACTTAAGCAGTCTTGGTGTTGACTGCCTTGTAAGTCTTGGTCTTGAGGTTAATTGCTTTGTTTTTGTGAATGTAGTTTTTCTGCGCTGCCTTATCAACTGCAGAGGCAAACTTAGAGAAGAGTTCTTTAAATGACTTGTCGTCGGTAGATTCAGTAGCGAGAACCTCTTTACGAAGGTTCTTAATGCGTGTTGAAAGCACTTTGTTACGAGCCGTTCTCTTGATTGTCTGACGGTTACGCTTTGCTGCTGATTGAATGTTTGCCATAATTTTTAAAGAATTGGGGAAGAGTTATTTAATGAAATTTTCAGCTATGTCAAGCATTGATCGACCAATAATTTGTTTTCTTCGACTTTTCGCTTTAGAGAGCACTGATATTATATAAAATTGACCTCATGCACGTAAAGACAATTTCATCCCTTCTTATTCCCATAGGATGCCTTACTCTCTTTTGCCACTGTAGTCTTGGCAATAAGAAAACCACTGGCAACATTTCCGACAATGTAGAGAAGCTTCACCAGAGAAAAACCACCGACGTTGGCAAAGTCGCGACAGTTAATATAGAGGAGCAGTTCGTTCTCATCAAATTACTGAATGCCCAATCGGGAACCAAGCACCCCCTCCTTTACATCGAAAGCGGAACTCGAAAGGCTACATTAACTCCCACAGGAGAAAGTATAGGCTCTTTTCTAGCCGCAGATATCACCAAGGGAGTTGCCACAGCTGGCGATCAGGTCTTCGCCTTAAACTTTAACGAAGAGGAGAGTTCTAAACCACTCACTCCGCTCAGTCAGCCCGCCCCTCTAGACACGAGCCCAACTGAGGAGAGTTCACTTGAGAAAATTGAGCCAAAAGCTTCAGCAGGGGAATAATCAGCCTCTTTATTAATGAATCCAAGAGGCATACTAAACAAGAAGACCAGCCATCACATTTTAAGGAGAGTTTTTCTGGACGGATGGCACGAGGTCTGCTGTTCTTGACCAAATCCGAATTGTGTTTACCACGATCTGGATTAAACTAACTTATCATATAACATCATGGCTAAATACAAACTAGACTACATCTGGCTCGACGGCTACGCGCCTGTTCAAAACCTTCGTACAAAGTGTCAAATGAAAGACTTTGATTCCTTCCCAACAGTAGAAGAACTTCCAGAGTGGGGCTTCGACGGATCATCCACCCTCCAAGCAGAAGGCGGAAGCTCAGATTGCGTTCTTAAGCCTGTTGCAGTATACCCAGACATCGAGAATGAGTACGGAGCGCTTGTTCTTTGTGAAGTAATGAACCCAGACGGGACTCCTCATATCACAAACATGCGTGCAACGATCCCTGACGATGCCGGAACATGGTTCGGATTTGAGCAAGAATATTTCCTCATGGAAGATGGCAAGCCATATGGTTTCCCAGCAACAGGATATCCTGAGCCACAAGGCGAATACTACTGTGGTGTTGGATACGCGAACGTCGGATCCATCGCACGTACCCTAGTAGAAGAGCACCTCTACGCGTGTCTCCACGCAGGAATTAACCACGAAGGAATCAACGCAGAAGTGGCGAAAGGTCAGTGGGAATTCCAAGTGTTCGGTAAAGGATCTAAGAAAGCAGCTGACGATATCTGGATGGCTCGCTTCCTTCTTCTCCGCATCTCAGAGAAGTATGAGCTCGACATCGAGTGGCACTGCAAGCCTCTTAAAGGCGACTGGAACGGATCTGGAATGCACGCTAACTTCTCAACCGAGTATATGCGTGAAACAGGCGGCAAAGAATACTTCGATAAACTCATGGCAGGATTCGAGAAGAACTGTGCCGAGCACATCGCAGCATACGGCCCAGACAACCACCTTCGTCTCACCGGCCTCCACGAAACTCAGTCTATCGACAAGTTCTCATGGGGAGTAGCTGACCGTGGCGCCTCTGTTCGTGTTCCACACAGCTTTGCTAACAACGACTGGAAAGGATACATCGAAGACCGTCGTCCAAACTCACAAGGAAACCCATACGCGATCGCATCACGTATCCTTCAGACGATTGCTGAAGTTGCTTAAGCCAACAGGTAATACAACTTATATGAGAGCCTGCGCATTTCGCGCGGGCTTTTTTTTGCTTCTAGCCCAATGGGTTTACTCTTTACAGGAAGTAGGGATCGGTCATAAAACAGCAATTCTTCTATCTCATAGAAGGCGATATTACACTCCTTATCATTTTCTAATTGCTGAAATCACATGGCTACTAACGCACACAAGCTGAAAAAACGTGATACAGACCTCGCGGAAGATTTATCTACATTAGAAAGAAGTCTCAAGACTTTGCTTCAAGATCAATTATGTCAACGATCAGAAATCAACACCATAAATCTCGCCTGTGGACGAGCAGATGAAACAGGGATTCTTACCAAAATCATTGGAGAAAAAGCGAAATCTGGGCACATCCAAGGAATTGACTTAAGAGATCTAGAAATCAAGCAAGCACAACAAATCTGGAAACCTACTTTAGCCCAGGCAAAAAGCTCTGTCACATGTGACTTTCGGGCAGGGGCGCGCTGACAAACTCGATCAGTGGAAGGAACTTACAGACCCTGATCTCGTCTTCGTAAGACACCAAAACTATTGGTTCGATCCAAAAGCGTGGGTAAAACTCTACGATCAAGCGCTTAACAAGCTCAAACAAGATGGTATTATGGTAATTACTTCTTATTTCGATAAAGAGCATATAATGGCGCGCCAAGTCCTCCAGAAGCTGGGAGCAATTGAGGTAAAACACCTCTACAACCCGAACGCGCGGATCGTCAACGACTCACCAAAGGTCGAAAAATCGGTAGATCGACATATTTCCGTTTTCATAAAAACCTAGGACGTGTTGATAAATCAGGGAGATCTCACTCCGATAACCTGCATAGAATTAATAACCATCGGCGCCTTTAAATAAAACCAGATAATCTTTGGAATTGGTAGAACACTGCTTACGCCAAATTCTTCTCGTAAAAACTTCTTCTCAGGGCATAAATCGTAGTCTACATTAGTAGAAATGTCTGAAGCCTCCGAACCGTTTCCCCCTACCCTCTCGCGTGCTCAAGAGGAAGTAATCGCCTACTTTTGCGATGGGGTGCGTGTTTTAGGCTTACCTAAATCGATTGGGGAAATCTACGGAATCCTCTTTATCTCACAAGAACCTTTATCCCTTGATGATCTCGTCGACAAACTGGACATGAGCAAGGGGTCCGCTAGTCAAGGATTGAAATTCCTAAGAAATCTCGGCGCGATTCATCGCCAAGAAGTCGAACGGAAGTCTTTTTACTCCCCCGAGCTCAATCTCAAAAGCTTGGTTGGAGGATTCATCAAAGAAGAAATCCGACCTCACTTGAAAAGCGGCGAAGAAAAGCTAACTCAAATCAAAACTCAAATGGAGAAAGAGAAAGAAGAAGCCAACGCAGACTTTTACGAAGAACGCTTTGAAAAAATGAAGCGCTGGACAAAACAGGCTAAAGTCGTCCTACCCCTTTTACAACACGTCCTCAATAGCTAAAATTATGTCGAATCGTTGGGATGATGAAGAAGCAAATTGGTTCGTACTCCGTAGCCAAACAAAACGAGAGCACATTGCCGCAAAAATCCTGGCAGATATTGAAGGCGTAGAAGTATTTTGCCCCCGTATTCGCTTCAAGAAAGCGACCCGTCGCGGAAAAATTTGGTGGGTAGAACCCATGTTCCCAGGCTACTTGTTCGCGAAGTTCAATTATCCCGAATTCTACCGTCAAGTCACCGCCAGCCA
>CALKLP010000357.1 GCA_937991965.1 uncultured Verrucomicrobiales bacterium
GCGGTCGGCCTTCAGGCAGGCCTCTAGATTGCCACGGAGCTTTTCGAGCGAATGCTTGCTCGCGGCGAGCGCGCAGTTGGCCAGCGCCCAGGAGTTCACACTGCCATCGACTTTCTTCGGGAGGGCATTCACGGCGGCGGGGCTGAGCTTGCGCACGAGCCCGCTGAAGCTCCGCTTATCGGCGCGCTGGACACCCGCATCATGCATCGCGAGCTTCGCAAAAAAGGTGTTCCGAGCGGTGGGGATGATGGCCGCGCGGAGTAGCCCGACCGCTTGTTCTCCCTTTTCCATTTGCTGGTTGACCAGGTGAATGGCGCGCTCCCCGTTCCCCTTATCAACACAGCGGCTGATTTCCCAGATCACCCCTTTGCGGTTCAGTGGGATCATGGTGCGCACGGTGTCGATGGTGACGTTGTTCTCCGGATGGAGGTAGAGGCTCAGCTTTTCGAGTTCATTGGTGATCTGGCGGGTGTCTTCGCCCGCTTGTTGCACGAAGAGCTCCAGCGCATCGTCATCAAAGGTCAGCCCCAGAGGCTTGGCCTTCTGCACTACCAGCCCCGCGACTTGCTCTTCCCAGCCGTCCTTTGAGATGTCGATTTTATCATAGAGCTTCAGTTCGACATCCTTCTTGAGATACTTGAAGAACGCGCGTCGCTTATCGATGGCGGTTGCACTAATCAGAAAGGAAATGTTCGGGTCTAGACCGGCCTGTAGCACTTGCATGAGGGTCTCGACCGCCTCCTTGGTGCGCTCGGAGCCGCCTGTGCGGTCATCGCCCAGGAAGTTCGCGCCCTTTAGCCACACGATTTTCCCACCAAAAAAGGGGAGGGTTTGAACGGCTTGGAGGGTTTCTGCAATGATGCTAGATGCGTGATCAGTGTTGTCGGCTTGTCCCTCGATTATATCGTTCCCAAAATCCTCTGATCCCTCAGGCTTCATGGCATTAAAGAGTTTCAGAGCCTCTTCCGCCACGCGCCCATCATCAGTGCCTAATACCGCCGCAATTTTTGACATCAGACAAACTATGGCGACCCGTTTCCGCGAAGTCACTCTCAAAAAGAAAAATAGATTTGCCCCTAGGGTTCGGCATATTTCACATTCCAGCGATAATTGGTATCGGTAAATTGTCAGTTTTTCGAAGGTATGTTCGATTTATATTAGTGATGTGGCCTTCTGAAACCATACTGACAGTTCGTGTAAGTCGTCTCAAAATGGCCTGAAGGGTCATGAGATATCAGCCCAGTCGAAGCCCGATTTTGCGCCAGCAAAATAACAGGGCGCAGGGCTGGGTTAAGGTGTAAAAAAATAAACTCGCCTCTCAGTCCGTAGCGATAGCAGGCTTGCCTCCAGAGGCGAACCTCAACATGCCTCGCTGTTGAAATGAAGCTGGGATGAGCTGCGCCTCAATGCAGCTAACATGAAAGCGTCCCTTACTTTTCGTTGCTTTATCTATCCTCTGCAGCCCATCTTGAAAATCGAAACTGAAAAAATCACGTTTCATAAGGATTTCAGAATCAGCGAAGTCAAAAAACAACATCATAGAAGACTCAAGATTTATCGTTGGAATGTGAGGTGAAGAACAAATAAAGTTTCAGACACTTTTTATGTTCCTGTTAACCATTTTGTTTTCTCGGAGGAGGTTTAGGAGGTGGACTTAAAGGTTTAGCCTCTCCACTATTGGCTTTTACTGAGCTTCCAAATTTTGGTGCTGGTTTATTTTCAGAAGTTGCCTTAGATGTATTATTGTTTTTAGAATTATCTGCCATGAGAAATGAGATTTGGAAATTAAGATCAAGAATACATTATAACTGTCACTATTGGTCATTGGTATCAAGTAGAATAAAGAGAATAGAAATCTCAATTAAGTTGGCTCTTGGTTTCGGAACCGTAGCCAGTTTAATAGCATTTACAGCATTTTCTGAGTTAGCCTTTTACGCAACAACCGTTTCTTTTATCTGCGCCTTTATTTCCTGCGTAATACTTCCGGCTATCAAATGGGATGATTTTCCCAATAAAATTGAAAATGTGCATTCTGACTGGTTAGACCAGAGAAAAGTTATCGATGGGATCTGGGCTGAACATGAAGACGGAAAAACGATCACTCGAAAATCCCTGCAAAAAGTGAGAGATGATATTTCGGAAATAGGCAAGTTTAGCACCTATTTTTCTGATATTACCAAATTTCAAAAAGAAGCAGAGAAAGCAAGAGATATAACTTTGCAAGGTTAATAGTCTCAGATCACTCCTCTGTGCTGATATACGATCGTTTGTATAACTTAGAGGTTAAGATATACGAAGATGCAGTAATTAAATTGCGTCTTGGCGGCTTTGCGTGAGGCATAAATCTCACTCTAACGTTACGCGTCATCTCCCGTTAGCGGGCGGGACGCTCGCGCTCCCCTTTGGCTCGCGAAAAGAAAAATAGACATTTAGGCCAGGGTTCGGCATATTTCTGCTATGAGAATGTCCCCGCCCGATGCGGCACTATTTATCGAGAACCGTGCGCGACTTTGCGAGCAACTAGAGGCTGGAACGCTGGCTGCGATTACCTCTAACCTAGCGAGTCCTACGAACGCAGATGAGTTTCATCTCTATAAGCAGAATTCGAACTTGTATTATCTAACGGGAATCGGGCAGAATGAAACTTCCGTCATCCTTTTTCCAAAGGCGCAGAATCCGAGTCAGCGTGAGATCCTCTTTGTGCAAGAGAGCGATCCTATGACCGTGATTTGGGAGGGGCATAAGTTATCGATCGAGGAGGCTCGAGAACGCACGGGGATTGAGAACGTCAAGTATGCCTCGGAGTTTGAGGCGACCTTTCGTCAGTTGGCGGTCGAGGCGGAGACACTGGCCTTTGATACCAATGAACATCCGCGCCTTAACTCTGCAGTGGCGACAGGAAATGATGCCCTGATCGCGAATGCGAAGGGGTGGTTTCCGCTGCATCGATTGAGCCGCTTGTCTCCACTGCTGACCGAGATGCGCATGATCAAGAGTGAGCGCGAAGTGGCGCAAATCCAGAAGGCTTGGGAACTGACCGAGGCCGGGTTTCGCCGCGTGCTCGGGTTTGTGAGGCCGGGTGTCGGGGAGTGGGAGGTGGAGGCGGAGTATATCCATGAGTTCACGCGCGGAGGTTCCCACGGCTTCGCCTACAGCCCGATCGTGGCGAGCGGGGCGAATGCCTGTGTACTCCATTACACCGAGAACAACCAAGTCTGCCAAGAGGGGGACTTACTGCTCATGGATGTGGCCTCGGAGTGGAATGGCTGGAAGTCAGACATGACACGCACGATTCCGGTGAATGGTAAGTTCACCCCACGCCAACGCGAGGTCTATGAGGCAGTGCTCCACGTAATGAAGAAAGCGGAGCGGCTACTGCGGCCAGGCATCGCGATCTCGGAGTATCAAGAGAAGGTGCAACGTGTCATGGGCGCGGAGCTGGTGAAGCTCGCGCTCATTACGCATGAGGAGCTCGAGAGTGAGGACTGGCTTACAGCAGTGCGTCGCTACTTCATGCATGGGACATCGCACCACCTCGGGATCGATGTGCACGATGTTACTGCGCCCCACTGTGTGGTGGAGGAGGGGATGGTCTTTACGATCGAGCCGGGGATCTATATTCCTGAGGAGAATCTAGGGATTCGTCTCGAGGATAATTACTACATTGGGGCGACAGAGAATGTGAATCTCTCCGCTACTGTTCCTCTGGAGGTAGATGAGATTGAGGCTCTGATGCGGAGCTGAAGTGGTCTTTCCTCATAAAATGGCTCGCTATATGATCCGTAAGTGATCAAATTTAGGGTGCAGAACAAAAACGTTATGAATGAACAAGAAGAACTAAAGTCGGCAAAAACACTCGGAATCGTATCACTGGTTTGCGCATTTTTATTTTGGCCAGCAGGCATTGTCTGCGGACATCTGTCTCTTGGGAAATATGAAAAACTAGCGGGCTTAATAGACGGAAAAGAGTTGGCTAGGGCAGGGCTTATCCTCAGTTATATCTTTCTAGCTCTTACCGTAATTTGCTTCATCGTAGTTGCGGTCTTCACTGGAGCGGTGATAAATCATCCTGAATTCCAAGAAGCGCTTCAACAAGGTTTAGAGCAGGCGCAATAAGCGAGCCTCTGATAATACTTACATTCCGCACATCTTAGGATGTGCGGTTTTTTATTGCCTACTTGAGAGCCTCGATACTCTCCATGATCTTATCGGCGATGGCTTGATACTCTTCTTTGGTTTTCACGCGGCCGATGTCCGAGAAGTCGAGACGCTCGCCGAAGGTGATTTTCACAGGGTGGCGGTGTGGCTTTTTTTCATGCCGTGGCCAGGCCTCGAAGGCTCCCTCGATATAAACCGGTTGCACGATGGCTTTACTCTTGGCGACGATCATGCCGATTCCTGCAGCGGCGGACTGGAGCTCTCCGTCCTCTGTTCTGGTGCCCTCTGGAAAGACTAAGATGCGGTTTCCTTTTTTGACTTCACCGATAATGGTTTTAATGGAGGCGAGATCCGCTCCGCTTTGATTAATTGGCACGGCATTGACGGCCTTGATTAGCTTGCCGAATACGCCCTTGAACAGCGTATCGCGCGCGAGAAAGTGGATTTGACCTCTACAGGCGGCGGCGATTAAAGGTGGATCAAGAAAGCTCTGGTGATTTGCGGCGATGATGGTGCCGCCTTCCCCTGCTTTTACCATATGTTCTAGGCCCTCCACTTTGAGAGAGAACATGACTTTCCCCGTGAGGCGGGCCAGGGTAACGCAGATCCAATACAACATATTCATAGTTCGAGAGGTTTTGTAAGGGTTTTGACTTTTTTGCAATCACGATTTCCGCATAAACTTATTGTGAAAAAGCGAGGTATGATTTTATCTGGTGGATTTTCAGGCAGCCAGCTTCGCTGGGTTAGAGAACATACGGCAAGATGCCGATGTTTGCACCCAAGATGGGCGCGCTACCCGTCCACCAGATAAAATCACACCCGAAAAAGCGTTAATTAACTCTTGCTTAATCTCGATTGATCTCTACAGTCCGCTGTCCTATGGCGAGAAAAGCTTGGATCGAAAGAAATAAAAAGAAAGAACGTGTTGTTGCACGTTACGCAAAACTACGTGCTCAACTTAAGGCAGATAAAGACTATGATGGTCTTGCAATGCTCCCACGTAATGCTAACCCATGTCGTCTAGTTAATCGATGTGAAATTACTGGCCGTCGCCGTGGTTTCATGCGTCGTTTCAACTTATCACGTATTGCCTTCCGTGAGCTTGCTTCACATGGAATGCTCCCTGGCGTGACGAAGTCGAGCTGGTAATTCTTTTTATTTCCAAAATAGATTATAAGGTGATGGTTTTCCATCGCCTATTTTCGTTTGATTTTTTCTCATGCCTATCTACGAGTATAAATCTGCAGAGCCTGAAAGTAAGGACTCCAGTTGTTATATGTGTCGCGAACCTTTTGAGCTAAGGCGTTCGCTAGATCGTGCACAGGAGTTGAAATGCCCACTCTGTAAGAACCCACTCGTAAAATTAGTCTCAAAGGTCTCGCATACGAAGAAAGAGGGGTTTTCTGCAAGTGAGGCGAAAGCGGCAGGGTTTACTCTGCTGAATAATTTGGGCGATGGGGTAGTAGAAAAAGAATAGCTTACCCGACCTTGGCCTGGCCTGTGTGAGTGCCGCCTTTGTGAACTTCTAGCTCCTTTGTAATCAATGAGCCATCTAGAGTTGCCTTCTTATGCAATGTCATTTTTTCACAATTCTGGAAGTTCGCTGTTACATTTCCGTGAATTTCCGCTTCAACTGCTCTCACTGTTTTTTCGAACACGAGGCTGACACTAGAGTTCACCACAAGCTTCATGCAGTTGACTTTGCCTGTAATACGGCCACTACGTTTGAAGGTGAGTGTCCCTGAGCAGTCGGCAGTTGCATTGAGTTCTCCTTCTACGGTGAGGTTATGGCAAAAAACAGTAACGTTTCGCACATTTCCCTTTTTCCCAATGTTGACATCGCCACGTGTTCTGATGGTGCTTGTCCAATAGGTGTCAATGTCATAGTCTTTTAGTGCGATATAGGTTCCGCAGTTTGGGCAAAGAGAGGAGGTCGCATCTTTAATAATGGAATGCGTTTTAAAGCATTCGTAACATTCGATGGATTTCTCCCGGGCATCGCCCTCGTAACTATAATAACGATTAGAGCGGTCAGATCCGATATACCTTTCTGCGAGCTCGTCATCTGAGAAAAATTTATCTCGGCCGTCGTCATCATCTTCTTTTAACAACGCAGGAGAAGGAGCTTTTTCAGGCTTAGCTTCCTTTTTTTTGGGCTCTTTTATTGAAGCTTTGGGGGCATCTTGCTTAGATAAAGAGTCGCCAAATAACTCTGGTTGCTCAATCTCTACCGCCTTGGTGACTTTGCCTGAGACGTCTATCGGAGCAGGCGATGCAGTTTTCTTTTTTGCCGTTTTCTTAGGAGTGGGCTTTTTGGTTTTTGGTTCGACTGGTGGTGTCGTAACTTCATCAGCATTGGCTTCTTCTAGGAAGGCGGGCTTCGTGTCAGAGCCGTTTGCAATAGGAAGAGCTTTTCCCTTCTCAATTTTAAAGTATTGAGCGCACGATCTGCAGTTCGTAGAAAGAGCAAGAGACGATTCTTCCTGAGAATTACCACATTTTGGGCATTCTACGGTAACCTTGTCATTATTCCCCCTTTTGAATAGTGAAATAATAGTCCCTTCCTCCTAGTTAAAGATAATAAAAGGCCTACGAAGCTTTCGCAGGCTGTGGGCTAGCTGCAGGCTTTTGCGCTGGAGCGGAGGTCTTAGTGGGAGCTGCAGTTGCGCTTGGCTCTGCCACTTTAACTGTCGGGCCTACTTGGCAACTTCCTGTGAAGGTAGCGCCAGGATCAACCTTGAGAATAGCAGTCTTAATATCTCCTTTGACATTAGCGTTTTGGAGGATTTCTAAGCGATCTGTTGCGGATAAGTTTCCGTCAACTTTCCCAGAAACAATGATCGAGGAGGCGAAGATGTTCGCCTTTATGTTCGCGTTGTTGCTGATGCTTACAACTCCTTTTGAGGTGATTTCGCCGATTAATGTTCCATCGATAGTGATGTCGCCAGCTAGCTTAATTTTTCCATTAATGGAGACATCTTTAGAAATGAAATTACTACCCGTAGACGCAGATTGCGTTTGTGGTGTAGAACTAGCTTGAGGCTGTGTCTGTTGCTCAGCTGGAGCGGGAGATGAAGTAGGGGTTACGAGGTTGTTTGAATCAGTTTTACCGAACATGGGAGTTATTATTAATGTGTTTTAAAAAGTTTTGAAAGTCAAAAGTGGAGTATAATTTACTCAGTTCCCTGGTCAGGAGCTATTTCAACTACGGGAGCTTGTTTGACTTCGGGGACAGGAGACTTCGTGAATTTTATGTTTTGCTCAGCAAGTGAGTTAAGTCCACCAAGTTCCGCATCTGACATACTGGTTAATCCTTCTAGCTGAGCCACTGCTCCGTCGAGGTCGCCTGCCACGGCTTTGGATTCAGATAGGAGATACTGCGCGACCGGGGAAAAGGTCGGATCTTCCAGTTCTATCGCTTCCTCAAGTAGAGTTTTTGCTTGGCTAGATTCTCCAGTGTTCGTGAGTTTGCTCGCTAAGTTGACGAGGACGGCGGGATAGGCAGCATGATCGCCGTATTGATCTAAGAATGATTTAAGGGTTTGTATGGCCTCGGAGTGCGAGTCGTTGTCCCATTGTTCATTAGCGAGGGCAATTAGCGCGGAACCTCCTGCAGGTGTTCCCGCTTGGTTGTCAGCTACTGATTGATAAGCCTCTGCGGTGTCGGCATTCATGAAGTCGGCACTGGACGATAGCCCCTTATTTTTTTGTAAGCCTTGGAAGATGATGTATCCCGCCACGAGTAAAACTAGAGCAATCCCGACAATAATGAGGTTTTTCTGATTCCTATCCAAGAATTGATCGAACTTTGAAGGGCCTTGTTCGATCTCCCCTAAGAGGCTGGGACTTGTTGTTTCGTTTTCTGACATTGTATTACAATAGAGTGAATGAGATAAGGTGACGAACATGAGTCTATTCGTCAATACTGTTTTACGAATGAACGAGAGAAATCAGATAGATGGTTTTTTGTTTGCGGTGAAAGACCTAAGCTTAGGGGATCGTATTGCTTAAACGGGCTGCTTACCTGACAAGGCATAGCTATAATGGAAACCAACTAACTTTGATCATGATCAAAACATTCTTAACCCTAGCGCCCGCTTTCTTGTTACAAGCGGAGTCTCTTTTTAGCTCTCGTCCTAATATCGTCTTAGTCTTAACGGATGCTCAAGGGGTGAATGTTGGCTTGCTTACTTAGTGGGACTCGTTAAATTGGTCTTAGTATGACAGACTTTGACTTCACGGGGAGCTCCCCACAGTTCCCGATCAAAAAGACCCCGAAATATCTCGGCACGACTGGAAATGGCCAGTTGGACCAAACAATTCTTCAGCTTTGTGACTCCATCCCATCAGTAGATAATGAAAGTGCACTTGCGGAGATGATGATTACGGCAGTGCAGCTCGCCCGAGGAGGAGCTACTCCTGGCGATTTTAAAATGCTTAACCGCGCGCTTAAGGAGATGCATCATGCTAATGCAATTTTTGATAAGTATAACCATCGCCGAAAAGTGGCCGTTTTTGGCTCGGCGAGAACTCCACAAGATCATCCAGAATACCAAACAGCTAAGGAATTTTCCGCGAAAATGGCTGAACTTGGTTACATGACAATTACCGGCGCGGGTCCTGGGATTATGGCGGCTGGTAATGAGGGGGCAGGGAAGGAGGAGTCCTTCGGGCTGAATATCTCGCTCCCGTTTGAGGCAAGTGCGAACGAATTTATCGACGGAGATGAGAAGCTTATCGATTTTAATTACTTCTTCACTCGTAAGCTTTCCTTTGTCAAAGAGGCCCATGCGGCAGTGGCATGCCCTGGTGGAGTCGGCACAATGGACGAAATGTTTGAGGCGATGACGCTCATTCAGACGGGGAAAGCGACCATTTACCCTTTAATCTTATTGAACGCACCTGGTTCTGACTATTGGAAGAAATGGGATGAATTTGTGCGTTCGGCTTTGCTAGAGAACCAATACATTTCCGAGACAGACTTTCATCTATGGAAGGTGATGGACTCCGTTCAAGATGCGATTGATGAGATTCAGACCTTTTATAAGAACTTTCACAGTTATCGTTACGTGAAAGATACCTTAATTATCCGGGTTAATCATGCGCCTTCTAACAAGGAACTGGACCAGTTAAATGAGGACTTCGCGGATCTCGTGAAAGAAGGCCAAATGGAGATCTCTGAGCCTTTGAAGGGTGAGCGGGAGTATCTCAACCTACCTCGGATTATCTTCCAACATAAGAGAAGAGACTATGGTCGCCTAAGGCTCTTAATTGACGCGATCAACAAGGTGGAGCTTGAGAAATAGAGTTGAATGAGGAGGGTGCCATGTATGTGGCGCCTCTCTGGATACGAGTATACAAAAAAAGCGCAACGAATGTTGCGCTCTTTTTATGGTTAAGTAAGTGAGCCTTACTTGGTGTTGTGCTGGACGGTGTGTCTTTTATATTTGATCTCAGCACCTTTGGCAATGAGACGCTTACGGCCTTTTTGACGGCGACGTTTAATGATAGCGCGACCACCTTTGGTAGCCATACGAGCACGGAAGCCATGTTGGCGTGTACGTGATCTTTTTGATGGTTGGAAAGTTCTTTTCATAATTACTATCGAATGTGGTTGGGTATAATGCGTATTTTTTTCCCTCTGTCAACGGTGGAGGTCATTTTTTTAAAATTTTAGGATTAGTCCTCGTAGTTCTTACGGATAATCTCGTTTTTCTCATTCACGAGGACTTTACGCGGAACGATTTCTTCCTCTGATAACCCAAAGGTCATGAGTGCGACGAGTTCTCCTTGTTTAATGCGATGAGCAGCACCGCCGTTGATGAGGATTTCTCCCGAACCTCTCTTGCCAGTTTGGACGTAGGTTTCGAGTCGGTTTCCCGAAGTTATAGAGGCTACGAGAATTCGTTCTCCATCGACAATGTTAACGGCTTCCATCAGAACGGGATCGATCTCGATACTGCCTTCGTATTCCACGTCTGCACCTGTGATAACAGCGCGGTGGATCTTGGATTTGAGGAGGTGACGTAGCATAGAAGGGGGAGAAAAGTGATTTTAGAGGTGTTGGTCAAGCTTACAAAAAGGAATTGTTGAAAAAAAAGACTCTCTCCGAAGGGGAGAAAGTCTATAAATCGATGTTAAGTTTGTTGTCCCTTATGGTGTGCGGAATACGTGATCTGTATTCGGATCTTTAGGGTCGCGCACCGTTTTACCGGAGGGGATGCCCTGAACGTAAACAGGGTTGTTGTTGTAAGGGTTATACACGTATCCTGGTTTTCCTGGGATAGGTAGCGCTACTGGGTAGCTGGTTGCAGGCGTCGTCGGAATGGTCGGGGTGGTGACACTGGAAGTTGTCGTTGGTTGCATCACAGAACTTGTTTGTTCGCGAATCTCCTTCTGAGCCTGTGAGGTGACGGTTTGTGTCGAGGTGCTACTAGTGGAGGGTGGCGCGGATTGCGTGCTTGGGAGCTCCTGTGGTAAGGTTGATTGAGGTCTGACTGGTTCTACAATTATAGGTCCACAAGAGGCGAAAAATAACCCTAAAAGTCCTAGGGAGAGAGTATTACGTAAGTGTTTCATGACTGAATTAATTAATAATAAATTGGGGAAGCTTGGTCAAGAAATTATCTCTATGCTCCTAGGAGTTGACGGAGTTGCATTTGAAAATCTTCAATATCTTTTTGAGGAGGCTGGTAAGTTGGGTCTTCAGCATCCATCGCAAGCCCTCCAGCTTCGTCAATAATCCAGCTCGCGGACTTGCCGTCACTCCACGTGACTCGCCCGTTGACCACTGCACCAGGGCGGGTGATTTCATCTACAGTTACCGAGACTTTCCCTGAGTTGTCTTCGCTAATAGGCTCTTGAGCAGTTTCGATCTCGGAATCGCCTTTTTCTTCAGCTACCTCTTCTGTCAAAATATTGATGCCTAAATCTGAGATGAGAAATCGAGTCTCCATATACGTGATGTTTTGCTCAAATTCAGTTTGGATAATTTTCTGGAGGTCATTTAACTGAGCTCCTTCGCTCGCTTTTTGAGTAAGGGTCGAAATTTGTTCTGCCGTGAGTTTCATCGTCTTAACTTCTGCAGGCTGGACGTAATGATCAAGAACCGATGTGATATATCTTTCTCGGCAGCTTTATTCTCATTGGTATTTAGGTGGGTACACAAAAAAGACCACCGAAGTGGCCTTCATATTTTCATAGGAGAAAAGACTATTTGATGTAAACGCTTTCTTTACCGAAGTGCACGGTGAGAAGGTAATATACCGCGCCACGTTGCTTGAGGCGGTGAGGCTTCATTTTCAGGAGTGCATCAGCAATCGCTTTGTCAGTAGCAGCGTTGTCCGGCTGTTCTAACTTCTTGATGACGAAGTTCTTCTTGAGGCGTTCTACTTCACTAGGATCTGTAGCGGCTACATTTGAGGCATCTACGCTCTGATTTGCAATTCCGAGACGCTTTACGATTTTTTCGATAAGGGCGGTATTTACTTTGACTCCGATTTTTTCGAGTTGCTCGGTTGACTTCTTGATGTTGGTTTCAGCTGACATAATTGTTAATAGTTACAACGTATTTAATGAGAACTTGTTACTAAGATGCAATGTTTTTCTTTGTTTTTATGATGAAATCTTTTGATTATCAATGATAGAGGAGGTTTTTTGAGTCGCTCCAAGCTTTGTTTTTAAATGTTTTTTCCCGGTTTTGGCGATTGTATTTATGTCGCTAGATTCATTCAGCGCAGTGATTCTTGAGGATAAATCCTGAATGTTTTTTAGCTGAAGCGCTCCACCGGCGGAAACGACTTCAGAGAAAAGGGGCTCGAAATTCTGCATGTATGGACCGCAGATGACGAGTTTTTGCTGAGAAATCGCTTCGAAGGGGTTTTGCCCCCCCTGTTTAGCGAGCCATGATTTACCTACGATGACAATGTCTGCCATGCCAGTCCAGCGGGAGAGCTCTCCTGTCGTATCAAGTAAAAATGCGTGTGCCCCTGTGGCGGAGGGTTGGCTAAAGCGCGTGCGTGTCGTGACCGTGTATTCGAGCGTTTCCAGTGAGGTCTGGACTTCAATGCGCCGCTCAGCATGACGAGGGGCGACCATAAGGAGGAAATTTAGGGGGAGTTTTTGCAGTTCTTCTGCGAGAGCCTGTTCTTCTGCCGCATGTGTGCTCGCGAGTAGGATCTTTAAATCATGAGGCGGGAAAGCCTGGAGCTGCTCGTTGAATTCCGCTGGAGGTGTGGAGGCGCTAGCGGTGAAATCAAATTTCAAGCTGCCGACATTGTGTGTGTTTTCTGTCGACACGCCGAGTGCTTGCCACCGCGACTGCTGCGTTGACCCGTCGACACAAACGGCGGTTACGTGCTGGAGAAGTGGGCTCAGCAAGTTCTGAAATCGCAGGAAGTGTTTGTAGGAGTTATCAGATATGCGGCCGTTAATGATTTTTAGGGGGATTCCTTTCTTTTGCGTGTAACGCAGAAGGTTAGGCCATAATTCAGAATCGACTAAGATTACTTGGCGTGGGGAGAGTTTAGAAAAAAGCCTGTTGAGAAGAACGGGAAAATCCAGAGGGGCGTAGATAACAAGAGTGTTTTGTGTCGATTGCGTGCGTGCGATTTCGTGTCCTGTAGCGGTTGTGCATGCGATAACGGCATGGTAATCTGGATTCGACTTGGCCAATTCGGCGATCACCTTCAGCGCCATCACCGCCTCACCTACACTAACCGCATGGTAGTAATCAGAGTGTTGATGCGCTTGAAAATCGATCGCTGAATAGTTTCCGATACGTTGCTGTAATCCCGTTCCCCAGCCTCCTCGCTTTCGCATCTTGATCATCCAGGCCGGAGCTGCGACTAGGCATGCGAGAAACAGTAAAATCGTATAAATCGCAATAATCATGACTCGGAAATACGCTGGAGGACAGTGATGTGGCATTTTCCATAGTTCCTCTTGGTTATTACCTTCCAGTAGGACGGAAGGAGCCCTGTTTTGGTGAGATCTTGGGGAGACTCCGTGATGAAATAGGCATCAGCACTAGCTCGTTGTTCCCAGCAGGGGTGGGATAGTACCGAGAGAAGAAGGCTATCTGAGAAGTCTTTCTCATACGGAGGGTCAGCAAAAATTAAGTCGAATTGCTCGGTGCCTGGGGTGTCGAGATAGGCCAGCACATCTCTTTGCAAGGACGTGTAGTTCTCTGCTTCCAAGGAGCGTATGTTTTGTGTGATTACTCGGCAAGAGGCGCGATCACTCTCGACTGCAACAACCTTTTCTGCCCCCCGACTTAACGCTTCAAGCCCAAGCGCTCCAGAACCAGCAAAGAGGTCGAGGACGCGTGCTCCTTCGATAACGTTTTGTAATATACTAAAGAGTGCCTGCCTCGTGCGGTCGGTCGATGGTCGTGTGCCTTCACTAGGCGATTGGATGGTTTTTCCCTTCCAGATTCCGGCAATTATTCTCATTGTTCTTCAGTCCACAGTTCTCGGACAAGAAAGGTTTTAGCGGATTTCCAGCAAGTGCCAAGTGAAGTCCACTTTTTTTTCGGGTTCAGACTAAATTCAACTCCGGTTGCAGGAGTGATTCTGAGGTAGCTGTCATTAAAAAATCGCTCCTCAGTTTCTAGTGGGGAAAATGGCCGGAGTTTACTTGGGATGCGGAGTCCATGGATCAGTTTTGTCCCATGTTCTTGCCAGATATCGTTTGTAATGGTGCGGCAGACGAGGTTGAATTCGTCTATCGAGCCCATGCCGTTACCCATTAAGCTTAGTTCTTCGCTCTGAAGTGCGAAACTGGGGATGTGGATCTGCCCGTTGAAAAGGCGTATATCTATCCGGCCAGTCTCAAAGTTATGTTCTCCGCGGGTTTTGTGGTGAGGGGTGAAGTTGGCCAAATGAGATTGCGAGATGGCTTGGAGAGTGTGGGGGGCAGAGAGTTGGCCCCGAATTCTGAGTTGGGTAGCCAGTGCATCAAGGTGAACAGAAAGCATGTCATCATTCGGTAAGTGGTAGGCGACCGGTTTCGTTGATTGAACCTGCATCTCAAAGGCGCAAGGGAGTGCGGAAATTAAGCCAATGCTACCGCCCAAGGTCAGCTTGGTGCCGAGAATTTCTTGTGTATGCTTTGGGATACTGAGCTTTTTACCTTCTAAGGCTATCGGGAATTCAATTTCGGTCTCTTTGTGTGAGGATTTCCAGCGGAGCACACCCTGCGATGAGTTCGTGCCGGCCTTTGTATCGATCGAGACGCCTGTGAGTGTGAAGCGTTCTTTGGGAAGGCGTTTTGAGTGGAAGATGAGGGTGGAGTTGTTGACAGAGAGGGCGGGGTAGTGCCGGTTGATTTCCGCAACTTTTGGCACCGGCTTTACGGTTTTTGGGGCTTTCTTCTTCGGGCTCTTTTTCGTGACCGGTGCAGTTAGTGGCTTCGCGTTAGGAGTCTTTTTCGGGAGGCTTTGTGCGAGAGCGACTGCAGGTGGTTTTATCTGTTTTTTCGCACTTTCCTTAAGCTTTTGCTCTAGCTTGTCAAGGTCGATGCTGATGTGTGGGGAATCGACGGTGACGCGCTGGATAGTGAGTTCTCTCGTGCGTAACGATTTCATCAGGTTGAGGTCGATCTTGATTTCTGGGATGGACGTATTTTTCCCGCAAGCAACCTCCTTTAACGTGATTTGATTCACCGCAGTGAGCTGTGCCTTTTTGTAGTGAAAGGGGATTTGCGTAATCCGAGTAACACGCTGCTCCACCTTCTTGCGCACATAAGTTGAGTTTAAAGTCAGTAGAAAAACACTCAGAAAAATCAGTGTGAGAAGTAAACAGAATACGAGAATTCGCCTCGGATTCCTGATGTTTTTTTGCCCCCAAGACATGAAATAAGTCGAAGCGAAAAGTTATTTTTTCAGCGGGAACTGAAGGAGGATCTGGTTGTCATAGAGTTTCCTGCCTGTGGAGGAGATCTCTTGCATCCGGTAGAGTAGGTAGCCTGTCTTGTTGTTCGCTTGTTTCCCAATTGCGAAGTTTTCGCGTGTATCCGAGATCGAGCCCTTGGATTCCAATACCCATTCTGCCCCAGACCAAGCTCTAAGTAATGCGTTTTGGCTGGATGAAATATCAGCACTTCTTTTGAGAGTGCCATTCGGAGAGGTGATCGTTTGGAAATCTGCGCTAAAGGTAAGGGCTTGAATCGGAAAGCCAGGGCCAGTTGCGCGAATCATCCAGGTGTCGTCCTTCTTTTTTTCTAAGCGCAGATCCACTCGTTTGAGTTTCTTGAACGTACGCTGGTTCCAAAGCGCACGGTATTCATCGTATTCCTCTTTGGTAAGACCTAACTTTTCGTGGTAAGGTATAGGTTCGTCAGCTTGGATGGAATCACTGTAATTCCTAAACCATTCTGGATCAGCACTCGCGGCATGGCGCAGTTTTGCGAGGTAGGGCTTAATGGCCTCTGGGGGAAGGACTGTTCCGAATTCAGCCTGCACGTATTCACTGTCAGTCTTGAAATATGTCGTCAGGGATGCGGGAGAGGCAACCAAACTCTGGATTCCGAGCGTGACTATAGTTAATAAGATGACCGAGGCTTTGAGCATAATAATGGTATGGTAGAATTCTGATCTTGAAGCCATAAAAAAACACCTGATTCTCACAGGTGTCTAATCTTGGTGGGAGTGTTCGACTGCGCTAAGCTACACTTTTAATCCCGTAATGTGTCAACTGTTGGCCATGTGGCCCTTCGGTAATGGCTCGCTTAATTTGAGTCCCTGTAAGCTGCTCTAACATGGCATGCTCTAGCTCGCTTAAAATAGGGTATTTTTCAGTGATTCGGGTGAGAGGATTGTGATACTCTCTGATGTTTATAGATTTGTCATCCTCTACGGTTAGGACGTTAAAAAAGCCATCGGCCTCCCTTAGTTCAGAAACCGCTTTTACTTTTTCTTCAAGTGTCGCAGATGTAGGAATCTGCTTTGACCATGCATCTTGTTTCTTCTGAAAGTAGTTGCGAAGTAATTTTTCTGGAGCATCTTCACCGAAGGCTTCAGTAGCTCCATCTAATATCTCTATGCTAACATCAGCCCCCGCCGTAGGAAATAGCTCATCACATTTGGCTGTAAGCCTGTATAGCTTTTCAGGTCTCCCGACTTCTTTGCGAGGGACGCGCCAGCTTTCTAAGAACCCCATTTTCTCCAAGTTTATGCAGTGTTGCTTGACACCCATGTAGCTCATGTCCACTTCTTTTGCCACTTCGGACACAGGCAAGCCGTCAGATCTCTTCAGAGAAGAAATGATGGCAGCTTTGCTCGGATGAAACATTTCCTTGAAAATTTCTTTAAACATATGCTTTTTTGTTGTTCTTAACGGAGGTTAGGCTACTTTTTACTCGTTTTGTGTCAATCTAAAATTAATTAAATCAAAAATTCCTTGTGACAAACTCACCAATCCAGGCCTCTCGCCAAGCATTTTCGACTTCCAGCACTGAACGTATGCTTGAGTTGTTCGACGTTTCACATGAAAAATGGAACGACTACAAATGGCAGCTTCGGAATCGCCTTACCTCATTAGAAAAGCTAGAAAAGGCCATTCAGCTGACTGAGAACGAACGCGCCGGGATCATGCAAACAGCAGGAAAGCTCGCCACTGCGGTGACCCCACATTACTTTTCCTTAGTAGATCCAGATGATGAAAACTGCCCTATCAGAAAGCA